>NZ_CP090836.1:285000-585000 GCF_021491915.1 Paracoccus everestensis | reverse complement strand
GCGGCGCAGGTTTCGCCCCGGACCAGCGCGTTGTATCGCGGCGCAAGCTGGCCCTCGCTGGCTGATTTGTCGGCGTCGAACAAGGCCTCGGCCATGACCAGGCCCAGGACGCGGTCGCCCAGGAATTCCAGCCGCTGGTTGTCGGGCCGCGTGGCGGAGGCGATGGAGCCATGCGTCAGCGCGCGCACCAGCAGTTCGGGACGCGCGAAGTCGTGCCCAAGCCGGGCCATGAAGGCGCGGATGTCGGCTCCGGGTTTCAATCGACCGCCTTGAAGAAGCGGTCGGCCCGCCAGGTCCAGAAATACAGAAGCGACCGCCCCGCCGAGGAGAACATGATCCGGTCGGCGCGCCCGATCAGGTACTGCGCGGGCACGAAGCCCAGGCCGCCGATTTCCTGGGGGAAACGCGAATCCTCGGAATTGTCGCGGTTGTCGCCCATGAAGAAATACTGGCCTTCTGGCACGGTAAAGGTGGGCGTGTCGTCCGCGAAGGCGCCGTCCTGGATGTTCAGGATGTCGTGGCTGCGTCCGTTCGGCAGGGTTTCGGTGAAGCGCTGCTTGATGCATTCGCCCCCTTCGGGCACCGGCTCGTTCACGCAGCGCGGGATCAGGCCCTGCGGTCCTTGCTGTTGCTTGATTTCCACGAAATCGCTGGCGGGCGTGATGGGAACTTCCTGGTCGTTGATCCACAACCGGCCATTGCGCATCTGGATCGTGTCGCCCGGCAGGCCGATCAGCCGCTTGATGAAATCGACGCCGCGCGTGGGGTGGCGGAACACGACCACATCGCCGCGCTCGGGTTCGGACCCCAGGATCCGGCCGCTGATGGGACAGATCGAGAAAGGGCAGGAATATCGGGAGTAGCCATAGGCCATCTTGTTGACGAACAGGAAGTCGCCGATCAGCAGCGTGTCCTTCATTGAGCCTGACGGGATCCAGAAGGGCTGGAAGAACAGCGTGCGGAAGATGCCCGCGATGACAAGCGCCCAGAACACGGTCTTGACCGTTTCCCACACACCTTCCTTTTTCTTGCCCGCCGTGCTGTCGGCCATAAGCGTCGTCCTTCGTCATCAAGCGCGGGCGAATGGCCGCATCGGCGCGTTCATGGTCCCCGGCGGGGGGAAAAGTCAAGATTGGGCAGGCCCGGGCCGCGCCTCGATCACCACGAAAGCCTGCGCCCAGGGGTGATCGTCGGTCAAGGTGACGTGAACGACGGCATGGTGGCCCGGCGGCGTCATCCGCGCCAGCCGGTCGGCGGCCCAGCCGGTCAGTTCCATCACCGGCTGGCCGGATCGCAGGTTGCTGACCGCCATGTCGCGCCAGCTGATCCCCATGGCCAGCCCGGTGCCCAGCGCCTTGCTGCACGCCTCTTTCGCGGCCCAGCGTTTCGCCAGGGTGCCTGCCTCGTCCCTGCGGCGCGCGGCCTTGGCCAGTTCGGTTGGCGTGAAGACGCGGGTGCGGAAGCGGTCGCCGAAACGATCCAGCGTGCCGGCAATGCGGTCGATATTGGCAAGGTCGGTGCCGATGCCCAGGATCATGGCGACCATCCCAAGCTGGAAGGGACCGTCATTCCCGCACCTCTGTCGCGATCTCGCCGGTCTGCTGGTTGATCGTGACCACCAGCCTGTAGGGCTCGCCTTCGGGGGCAGCGTCGGCATAGCGGGTTGCGGGCAATGTCAGCACCAGCCCCTTCTGGGGATCATAGTCCGCCTGGCGTAAGGCGAAATCCAGGCCATAGAAGCCGATGCCGTCCGCGCCGATCACGCGGCATTGCCGCAGCCCCAACTCGTCGCGCGGCGGGCTGATGACGGCCAGCTTCCAGGCCCCGCCAGCGGGTTCGACCATGTCCAGCAGGGCCACGCGGATATCGCCGTCGGCATAGGTGGCGGTGTTGCTTTCCCACGGCTCGGCGATGGCATCGACACGGTCGCCATCGCCGCAGGGCTTCACCTCGACCTGCTGGGCCTGAAGCGGCCCCGCCAGCAGCAAAAAGGCAGCCGCCAGCCGGATCATGCCCGCGCCCCTTCCATGCAGCGCCGCATTTCCCGAATTGCGCCATCCAAACCGATAAAGACCGATTCCGCGATCAGGAAATGGCCGATGTTCAATTCCTTGACCTGCGGGATGGCGGCGATGGGGCCTACCGTGTCGAAGGTCAGGCCGTGGCCTGCATGGACCTCCAGCCCCAGGCTGTCGGCAAAACGCGCGCCTTCGACCAGCCCGGCCAGTTCCCTGTCGCGGTCAAGGTGGCGGCCCTCGGTGTCCAGGTCGCAATAGGCGCCGGTGTGCAGTTCCACGACCGCCGCGCCGATGCGGGCGGCGGCCTCGATCTGCGCGGCGTCATGGCCGATGAACAGCGACACACGGCAGCCCGCCTCGCGCAGGGGGGCGATGTAATCCGCCAGCATTGCCTGGTTTCCTGCCACGTCCAGCCCCCCTTCGGTGGTGCGTTCCTCGCGCTTTTCGGGAACGATGCAGACGGCATGGGGGCGGTGGCGCAGGGCGATGGCCTGCATTTCCGCGGTGGCGGCCATTTCCAGGTTCAGCGGCAGCCGCAGGTTCGCCATCAGCGCGTCGATATCGGCGTCGCTGATATGGCGGCGGTCTTCGCGCAGATGGGCGGTGATGCCGTCGGCGCCCGCGGCTTCGGCCAGGCGTGCGGCGCGCAGGGGGTCGGGCCAGGGCGTGCCGCGCGCGTTGCGAATGGTTGCGACGTGATCGATGTTGACGCCAAGACGCAGCATGGTCCCTCCGAAAGGCTTTGCGCCAGTCTAGCGGGGCGCAGGCGGGGGTGCCAGTTCCGTCGCGACGGCCCACCAGCCATGCTGTTTCAAAACATTGGCGGCAATCCGGGCGCGGTCAGAACTGTCGTAAAGCCCAAAGCAGGTCGCCCCCGATCCCGACATACGCGCAAAGGCGGCGCCTGTCGCCCGCAGGCCGTCCAGCACCTGCCCGATCACCGGGGCGATGGACAGGGCGGCGGGTTCCAGATCGTTGCGCGTCAGGCCCAGCCAGCTTGCCAGATCGGTCAGGCCGGCAAAGCGGGGAATATCCGGCAGGGGCGGGTTGTCGCGCCGCACCATCGCCGCAAAGACCTGCGGGGTTGAAACCGCAACCCCCGGGTTGACCAGGACCAGCGGGATTGCGGGCAGCGCTGGCAGAGCAGTCACGACCTCGCCCACTCCCTGCATCCGGGCAGGGGTGGACAGCAGGCAAACCGGCACATCCGCGCCCAGCCGTTCCGCATCCGCAGGCAGCGGGTGGCCCATCCGTGCCAGACCGCGCAGCACTGCGGCCGCATCCGCCGATCCGCCGCCGATGCCCGACGCGACCGGCAGGTTCTTGGTAAGCCGAATCGCGGCCTTTGCACCCACAAGCCGTGCGGCCCGCAGGCAGAGGTTGTCCTGACCCGACAGGCCGTCCGCGAAAGGCCCCTCGACCTGCAGGGACAGGGGGCCGGGTTCCAGCCTCACCACATCCCCCACCCCCGCGAAAGCCACCAGCGAATCCAGCAGGTGATAGCCATCGGCACGTCGGCCCGTGACGTGCAGCGCAAGGTTCAGCTTGGCTGGCGCGGTCTCGGTAACGGGCATTGCCTTAGTCGTTCGCGGCCTGCGAGGCGGGCGCCGGGGTTTCCACGGGACCGGCCGCTTCCTCGGCCAGCACCGCATCCAGGCCACGGTCCAGCTTGGCGCGGATACGGTCCGGGTCCACGTCGTCCGTGTCGGTCGGGTCCAGCGACAAGGCGCGCTGCCACTGGATTTCAGCCTCTCGGTGGCGGCCGACCTTCCAGTAGATGTCGCCCAAGTGATCGTTCACCAGCGGATCCTGCGACATGGTCAGGATCGCGGCTTCCATCGGCGCCACGGCTTCCTGGTAACGGCCAAGGCGGTAATAAGCCCAGGCAAGCGAATCGAGGATATAGCCGTCGTCCGGCGACAGCTGCACCGCCTTTTCGATCAGGCCAAGCGCGCGGTCCAGGTTCTCGTTCCGGTCGATCCAGCTGTAACCCAGATAATTCAGAAGGCTGGCCTGGTTTGGCCGGATTTCGATGGCGGCCAGGAAATCGGCCTCGGCCCGGTCGAACTGCCGGGACCGTTCCAGGGCGATGCCACGCGCATAAAGGGGAAACCACCGGGCCTCGGCCGGGGCGCCTTCCAGCAGGGCCATGGCCTTGTCATAGGCAGGCACGGCCTGGGCGAATTTCTCCTGCTGGCGCAGCAGGTCGCCAAGCGCGATCCAGGCCTGCGGCAGGTCGGGATAGGCGGCGGTCAGCGACAGCGCGGCCTTGCCCGCCTCGTCCGTGCGGCCCGCGCGCGACAGGGCGTCGATGCGCGCCAGTTCGGCGACAGGACGCATCTGGCCCATCCGGCGCAGCGTGTCGAATTCGGGTTCAGCCAGGTCGAACTGCTGGCGTTCCTGCAGAATCTGCGCCACCATCAGCCGCGCTTCGGGCGTGTCGGGGGACAGCCAGGATGCCAGGCGGGCATGGATCAGCGACAAGGGTTCGGGATCGGGGCTGGACATCAGGGCGGATGCAAAGGTCAGGAACACCTGCGCGATGCCGTCCGCCGGGGTTTTCACCACATCGAATGTGACCGGCTGGCCCGATTGCAGCCTGTCGCGCAGGGCCAGCAACTGGGGTTCGGCCTCGACCCCGGGTATTGCCTCGATCATGGCGACGGCGTCATCGCGGCGTTCCAGTTGGGCCAGGATCTGCGCGCGGGCGGCAAAGCCCAGGATATGCGCGCCGGTCATGTCGTCTGCCAGCAGCGCCTCGGCCCCCTCGTAATCGCCGACCAGGGCACGGGCGAGGGCCAAGTGATAATTCACCATGGGCGCCACGCCATCCAGCCGGGCCAAACGCTCGAACTCCGCCAAGGCCTCGGAGGCCTTGCCCGCGCCCAAAAGGCCCCAGCCGCGCAGCATCCCGGCCAGCAGGTCCGCTTCGGATTCCGCGTCGGCAGGCGTGGCCACATCGGCCAGCAGCCGCGCCCAATCCCCGGAATGGACAAGATCGGCACGATGGACCAGGCGGGACAGTTCGGTCGGTTCCCCTTCGGACCCGATGCGGGTGGCGAGGGCCACGGCGCGGTCGATTTCCCCGGCAGATACCAGGGCCACCAAGGCGCTGTCCTGCAAGAAGCGGTCGTCGGGATCATGGGCGACGGCCTGCACGAAGAACCGTGCAGCGGCCTGGAAGTCGTTTTCCACCGTGGCCATGCGCGCCGCCAGAAACGGCCCGGCCAGACCAAAGGTCAGCGGCGCGGGGTCTGCCACGGGCGCGGCATCCGCAGGTGTCTCGGCCTCGGGGCGCGGTTCGGGCCGATCCTGTGCATCGGCAGGCAGCGATAGGGCCGCCAGAAAGGCGGCAATCAGGGCCAGATTCGGGCGGGTCAGGGTCACGGCATCCATCCCGGAAGGTCACAAAAATGTTTTGCCGACCCTAGCGCGGCGCCAGGACCGGGGCAACGCCCGCCCCCGTCCCTTTTATCACATATTCGGGTAGTTTGGTCCGTCGCCGCCCTGCGGGGTGGTCCAGACGATGTTCTGCGAGGGGTCCTTGATGTCGCAGGTCTTGCAGTGGACGCAGTTCTGGAAGTTGATCACGAAGCGCGGGCCCGATGCGTCCTCGACCACCTCATAGACGCCCGCCGGGCAATAGCGCTGCGCGGGTTCGGCGTATTCGGGCAGGTTCACGCGGATCGGGACCGTGGGATCCTTCAGCTTCAGGTGGCAGGGCTGGCTTTCCTCGTGGTTGGTGAAGCTGAACGCCACATTGGTCAGCCGGTCGAAGGACAGCTTTCCGTCAGGCCGGGGATAGTCGATGGGCTTGAACTTGGCGGCCTTGCCGGTGGCTTCCGCATCCGTCTTGCCATGCTTCCAGGTCCGCAGGATGTTGCGGCCCGTCAGCCCGGCCCCCCACATATCCATGCCGCCCAGCACCAGCGACGGCCAAAGCCCATAGCGCGACCAGGCGGGCTTGACGTTGCGGACCTTCTTGAGGTCCTGGCCGATGGCGCCGGTGCGCACGGCAGTGTCGTAGTCGCTCAGCCGGTCGCCCTCGCGCCCCGCGGCAATCGCCGCCGCCGCGGCCTCGGCCGCCTCGATCCCCGAGATCATCGCGTTGTGGTTGCCCTTGATGCGCGGCACGTTGACCATGCCCGCCGAGCAGCCCAGGAGCACGCCGCCCGCGAAGCTCAGCTCCGGCAGAGACTGGTAGCCGCCTTCGCTGATCGCGCGGGCGCCATAGGAGATGCGCTTGCCGCCCTCCAGCAGCTCGGCCACCATCGGGTGGTGCTTGAAGCGCTGGAACTCCATGTAGGGATAGAGATACGGGTTCTCGTAGTTCAGGTGAACCACGAAGCCCACCATCACCAGGTTGTCCTCGTAGTGATAGATGAACGAGCCGCCGCCGGCGTTCTTGCCCAGGGGCCAGCCCATCGTGTGGACAACGCGGCCTTGGCTGAACTTCTCGGGGCTGACCTCCCAGATCTCCTTCATGCCCAGGCCGTATTTCTGCGGCTCGTGGCCGTCGGATAGGTTCAGGCGGTTGATGATCTCTTTCGCCAGCGACCCGCGCACGCCCTCGCCGATGAAGACATACTTGCCGTGCAATTCCATGCCGGGCTCGTAATGCGGGCCGGGGGTGCCATCGGATTGCAGCCCCATCTCGCCCGCGACCACGCCACGCACGCGATCGGTGCCATCTTCGTTCCTGGCCCAGACGACCTGGCTTGCCGCCATGCCGGGGAAGATCTCGACGCCCAGAGCCTCGGCCTGCTCGGCCAGCCAGCGGCAGACGCTGCCCATCGAGACGATGAAGTTGCCGTGGTTGTTCATCAGCCGCGGCATCGGCCAGTTGGGCACCCGCACCTGGCCCCCCTCGCCCAGCACATAGAAGTTGTCGTCGGTGACGGTGGTCCTGACCGGGGCGCCCTTCTTGCGCCAGTCGGGGATCAGCCGGTCCAGCCCCACCGGGTCCAGCACCGCCCCCGACAGGATATGGGCGCCGACCTCGGAGCCCTTCTCCAGGACCACCACCGACAGATCCGGGTCGATCTGCTTGAGCCGGATCGCCGCCGACAAACCCGATGGCCCCGCCCCAACGATCACAACGTCGTATTCCATCGACTCGCGCTCAGGATGAAGGGTGTCGGTCATGGCTGGGATCCTCCCCGTGGCTGGCTGTTGCTTGGATGTAGCGTTTTTGCCGCATCGCGGCAATGCTGACGCGACGGCCAAAATATGCCAGCCCTTGCGCGTGCGGGCTTGCAAAGACGCGGCGTTTCGGGTCACGGTGCCGACAACAAGGCCGCGCCCCTGCCATTCCGAATGGCAGGGGCGTTGCCTTAGCATTTGGACGGTAACGCATCCCGCATAAGGACAGGGCAGCGATGGACAAGATTCCGATGACCCGCAGCGGCTGTGCCGCATTGGAACGGGAACTGGGCGAACTGAAATCAAAGGAGCGCCCCGCGATCATCCGCCAGATCGCCGAAGCGCGCGAACATGGCGACCTGTCGGAAAACGCCGAATACCACGCCGCCCGCGAAAAGCAGGGCTTTATCGAGGGCCGCATCAAGGAACTGGAATCCATCCTGTCCCGGGCCGAAGTGATCGACACGTCCAAGCTGACCGGATCGGTCAAGTTCGGCGCCATCGTTCATCTGGTCGATGAGGATACGGACGAGGAACGCACCTATCAGATCGTGGGCGAGGCCGAGGCGAATATCGAAAGCGGGCTTTTGAACGTCCGGTCCCCCCTGGCCCGCGCGCTGATCGGCAAGGACGTGGGCGACAGTGTCGAAGTTGCCACCCCCGGCGGGCAGCGCAGCTATGAAGTCCTGGCGATCCGGTTCGAATAAGCCATGTCCCTGATTGCCCGCATCACCAGCCTGGCACAGCGCGACGCGCTGACCACCACCGGCCTCGCGCTGAGCGCGGCATGGCTGTTTCTTGTCGCGCTGTTCTGGCTGCTGGTGCCAGGGGGCGAGGGAACCGAGGGCGGCATTGCCCGCCTGTCCACAATCATGGGCACGATCCTGCCCCTGGCGCTGATCTGGCTGGCGGTGGGCATGGCCCGCGCCCTGGCGGTATTGCGGGCCGAGGCCGCGGATCTGCGCCAGCGCCTGTCCCAGATGCGCGACATGGCCGCCACCCGGGGCAGCCCCCCTCGTCCGCAGCCCGAGACCGAGGAAACAGGCCCCCAGCCCCGCCCGACCGCAGCCCCCCGTCCGGTGCCCCGGCCTGCCGTCCCCGATCAACGCCAGCATGCGCCGCGCGTCGATCCCCCCGCCTCGGTCGATGTCCCGACATTGATCCGCGCGCTGAACTTTCCCGATGGCGCCGACGATGCGCCCGCCATTGCCGCCCTTCGGACGGCCTTGCAGGATCCGGATCACGCCCGCGTCCTGCGCGCGGCGCAGGATGTGGTGACGCTTCTGGCCGGGCAGGATCTGTATATGGACGACCTGCCGCCCGATCCTGCCTCCCCGGCGGCCTGGCGGCGATTTGCCGGGGGCGAACGGGGCAGCGCGATCGCATCCCTGGGCGGCATCCAGGATCCGGTCGCCTTGGACATCGCGGCCAACCTGTTGCAGCAGGACGAGATCTTCCGCGACACCGTTCATCATTTCCTGCGCCATTTCGATGCGATGCTGACACGGCACCTGCCGCAGATGGACGATGCGCAGATCGCGGTTCTGGCGGAAACGCGGTCCGCCCGCGCCTTTATGCTGTTGGGTCGCATCGCGGGGAATTTCGGCTGATCATACCGGCCGGTGCAGCACCGCCACCGGGCCCGACCAAGGCCAGCCAAAGGCACCGCGCCCGATCTCGGTAAAGCCCGTCGCCGTGTAAAAGGCCATGGCGGCGGCATTGCGCATTTCGACCTCGGCCTGCAGGCCGGGATGGTCTGCGCGGCGCGCGGCCTGCGCAGCCCCCTCCAGCAGCGCGCGTCCAACCCCCCGGCGCGGGCCATCGACCACGATCCCGTCGATTACCAGATCAGCGGTCGCGGGGGCCGCGCGATACAAAAGCCGCGCCAGCCAGGGGGTGTGGGCCAGAAAGCCCCCTTGCCTGTCGCGAAACCCGGCAATCCCCATCAACCGGCCGTCCGCGCCGATGGCCGCGATGCCGTGGCAGGCGCGCATCCGGGGAATTCCCGCGCTGACTGGCGGGGCAAAGGCTCCCCACCACAGGCGCGCGGCATCCCTCAGGTGCCGGTCGGGAATGGGGGTCGTGATCTGCACCCGGCCTTGCCTTCTGTTTGCGCGTCGTGCAACGAAGGTGCCGCGATCCGGCCTGATGCGAAAGCCCCCATGTCCTCCTCATTTGATTCCCGCCCAGACAGCCGGCAGCCTCTTGCCGATGACGGCGCGATGCATACCGCGCGCGAGATGTTCCGGCGCGGTGCCATCAAGTCGCTGCCCTTCCTGATCGTGATGATCCCCTTTGCGATGCTGTTCGGCGTCGTCGCGACCGAGGCGGGCATGGACGTGGCGCAGGTCATAGGGTTCTCGGTGCTGGTGCTGGCGGGGGCGTCGCAATTCACGGCGGTCCAGTTGTTGTCGGACAACGCATCCGTCATCATCGTGATCCTGTCCTGTCTGGCGGTGAACCTGCGCATGGCGATGTATTCGGCGTCGCTGGTGCCGTGGCTGCGCAATGCGACGGGCGCACAAAAGGCTTGGGTTGCCTATGCCCTGGTCGATCAAAGCTATGCGTTGTCGATCCAGGAATACGAGGCGAACCCCCAAATGAGCCTGCGACACCGCCTGGCGTTCTTTGCGGGCGTGGTGATGGTGGTCTGCCTGCCCTGGATGATCTTTTCCTGGCTGGGCGCAACGGTGGGCCAGGCAATTCCCGAAGGCATCGCGCTTGATTTCGCCATGCCGATCACCTTTCTGGCGATGATCGCGCCGATGCTGCGCACGCCCGCGCATCTAGCCGCCTGTTTCGTCGCCATCCTGGGATCGCTGGTCTTCGCGGGCCTGCCGTCGGGCTTGGGCCTGCTGATCGCATCCCCCTTGGGCATGGCAACGGGCGCCGTTGTCGAGGCATGGTCGGAACGGAGGGCACACGCATGACGAACGGCGCATCGGACCTGACAATCTGGCTGGTCATCGTGGTGCTGGGCATCGGCACCTTTCTGATCCGCTGGTCCTTCCTGGGGGCGCTTGGCGACCGCGATCTGCACCCCTGGGTGCTGCGGATGCTGCGCTATACCCCCGTGGCGGTGCTGCCCGCTCTTGTGGCGCCGCTGGTCGTCTGGCCTGCCGCGACAGGGGGCCAGCCCGACCCTGCGCGGCTGGCCGCCGCCATGGTGACGGTGGCGGTCGGCCTGTGGACCAAGAACATGATCGGCGCGATCCTTGCGGGCGCCCTCACGCTGTTCGGCGTGCTTTACATGTTATAGCCGACGATCTGGCCGTCCTTCTGGCGCAGCAGCACGTCGTGGTTGTTGGCCGGATCGCCGTCCATGTGGCGCTTGGACTGGACGTTCGGCAGGGTCAGGAACCAGTTGCGCAGCTTGAGCGGGCTGAAGCCGGTCGGCGCCCCCTCGAACCCCGGCACGCCGCGCAATGCCTGGCCCGTGTTCACCGCGCAATAGCTTTTGGGCGATGCGCCCTGCATTTCAACTGCGCGGATGGCGGCGTCGGCCACCTCGCGGCTGACGAACACGGTATCCTCGGCCACCCAGTATGTGCTGCGGGCGTGATAGTCGATGTAGAAGTTCTTGAAGTTGTCGGTGATCCCGTAAAGCACGTCGTTGCGTTCCGGGATGCGGGGATGTTCCCAGCTTCCTGCCGGGTCATAGATCACCCGCTGGCTGCCGTTGATCATCAGCCCCGAATGCCCGCCTTCGCCCCTTGGGATGCCGATGACCGTCAGCAGCGTGATCGACGGCGGCTCGTCGGAGACGAAGCGCGCGGCCCGCAGCTCCTCGTCCGTGGCCCAGATGTTCTGGGCACCGCAGGCGGCAAGGGCGACGGGCAAGGCCGCAGCCAGGAAAACGCGTCTTTTCATGGGAAATCCGATCCGGCGATCAGGCGTTGACCAGGGCCATGAAGATCAGCACCAGGATCGACAGGATCGCGGTCCAGGTGGCGAACTTGATGAAGCCTGCAAAGGTGCGCTGCTGTTCGGTGATGTCCATGGTGCCGACTTTGTGTTCGGTGACTTCGTGGTGGTGATGCTGGGCCATGCGCCGTTCCTTCTGTTCCCGTTGCCAAGGCGATAACGGATCCCGCCCGCCCTGTCACGCCCCCCACAGCAGGGCGCCGTCACTCTCGCCCGCCTGTGTCACGATGCCTTGCCTGCGCAGGTGGTTCACATGGGCTACCGCCTCGACCAGGGCCAGGCCGAATTCGCCCGCGCCGATGCGCCGCTTGAACAGAATGTCGAAGCAGCCGACGGCCGTGCGCGGTTCGTCGCGTAGGGCGGCGGTCATGCGGTCAAGCGCGCCGTGGTGGTTGTCGATCAACTGCCGCAGCCGCGTGGGCAGGCCAGTGAAGGGCAGCTTGTGGCCCGGCAGGACCAGATGCCGGGTTTCCGCCAGACCCAGCATCCGCTGACAGCTTTCCAGCCATTCGCCCACCGGATCGGCCTCCGGCTCCGTGGCATAGACCCCCAGGTTCGGAGAGATCGAGGGCAGCAACTGGTCGCCCCCGATCACCAGGTCGTCATCCAGCGACCAGAAGGTCGCGTGGCAGGGGGCGTGTCCGTGCCCCATGGCAACGGACCAGCGGCGGCCCCCAAAGCTGACGGGCTGGCCGTCCGTCAGCCGCGCAAATCCCAGCGGCAGCGGATGAACCACATCGGCAAAGTTGAACGGCCGCTCTGCCGCGCGCCGTTCCAGCAGGTCGGCGGGCATTCCCGCCCGGCGCCAGAAGGCCAGCGATTCGGGGGATGCGCGGTCCTGCCGATCCAGGACCAGCATCCGCGCGGTCAGCCAGGCGGTGCGGCTCATCATCAGGTCCGCGCCGTCGCGGGCCATGAACCAGCCCGCCATCCCAATATGGTCGGGGTGGTGATGGGTGCCGATCACGCGCCGGACAGGGCGCCCGGCAAGGGGTCCGGCCAGCAGCGCGTCCCAAAGGTCGCGGCAGGCGGGCGTGTCAAAGCCGGTATCCACCAGCGTCCAGCCGTCGCCGTCCTCCAGCGCATAGACATTGACGTGATCCAGCGCCATGGGCAGCGGCAGGCGCATCCACAACACACCGGGCGCGACCGTTACCGCCTTTCCGGGCGCGGGCGGCGTGTCGAACGGATAGGCGATCACGCCGCAAAATCGCCGGCAAGGACGGCGTCGCTGATGCCGGTCAGGTCGTCCAGGCCCGCCACCGCCTCGGCCAGATCGGCGGCATGGCGCGGAAGAACGCGGGCCATGAAGACGCGGGCCAGGGCCTTGTGCGATTCGTTCCCCGCCTGGGCCGCGCGCAGGTGGTAAAGCCCGCCCAGAACGCGCGCAAACGCCGTCAGATAGGGAACGGCGCCTGCAAAGCGTTCGGGAAGGCCGTGGTCCAGCAGCGCATGGGTCGCCTCGCGCAGGGTTTCGGATGCCTGCCACACCTGGTTTGCCATCTGCGGGTGATCGGCCTGGGCCGCCTTGGCGCCGTCCGCGATCTCGTCCAGCAGGCGCAGGGCGGCGTCGCCTCCGTCCGACAGCTTGCGCCCCACCAGATCCATCGCCTGGATGCCGTTCGTGCCTTCATAGATCGGCGTGATCCGCACATCGCGCAGGTACTGGGCCGCGCCGGTTTCCTCGACATAGCCCATGCCGCCATGGACCTGCACGCCGATATCGGCGACGCGGCAGCCGACATCCGTGCCATAGGCCTTGGCAATCGGCGTCAGAAAGGCCGCGCGGGCGGCGTGGACGGCGTCACCTGTGGCGCGTTCAAGGTCGATCGCGGTGGCGCAGGCTAGCCCGATGGCGCGGGCGGCAAAGACCTCGGCCCGGGCGGTCGCCAGCATCCGGCGCACGTCGGGATGCGCGATGATCGGTCCCATCTGGTTGCGGTCCACCGCATAGGCCACCGCCTGCTGCAACGCAGCCTCGGCCACGCCCACGCCCTGCATTCCCACGCCAAGGCGGGCCACGTTCATCATCGTGAACATCGCGGCCATGCCCTTGTGTTCGCCGCCCACCATCCAGCCGGTCGCGCCCTCGAAGCTCATCACGCAGGTGGGGCTGCCGTGGATGCCCAGCTTTTCCTCGAGGCTCACGACCTTGAGGCTGTTGGCAACCCCCGGACGGCCCTGGTCGTCGGGGATCAGCTTCGGCACCATGAACAGGCTGATGCCGCGGGTTCCCTTGGGCGCATCGGGCAGGCGGGCCAGCACCAGGTGACAGACGTTTTCGGTCACGTCGCTGTCGCCCCAGGTGATATAGATCTTCTGGCCCGTCACGCGATAGGTGCCGTTGCCTTGCGGTTCGGCCTTGGTCACAAGCGCGCCCACGTCGCTGCCCGCGCCCGGTTCGGTCAGGTTCATCGTCCCCGACCATTCGCCGGAGATCAGCTTGGGCAGATAAAGCGCCTTCAGATCGTCGCTGGCGTGATGTTCCAGCGCCTCGATCTGGCCCTGGGTCAGCAGCGGGTTCAGTTGCAAGGCCAGGCAGGCGCCCGACATCATCTCGGCCACCGCCATGTTCAGCGCCTGCGGCAGGCCCATGCCGCCGTGTTCAGGGTTCGCCGCAAGCCCGATCCAGCCGCCCTCGGCAATGGCGCGGAACCCTTCGGCATAACCGGGCGAGGATCGGACCCGGCCGTTTTCCAGCACCGCCGGGTGTTCGTCGCCCGCGCGGTTCAGGGGCGCCAGCACGTTGGTCGCCAGCTTGCCCGCCTCGGCCAGGATGGCGGATGCGGTTTCAGCCGTGGCTTCGGCAAAGCGGTCGGTCCGGGACAGGTCGGAAAACGGCACAACATGGTTCAGGATAAAGTCGATCTGCGCGACCGGCGCCTTGTAGCTCATCTGGTCCCCCTCCCATGGGCGCCTTGGCAATCGGCCCCGGCGCGATTATTCAGATTGGCGTCGCGGGCATCTTAGGGGGCTTGGGGCAAGGCTCAACCAAAACCCGGCGTCACGGATGCAGACCGAAAGATTGTTGCCAGACCAGATGGGCATGGCCCGCGCGGCGATCCTGCTGGCGGGGGGCGAGGTCGTGGCGATCCCGACCGAGACGGTTTATGGCCTGGCGGGCGATGCACGCAATGGCGAGGCGGTCGCGCGGATCTACCAGGCCAAGGGGCGGCCCAGCTTCAACCCGCTGATCGTCCATGTCCCGGACCTGGAAACGGCGCGGACCATCGCCTACATGACGCCCGAGGCCGAGCGGCTGGCCCAAGCCTTCTGGCCGGGTGCGCTGACGCTGGTTCTGCCGCTGCGCGAAGGGTCCAGTATCGCGTCCCTGGTCACGGCAGGGCTGTCAACAGTCGCATTGCGCGTGCCCGCCCATCCGGTCGCTCAGGCCCTGTTGCGCCTGACAGGCCCGCTGGCCGCGCCCTCGGCCAATGCCTCGGGCCGGATCAGCCCGACCAGCGCCGCCCATGTGCTGGATCCCGACGGCGGCCTTGATGGACGGATCGCCGCCGTCCTTGATGCCGGTCCCTGCCCGGTGGGCCTTGAATCCACCATCGTCGGCTGGTCCGGCGACCGCGCCACCCTGCTGCGCCCCGGCGGCATCCCGTCCGAGGCGATCGCCGACGTGATGGGCCACCTGGACAATCGCCACACCAACCCAGCCGCCCCGAACGCGCCAGGGCAACTGACCAGCCACTATGCCCCGCAAGCCGCGCTGCGCCTGAACGTGACCGATCCGGCATCCGGCGAAACCCATGTCGCCTTTGGCGCCCCCGGCCCTTTCACATTGTCGGAAACCGGCGACCTGGCCCAGGCCGCCGCCCGCCTGTTCGACACCCTGCGCCGCGCCGACCGCGCAGGCCGTCCCATCGCCGTCGCCCCGATCCCGGACCATGGCCTTGGCGCCGCGATCAACGACCGCCTGCGCCGCGCCGCGGCGCCCCGCGGTTAAGCCTCTTTCTTCTTCAAGAAATATCCCGGGGGGGAGCCGCCGGAACGGCGGCGGGGGGCAGCGCCCCCTGCCCGGTCACAACCCCAGCGATCCGTAGACGTTCGAGATCCGCCGGATCGCCACGACATAGCCCGCAGTGCGCATGTCATCGACCTTAGGGTTCGACATCCACACCTCCTTCATCTTCTTGAAGGCCTCGCGCATCGTGTCGTCCAGCCCCGACCGCACCAGATCCAGTTCGTCCGCGCCGTGCAGGAACGAATCCTTGAACCCCGCCGCCAGCTTGAAGTTCGTGCCCGTGTCCGCCGAGATCCGTTCCAGTTCCTCGACCAGCATCCGGGACCGGGCTTCCTCGTGCCTGCGTTCCAGGCGGCCCAGGCTGATCTGCGACAGGTTCTTGACCCATTCGAAATAGCTGACCGTGACGCCGCCCGCGTTGGCATACATGTCTGGGATGATCACGATGCCCTTGCGCTTGAGGATCTCGTCGGCGTCGGCCGTGACGGGACCGTTCGCGGCCTCGATGATCAGCTTGCAATTGATCCTTTCGGCGTTCCCGGCATGGATCACGCTTTCCACCGCCGCCGGGATCAGGATGTCGCACTCATCCTCCAACGCGCCCAGGCCGTTTTCCCGATAATCGCCGCCGACAAAGCCCTTGATGCCCCAGGTTGCGCGGATATGGCCGCGCAGCGCGTCGATGTTGATGCCCTGGGGGTTGCGGATCGCGCCGTCGCGTTCGATCACGCAGGTGATCAGGGCATTGTCCTCGGCCGACAGGAACTGGGCCGCGTGATAGCCCACATTGCCCAGGCCCTGCACGATCACCCGCTTGCCCGCAAGCCCGCCCTCCAAGCCGGCCCTTTTCATCACGTCGTCATGGCGAAAGAACTCGCGCAGCGCGTATTGCACGCCGCGGCCCGTGGCCTCGACCCGGCCGTCGATGCCGCCTGCATGGCGCGGCTTGCCGGTGACGCAGGCCTTGGCGTTGATGTCGTCGGGATGCAGCCTTTTATAGGCATCGGCCATCCAGGCCATCTCGCGTTCCCCGGTGCCCATGTCGGGCGCGGGCACGTTCTGGGATGGGGAGATCAGGTTCCTGCGCGACAGTTCATAGGTGAAGCGGCGGGTGATGCGTTCCAGCTCATCCTCGTTCCAGGCGCGCGGGTCGATGCACAATCCGCCCTTGGATCCGCCGAACGGCACCTCGACCAAGGCGCATTTATAGGTCATCAGCGCGGCCAGGGCCTCGACCTCGTCCTGGTTCACGTCCAGCGAATAGCGGATGCCGCCCTTGACCGGCTCCATATGTTCGGAATGGACCGAGCGATAGCCGGTGAAGGTATGGATCTGCCCGCGCAGCCGGACGCCGAATCGAACGGTATAGGTCGAATTGCAGACGCGGATCTTTTCTTCCAGGCCCGGCTGCAAGTCCATCAGGCCGGCGGCATGGGTGAACATCCGCTCGACCGATGCGCGGAAGGATGTGTGGGGGATCGTCATCAACAGCTCCTGAATATCGGCGGCGGTTTCTTGCGCTGACAAACCAAAGGCTATGCCAGCGCGCCAAGGGGTGCCAAGCGCAAACTGAACAAAAACAAGGCATCCCTGCCATCCGGCGCCGATGCCACAGGGCCGGATGCACAACCCTGGCGCCCCCTCTTGCGCAACACAGACATTCAGCAGTTGAATCTGACTCGGCTGGTGATAGGGAATCCCCATTTTGGATTTCAAAGATGACCATATCGCAATCGGTTAGTCCGGGTCGCAAATTCGACCAGGTGGTTCGCGGGGCCGCCGCGATTTTCCTGCGCGACGGTTTTGCCGGGGCTAGCGTCGATGACATCGCCCGCGCCGCCCGGGTATCCAAGGCGACGCTCTACAGTTATTTCCCCGACAAGTCTCGTATGTTCCAGGAAGCGATGCGGGCGGAAACGATGCGCCTGGACGGCAGCTTCGCGCTGGACATCCCTGCCGATCTGGATCCCGGGCAAGCCATCCCGGTGATCATGGCCCGGATCGCCGAATGGCTGGCCGATCCGGCCCATGCCGGCCTGTGCCGGGTCCATCTGGCCGAGGCGCCGCGCTTTGCCGGCCTGTCCGCCCGCTTTCACGCCAAGGTGGCCCGGATCCTGCAAGACGCCGTCCGGCCGCATCTGGACCGCTGGGTTGCCGCTGGACAGTTGTGCCTGGATGACACCGGCATCGCGGCCCGGCAGGTGATCGCCCTGTCCGGCGCGGGCCTGATGGATCGCCTGCTGCTGGGCCGGGGAAACATTCCCGCGGATGCCGGCATCCAGGCGGCCGCCGACCTGTTCCTGCGCGCCGCCCTGCCCCCCGCAACGGCGCGGCCCGCGCCCCGGCACGGCCGGCCGATGATGCAATCGTGAGGGGCGCTGCGCCTTCTCAAGCCAGGGCAGGCATTGTATCATCGGCCCCATGAACCCCGCGACAGACGGGCACCCCGAGGGAAGACAGTTTTATCATGAAGACGACCACCACCCTGCTGCCGCTGATTGCCGCCGCCCTGGTTTCAGGATGCATGGCCCCGGCCCCCGCGCCGATGCCCATCCCGGAACCCGCGCCCGTGGCCTATGTCCCGCCCGCGCCCCAGCCCGTGCTTGGCGTGGCAGGCCTGACCGAACGCAAGCCCGACCTGTGCGGCGCGAACAAGAACCACGCTTCGGCCGTGGGCCAGCCGGGCAGCGTGATCCCGACCCTGGGCATCACCAAGGATTACCGCGTGGTCGAATATCGCGGGATCGAGCCGCAGGAATACGATCCCAACCGGATCGTCTTCCGCCTGGATGCCGCGGGCATCATCACCAATGTCGATTGCGGATGAACATCATGAACGCCAGAACCCTTGCCCTTGGACTGACGGCAGCCACCCTGCTGGCCGCTTGCGAGCCGATGCCCGCCGAACCCCTGCCGCCGGTTGAGGCGCCGGACGATTGCCGCGCCTCGGCCTATCAGGGGCTGGTGGGCCAGCCGGTTACGGTGCTTGCCGCCATGACCTTTCCCATCGGCACGCGCCAGATCGGACCCGACGATGCGGTGACATCCGACTTCCGCCCCGACCGGCTGAACATCGAATACGGCCGCGCGAACCGGATCGAGAGGGTCAGCTGTTATTGACCCCGCAGGGGGGCGGCAGGCCAGTCGCCCCTTTTCCGCATTGCCATGCTATTTGCCCGGTGTCACCATCCTGTCATGATGAATGCCGGCCCGCCGTTTCCCGCCGATCCTGACCGCGTCGTCTTTGACCGGGCGGAGCTGTCGCTGATCCTCTCGGTCTATGGCCGCTTTGTCGCAGCGGGCGAATGGCGCGACTATGCCATGTCCTTCCTGCGCGACGCGGCAGTCTTCAGCGTCTTCCGCCGCGCCGCCGAACATCCCCTGTACCGCATCGAGAAACGCCCCCGGCTGCGCACGGCCCAGGGTGCCTATGCCGTAATCGGCATGGACGGGCGCATCCTGAAACGCGGCCATGACCTGGCCCAGGTTTTGCGGGTGCTGGACAAGGCCCTGATCCGCGCCGTCGATTAGGTGCCGCGCGGCTTGGCCCGCATGGTGGGATCGGCCTCGCGCGGATCCTCGGGCCAGGGGTGGCGGGGATAGCGGCCGCGCATGTCCTTTCGGACATCGGCATAGGACGCGGCCCAGAAGCCCGGCAGGTCGGTGGTGACCTGCACGGGCTTGCCGCCCGGCGACAGCAGGCTGATCCGCAGGGGACGGTTGCCCACGACCGGATGGCGCGTCAGGCCGAAAAGTTCCTGCAACCTGACCTCGATGGACGGCTGTTCATGGTCATAGTCGATGGGCACCCGGCGGCCCAGAGGGGTGGTGAAATGCGCCGGAACCTCTCGGTCCAGCCGCTGCTGGCCGTCCCAGCCGATCCGGGCCTTCAACGGCTCGACCAGATCCAGCCCGCGCAGGTCGGCCAGCGTGCGGGCGCGCCCCAACCAGGGCAGCAGCCAGCCGCCATCGGCCAGCAGGCTGGCATCATCTACCGGCCCCAGATCCGGCAGCAGCGCAATCCGCGCGCGGAACCGGGCGGCGGCAGGCGTCCAGGGCAGCCCGTCCAGCCGCAGGCCTTCAAGCGCGGCCCGGGCCACGGCATCGTCCGGCGCATCCGGCCAAGGCCGATCGGACAGGACCAATGCCCCCAGCCGCTCCTGGACCCGCGCCAGAACCCGGCCGTCGCGCCGCGACCATTCGCAGACTTCCACGGTCTCGACCCTGTCTCCATGCAGGGCGCGCATCGTGCCCTCGTCCAGGCGGCCGGCCATGCGGATCCGCGCCTCTCGCTGGTCTCCATCCAGATCGACGGCCACGATCAGCCGTTGCCCGGCGATCGGATCACCCGCGTCCAGCACCGCCCCCTTGCCGCCCGAAAGGACAAAGCGCGGCTCGTCGCCCTTGCGCCGCAGCCCGATCCGGTCGGGATAGGCCAATGAGACGGCGCCTCCCTGTTCTTCTTCACGAAAATATCCTCGGGGGGTGTGGGGGGCAGACAGCCCCCCACCATCGCGGGACGCAATAACCCGCCGCAGCCGGGCAGCCTCGTCGCGGATCTGTTGGATCACCCCCCGGTTCGCCTCGTAAGGATGGCGCGCCGCAAAGCCCTTGGGATCGCGCAACGCCGCCAACCGCAGCGCCAGATCGGCGGGCGCGCCGCGCAGGGGATCGCGGTTCGACAGCAGCGCGGCGATCTCCGCCGCATCCTCCCCCGCCCGCAGCAGCATATGTCCCAGCCGCGGGTGCAGCGGCAGCCGGGCCATGGCGCGGCCGTGATCGGTGATGCGGCCTGCCTCATCCAAGGCCTCGAGCCCTTGCAACAAGGCCCGCGCCTCGGCCAGGGCGCCCTCGGGCGGGGGCGTCAGAAACGCGAGATCCCCCGGCGCGGCCCCCCAGGCGGCCAGTTCCAGGGCAAGGCCCGCCAGATCGGCCACGGCGATTTCGGGCGGGGCGAATGCGGGCAGCGCGCCTTCCTCGGCCTGCGCCCACATCCGATAGCAGATGCCCGGGGCCACGCGGCCAGCGCGGCCCCGGCGCTGATCGGCCTCGGCCCGGCTGACGCGTTCGGTAACCAGCCGCGACATACCCGAACATGGATCGAACCGCGCCCGCCGCGCGCGCCCCGCATCGACCACCACGCGAACCGCCGGGATGGTCAGCGAGGTTTCGGCAATCGCCGTCGCCAGCACGATCCGTCGCCGCGATCCCGGTTGTGCCAAGGCTGCCCGCTGTTCGGCAGGCTTCAGCGCACCATAAAGCGGCAATACCTCGCACCCGTCGCCAAGCTGTGCCATCACGCGCCGGATCTCGCCCTCGCCCGGCAGAAAGGCCAGGATCGTGCCACCGGTGCCGCGCGTCTCGGCCTCTGCCCCCGCGATCAGCCGCACGGCCTCATCGACCAGCCGCGCGCCTGCGGGCAAGGGGCGGGCCAGCCAGCGGGTTTCGACCGGAAAGGCGCGGCCTTCGGACCGGATCACCGGCGCATCGTCCAGAAGCGCCGCCACGGGTTCCGCGTCCAGCGTGGCCGACATCACCAGCACCGCCAGATCCTCGCGCAGCGCGCCCTTGGCCTCCCATACAAGGGCCAGGCCCAGGTCGGCGTTCAGGCTGCGTTCGTGGAATTCGTCGAAGATCACGCAGCCGATGCCGTCCAGGCCGGGATCGGACTGGATCATCCGCGTCAGAATGCCTTCGGTCACGACCTCGATCCGGCTGCCCGCGACGCTTTCGCCGCGCATCCGGTATCCGACGCGCCCGCCCACGGACTCTCCCAGTTGCTCGGCCAGCCGTTCCGCCGCGGCCCGCGCCGCCAGCCGCCTTGGCTCCAGCATGACGATCCGTCCCGCAACCTGGTCCAGCAACGCCAAGGGCACGCGCGTCGTCTTGCCCGCGCCCGGCGGGGCGACCAGCACGGCGCGGCCATGCGCACGCAGCGCCTGGCACAGCGCGGGCAAAACATCGTCGATAGGCAACCGATCCAGCATCCCCGCGTTATGTCGCAACGGCGGGCCAAGCGGAACCCCGGCCCGCCGCCCTAGGCAAACCCGCCGCCGGGGCCTATCTTCCCGCAAAGACGACAAGAAACAGGCAGGCGGCATGGGTATCGGCAGCACAGTGATGGCGGGCATCGGCCTGGGCGATCCGGTGATCCGGCTGGGCGTGACAGGCCTGTCGCGGGCGGGCAAGACGGTGTTCATCACATCCCTGGTCGCGAACCTGATGGACCGGGGGCGGATGCACGCCCTGCGGGCCGCGGCCGATGGCAGCCTCAAGGCGGCCTGGCTGCAACCCCAGCCTGACGACACCATTCCCCGATTCGACGTGGAACGCCACTTGGCCGCCCTGACCGGCCCCGCTTCGCACTGGCCCGAGGGGACGCGCCATGTCAGCCAGTTGCGCTTGTCGCTGCGCCTGGACGCCAGAGGGCTGCTGGGGGGGCTGACCGGCCCGCGCACCCTGCACCTGGATATCGTGGATTATCCGGGCGAGTGGCTGCTGGACCTGCGCCTGATGGAACGGGATTTCTCCGAATGGTCGGCCGAGGTCCTGGACCGCATGACGGGACGCCCCGGTGCCGCCGATTACCACGCTGCGCTGGCTGGCATCGATACAGACCGCTTCGATGAACCGACGGCGCAGTCTTTGGCCCAGGCCTATACCGCCCATCTGCACGCCGCGCGCGAGGCGGGCTGGTCCGACTGCACGCCCGGCCGCTTCCTGATCCCCGGGGAAATGGAGGGGTCGCCCGCCCTGACCTTTGCCCCCCTGCCCGCGTCCTTTGCCGAGGGGCGCTTGCACAAGGAATTCCGCCGCCGCTTCGATGCCTACAAGTCGCGGGTCGTAAAACCCTTTTTCCGTGAACATTTCGCCCGCATCGACCGGCAGGTGGTGCTGGTGGACGTGCTGGGCGCCATCCACCAGGGGCCAAGGGCCGTCGAGGATATGCGCCGCGCCATGGCCGACATCCTGACGGCCTTCCGGCCCGGGCGCGCGGGCTGGCTGGCGCAGCTTCTGGGCACCCGGCGCGTCGAACGCATCCTGTTCGCCGCCACCAAGGCCGACCACCTGCACCATGTCCAGCACAACCGCCTGACCGCGATCCTGTCGGCCATGCTGCGCGAAGCCCGCGACCGCGCCGATTTTTCCGGCGCAAGGACGGAAGCCATGTCCATCGCCGCCCTGCGCGCCACGACCGAGGATGTGATCCGGCAGGACGGACAGGAACTGCCCGCCGTTCGGGGCCGGCTGATGGATGGGCGGCAGGCGGCGTTCTATCCGGGCGAGTTGCCCGCCGATCCGGCGGCGCTGCTGCATCCCGCCCGCGACGGGGCGGACCGCTGGCTGGACGGCGATTACGCCATCATGAACTTTGCCCCCGCCCCCATGACCGCGCGTCCCGGCGACGGCCCGCCGCATATCCGGCTGGATCGCGCCGCGGACTTCCTGATCGGAGACAGGTTGTGAGCGATACCCCCCGCCGTGGCCCCGTGCTGATCGAACTGGACGCGCCTGTCCCCGAAGCCCGCACCGCCCCCGCGTCCGAGGCGCGGGACGACACGCTGAACCCCGCCGACGCACCGCCCATCGACGCGGCGGATCCCCTGCTGCCCCGGCCCCGCACGATGGAGATGGTGACGCGGCTGGTGGGCCGTCCCCCGTCGCGCCTTACGCGGTTCTTCATCAATTCCGGCGTGGCGCTGTTCACCTTTCTTCTGTCCATCGCTGCGTTGAATTTCATCAACGACCTCCTGACCCGCTATCCGGTGCTGGGCTGGATCGGGGTGGCGCTGTTTGCGCTGTTCACGCTGGCGGCCCTTGGCATGGCTTGGCGCGAATACCGGGCCTGGGCGCGGTTCGCACGCATCGACGCGATCCAGCGTCAGGCGGGCGCGGCCTTGGCCGATGACAGCATGGACAAGGCCCGCGCGGTCGCGGATGGCCTGCTGGCGCTGTATCGCGACCGCCCGGAACTGGAATGGAACCGCAAGCGGCTGGGGGACAACCGGGGCGACGCCTTTGACGCGCGCACCCTGCTGACGATGGCTGAAACCGAATTGCTGGCCGGGCTGGACCAGGACGCCCGCCGGGAAATCGAGGCTGCCGCCCGCACCGTGGCCACCGCCACCGCGCTGATCCCGCTGGCGCTGGCCGATGTGGCCGCAGCCCTGGCCGCGAACCTGCGGATGATCCGGCGCATGGCCGAGATCTATGGCGGCCGCGCGGGCGCCGTGGGCGGCTGGCGTCTGGCCCGCACGGTCATCACGCATCTGGTCGCAACCGGCGCCGTCGCCGCAGGCGACGACCTGATCGAGACGGTGGCCGGGGGCGGGATCCTCTCCAAGGTGTCGCGCCGCTTTGGCGAAGGCGTGGTGAACGGCGCGCTGACCGCCCGCGTGGGCATCGCCGCGATGGAGGTTTGCCGCCCCCTGCCCTTCATCGCCCAGCCCCGACCCAAGGTCGGAAACCTGGTCACGCGCGGCTTGCGCGGCTTGTTCGGGTCGGACGAACGGGGCTAGAACATCCCCAGGGCAAGGGGGGCAAGCGGATGACGTTCTTTCTGGGAATCGACGGCGGCGGCACGGGATGCCGCGCGGCCTTGGCGGATGCGGACGGCCTGATCATTGGTCAGGGTCAGGGCGGGCCTGCCAATATCAACACCGATGTCGAAGGTGCTGCGGTCAATATCCTGGCCGCCACGGCCCAGGCCTTGGAGGGCACCGGCGCTGACCCCCGCGACCTGATTGCCACGCTGGGCCTCGCCGGGGGCACGATAACCGCCGCCATCGACCGGCTGGTGCTGTTGTTGCCCTTTGCCCGGATACAGATCGTCAACGACGCAGTGACTGCCGCGCGCGGCGCCCTGGGGGCGCAGGACGGCATCCTGGCTGCGATGGGCACCGGATCGGTCTTTGCCGCGCAGCGCGGCGGCGACCTGCGTCAGGTCGGCGGACGTGGCTTCGTGATGGGGGACGAAGGGTCCGGGGCCGTGCTGGGCCGGGCGCTTTTGTCCATGGCGATGCGGGCCGAGGACGGGTTCGCCGACATGACCCCCCTGCTGCAACACATCCTTGAGGAGTTCGGCGGGATCGAGGGGATCATCCGCTTCGGCAATGGCGCGCGCCCTGTGGACTTTGCCGAACTGGCCCCACGCATCGTCGGGTCGGACGACCCGGCGGCGCGGCAGGTCTTTGACGCCGCCCTGGGGGATGTGCGCCACATCCTGAGCGTGCTGCAAGGGGATGCGCCGCTTCCGGTGGTGTTCGTCGGCGGGCTTGGCCCGGCCTATGCGGCGCGGTTGACGGACTGGCCGCAACGGCCCGCGCTTGGATCGGGCGTCGATGGCGCGCTGCTGATGGCGCGGCAGATGGCCGGGGCGGCATGACCGGTCCTGCCTCGACCGCAATCGACGGCTTCTGACCGGCCAAGCGGTTATAGGCAGGCGGACGTGAGGATCCGGCCCTGCGGTCTGTCTGATCGCAGGGCCAGCGGCTTAGTAGGGGCGGCTTATTCGGGAATGACCCGCACCGCGCCGCGCGACGCGCTGGTGGTCAAGGCGGCATAGGCGCGCAACGCGGTGGAAACCTGGCGCTGGCGCGGCTTGGCGGGCTTCCAGCCTTCCGCATCACGCTTGGCCCGGCGTGCGGCCAGGGTCGCATCGTCCACATCCAAGTGGATTACCCGGTTCGGAATGTCGATGCGGATCATGTCGCCCTGTTCGACCAGGCCGATGGTGCCGCCCTCGGCCGCCTCGGGCGAGACATGGCCGATCGACAGGCCGGACGATCCGCCCGAAAAGCGCCCGTCGGTGACAAGCGCGCAGGCCTTGCCCAGGCCCTTGGACTTCAGATAGCTGGTCGGATACAGCATTTCCTGCATCCCCGGCCCGCCGCGCGGACCTTCATAGCGGATCAGCACGACCTCGCCCGGCTTCACCTTGCCGGTCAGGATGGCGCTGACGCTGTCGTCCTGGCTTTCGAAGATATGGGCCGGCCCCTCGAACTTCAGGATGGATTCGTCCACGCCCGCCGTTTTCACGATGCAGCCATCCTCGGCCAGGTTGCCATACAGCACGGCCAGCCCGCCATCCTGACTGAACGCATGGTCCGCCGTGCGGATCACGCCCCCCTTGCGGTCGGTATCGACGGAATCGTAACGGCGGTCCTGCGAGAACGCGACCTGCGTGGGCACCCCGCCCGGCGCGGCGCGGTAGAAGTCGTGGACGGATGCCGCATCGGTGCGCATCACGTCCCAGCGGTCCAATGCCTCGGCCAGAGAACCTGCATGGACGCTGCCCGCCTGCCTGTGCAGCAGGCCGGCGCGGTCCAGTTCGCCCAGGATGCCCATGATGCCGCCCGCGCGGTGGACATCCTCCATATGCACGTCGTCCTTGGCGGGGGCGACCTTGCACAGGACCGGCACGCGGCGCGACAGGCGGTCAATGTCGGACATGGTGAAGTCGATGCCGCCTTCATGCGCCGCGGCCAGCAGGTGCAGCACGGTGTTGGTGGACCCGCCCATCGCGATGTCCAGGGTCATCGCGTTCTCGAACGCCTCGAACGAGGCAATGGCGCGCGGCAGCACGCTGGCATCGTCCCCTTCGTAGTAACGCCGGGCCAGATCGACGATCAGGTGCCCGGCCTCGACGAACAGGCGCTTGCGCTCGGCATGGGTCGCCAGCGTCGATCCGTTGCCGGGCAGCGCGAGGCCAAGCGCCTCGGTCAGGCAGTTCATCGAATTGGCGGTGAACATACCGGAACAGGATCCGCAGGTCGGGCAGGCAGACCGTTCGATGGTTTCCACATCGGCGTCCGACACCGTGTCGTCGGCGGCGGCCACCATGGCATCGACCAGATCAAGCGCCTTGACGCGGCCGTCTTCCAGGACGACCTTGCCGGCCTCCATCGGGCCGCCCGAAACGAAAACCACGGGGATGTTCAGGCGCAGCGCGGCCATCAGCATCCCCGGCGTGATCTTGTCGCAATTGCTGATGCAGACCATCGCGTCGGCGCAATGGGCGTTGACCATGTATTCGACGGAATCCGCAATGATCTCGCGCGAGGGCAGCGAATACAGCATCCCGTCATGGCCCATGGCGATGCCGTCATCGACCGCGATGGTGTTGAATTCCTTGGCGATGCCGCCCGCGGCCTCGACCTCTCGGGCGACAAGCTGGCCCAGATCCTTGAGGTGGACATGGCCCGGCACGAACTGGGTAAAGCTGTTGACGATGGCGATGATCGGCTTGCCGAAGTCGCTGTCCTTTACCCCGGTCGCCCGCCACAGGCCGCGCGCGCCCGCCATGTTGCGGCCGTGGGTGGTGGTGCGGGAACGATAGGCGGGCATGGCTTGAGTCTCCTTTGGCTGGCAGGCGTTCTAGCACCGTTGAGGACGGAAGGAAATTGCCGAATGCCTGCGTTTTCGGTTCGTTTCCGCATGTCAGGATGCCAGTTTCATCGTGACGATGCCGGCGACGATCAATCCAGCGGCAATCAGGCGCGCTGTGGTCACCGGCTCTCCGAACAGCACGATCCCGAAAAGAAACGCGCCCACGGCCCCGATCCCGACCCAGACGGTATAGGATGTGCCCAGCGGCAGCGTCCGCATCGCGACCGCCAGCAGCCAGAAGGACGCGATCATGCTGACCAGCATGACCGCGGTAGGAAAGATGCGGGTAAAACCGGCCGATTGCTTCATCGCCGTTGCCCAGACGATTTCCAGAAAACCGGCAAGAACAAGATAGACCCAAGCCATGACGAACCTCATGCTGGCCGGGTCGTCCCGGCGTTCCGGCCCATCGCGGGGAGGTCGTCCTCTGCCTGGAAAGATAGGACCGCCGGCCCCGGGGTCAAGGCTCGTCAGTCCAGCCGGTCCACCTTGGCGTTCTGGACCAGTTCCGACTTGGTCCCGACCAGCCGGTCGGCCAGCATCTTCGCCCCGGTGATCAGCAGGTTGCTGCCGTCCCACAATTCCGCCGCGACAGGCGTGACGGCGATGACGCGCAGGTCGGGGTTGTCAGGGGACTTGAAAAAGGTCTCGTCACTGAAACGCCAGACATCGCGCGCCTTTTCGGGATCGTGGCGCACCTCGGCCGTGCCGTTGATCACGACGTAATCGTTGGCCCGTTCGTCCGAAAAGGCCAGCGAGACATTGGGGTTCGCCTGAATCTGGTCCAGCTTGCAGCCTTGGATGTCGGACAGGATATAGATCGCGCCCTCGTCCCGGCGCACGCGGGCATAGACCGGGCGGACCCGCTGGCCGTCGCCGTCGCGGGTCACGAACATGCACGGGTCCAGCTTGTCGGCCATGGCCCAGATGCGATCGGTCACGTCGGGATCGGTCATGGTTTCCTCCGGGGTCTGCAAAGACGGCAAACGCCAGGGGGGCTGCGTTGTTCCGCCGCTCAGCGCATCCCCAGGCCCGCGCGCATCATCAGCCGGCGCACCGGCGCGATGCCATACAGCCCGCCAAGCGCCGCCGCGCGCAGGTCGCGCAAGGGACGGATGCTGGCC
The DNA here is from genome assembly GCF_021491915.1 of Paracoccus everestensis. NCBI lineage: Bacteria > Pseudomonadati > Pseudomonadota > Alphaproteobacteria > Rhodobacterales > Paracoccaceae > Paracoccus > Paracoccus everestensis. The sequence goes on along the minus strand of NZ_CP090836.1, from coordinate 557,431 downwards.
TGGCTGGCGCGGTTCAGCGCGTCGATGCCCAGCAGGCGGGCATAGGCCTCGGGGCGGCGGGCGCGGTCATAGGCAGCCAGGCCGGCGGGATCGCCGGGTTCGTCGCCTGACAGGTCCAGCAGGGCGGACAGGTCGGCCAGGCTCATGTTCAGCCCTTGCGCGCCGATGGGGGGGACGACGTGGGCAGCCTCGGCGATTAGGGCCGTGCGGGGGCCGGTGAAACGGTCGGCGATCTGGCTGATGATCGGCCATTGCGTCAGGCGGGTGGCCAGGGTCAGGTGCCCCAATACGCCTGCGGACCGGGCGTTCAGTTCCACCTCGAAGGCGTCGGGCGGCAGGGCGGCAAGGCGCGCCACCTGTCGGCCATTTTCCATCCAGACGATGGCCGAACAGGGCTTGCCGTCGCGATCGGGCAGCGGGACCAGCGTGAACGGCCCCCCGGATCGGTGAACCTCGGTCGAGATGTTCTTGTGCGGCTGTTCATGCGTGACGGCAAAGGCCAAGGCCTTCTGGCCATATCGAAAGGTCCGCACCCCAATGCCAAGCGCCTGGCGGACCGGGGAATCGCGCCCGTCGGCGCCCACCAGCAGCCGTGACCGGACGCGGCGCCCGTCGGTCAGGGTGACGATCGCGCCTTCGTCGCGGGCCAGGACACCCGCCGTGCCGGTGCCGGGCTGAAAGCGGACATTCGCCATCTCGGCCAGCGGGGCGGAAATTTCCCGCCGCAAAAGCCAGTTGGGCAGGTTCCAGCCAAAGGGCTGGTCGCCGATCTCGGACGCGTTGAAATCGCGGGTCAACCGGGCGACAGGCTGTGCCCCACCCGCATCGACGATGCGCATGACCTGCAAGGGCGTGGCATGGGGCAACAGGCGGTCCCACAGGCCGATCCGGCGCAGCAAGGCGACCGACGGGGCCAGGAATGCCGTGGTGCGCAGGTCGGCGCCCTCGGACCCTTCCTCCGTGACGGGCGGGGCGGGATCGACGCAAAGCGTCGAAAACCCCTGCGCGCCGAATGCGGCAGCCGTGATCAACCCGGCGATGCCGCCGCCCGACACAAGAATGTCGATCCGTTCAAGGTCGCCTGCGATCATATGCCGCGCCTAGTTTCCGGCCGTGAACATCAGCATGACGGTGAAAACGACCACGGTCAGGACCAGTCCCAGCAGGCCGAGGACCGGCAGGCCGAACAGGACGACGGCCAGAACGGCAATCGCGACAACGACCAGAAGAAGGGCAAGGATGCGGAAAGTCAGGCGATTTCCGCTTTTGTCGGCAGTATGGGTCATAGGAAGCCTATCGGATTGCGCGTCCGGTTCCCATTGTGACCCAATCAGCGGCCAAGGGCAATCTGGCGCAGGAAGGCCGTCAGGTCGTGGATGTGATGATCCACATGGGCGGGAACCTCGCCCGCCATCGGATCCGGCCCGTGCCGACCCGGCCCGACCAGGATCGTGCGCATCCCCAGTTCATGCGGGACAGCCAGGTTGCGGGGGTCATCCTCGAAGAAGGCCGCGCGGGTGGGGTCGATCCCGGCATAGCCGATGACGGCCTCGAAGGCTTCGCGCATGGGCTTTGGATGGAAATGCGTTTCCGCGATTCCATAGATCGCCTCGAACAGGGGCGCGGGCACGGGGTCGTCCACCAGTCCCAGGCCCCGCGCCCGCAGCACCTTTACCGCATAGGCAGCGTCGGCATTGGTATGGATCAGCTTGCGCCCCGGCAGCGCGGCAATGGCGGCGGCCAGATCGGGCGCGGGCAGCAGGGGCGCGAAGTCGATGTCGTGGACATCGTCCAGATAGGCGATGGGATCGATGGCGTGTTCCGCCATCAGCCCGGCCAGCGTCGTACCGTGCCGCATCCACCAGTCGCGCCGCATCTGGTCGGCGGCGTCGCGTTCGACCGCCAGGGTGCGCACGACATAATCGGTCATCCGCTGTTCGATCTGCGGGAACAGCGCCATGTCCGGCGGATAAAGCGTGTTGTCCAGATCGAAGATCCAGGTATCGACAAGGGTGAAATCCATGCCTGCTGCCTAGCCCGGCAACGGCGCGCTTGCAATCGGCCCGCGCGCGGCCAATCGTGCGGCCATGAAAGACGCATATTCCCTGATCCTGACGGCAATCGAATCCGGCACCTATCGCCCCGGCGACCGGCTGGTGGAATCGGAACTGGCCGAACGCTTCGGCGTCAGCCGCACCCCTGTCCGAGAGGCCTTGCAGCGGCTGGAAACGCAACAAATGCTGGTCCGTGACGGTCGCAGCCTGATCGTCGCATCCCTGGATCACAACCAGTTGGCCGAACTTTATACCGTCCGTGCCGAACTCGAGGCCCTGGCCGCCCGCCTCGCCGCCCGCCACGCCACCCCCGAGGAGGTGCGCGTCCTGGCCCAGATGGTCGCCGACGACCAGAAGGCCGTCGGCAATCCCGAGGCGTTGGCCCGCGCCAACAAGCGGTTCCACCACCAGATCCACCTGGCGTCCCACAACCGCTATCTGGTCCAGCAGCTTGACCTGGTGCATCGGTCCATGGCGCTCATGGCGCGCACCTCGCTGGCCGCCGAAGGGCGCAGCGAAACCGCCCTTGCCGAACACAAGCGCATCGTCGATGCCATCGCGGCAGGCGACGGGGCGGCGGCGGACAAGGCGCTGCGCCAGCATATCTCGATGGCATGGGAAACGCGGCTGAAGCTGGAGGCCGCGGCGGATCGTGACTGACGCCCCCCGTTGCGGGCCGCGCCTGATCCAGTCCGAGGACGACCTGGCCCAGGGCATGGCTCATCTGGTCGCGGTCTGCCCCGTCTGGGCGCGGGTCGCGCCGGATCTAGGCCCGCTGCCGCTGCTGCGGCGCGCGGATGGTTTCGAAGCCCTGGCGGATGCGGTGGTGGGGCAACTGATCTCGACCTCGGCCGCTGCCGCGATCTCGGCGCGGTTGACGGCGGCGGGGCTGATGACGCCCGAGGCGATCCTTGCCGCGCCCGAGGAAGCCTTGCGTGCGGCGGGCCTGTCGCGCCCCAAGGTCCGCTATCTGAAGGGGATCGCCGGTGCCGGGCTGGACTGGCACGGCCTGCGCGCGATGTCTGACGATCAGGCCATCGCCACCCTGACCGCGCTGCCCGGCATCGGGGCATGGACGGCCGAGATCTATCTGAAGATGGCGCTTGGCCGGGCCGATGTCTTTGCGGCGGGCGATCTTGCCCTGCAAGAGGCCGCGCGGATGATGTATGGCCTGGATGCCCGCCCCACGGCGGCCGGCCTGCGGCGGATGGCCGAACCCTGGCGGCCCTGGCGCGCGGTTGCGGCCCGTGGCCTCTGGGCCTATTACCTGCGTGCCAAAGGCCGCGAGGGAATCCGATGACCGTTCTGAAATCCGCCCGCAAGGGTCCGTCCAAGGCCGATGCGGTCGTGGTCTTCCTGCATGGCTATGGCGCCGACGGGGCCGACCTGCTGGGCCTGGCCGATCCCCTGTCGCCGCATCTGCCGGGCGTGGCCTTTCATGCGCCCGACGCCCCCGAACGCAGCATCAACAACCCTTTCGGTTTCCAGTGGTTTCCCATCCCCTGGCTGGACGGATCGACCGAAGCCCAGGCCAAGGAGGCGATGGGCCGGTCCATAGCCCTGCTGAACGCCTGGCTGGACAAGGTTCTGGCGGACGAGGGGTTGACGGCGGACCGGATGGTCGTGGTGGGCTTTTCCCAGGGCACGATGATGGCGCTGCACGTTCTGCCGCGCCGGGATGAAGCGGTTGCCGGGATCATCGGATTTTCGGGACGGCTGCTGGTCCCCGAATTGCTGGCGGCCGAGGCGACGGTCAAGCCGCCGGTCCTGCTGCTGCATGGCGACCAGGATCCGATGGTGCCGTTCCAGGACATGACGCTTGCCGGCGACGCGCTGGAACAGGCGGGCTTTGCCGTTTATGGCCATGTGATGAAGGGCACCGGGCACGGGATTTCGCCCGACGGGCTGTCGGTGGCGCTGAGTTTCCTCAGGGACCGGCTGGGCAAGTAGTCAGGCCCAGATGGCCGGATCGGCCAGTTCGATAGAATTGCCCGCCGGATCGCGGATATAGATCGACCGGGCGCCGTTGGGCCAATGGAAATCGGCCTCGATGGCGATGCCTTGCGCGGTCAGGTGGTCGCGCCAGGCGTCCAGTCGGTCGGGCGCGACAGCCAGGCAGAAATGGCCCGGCCCCCGCGCGCCGTGTGGAGGGACGGGCAGCCTTGCTTCCGGCCTTGGCGGCTGTTCGGTGGCGGCGGGATCGAACACCAGCAACACCTGCGACTGCCCGACGCGGAAAAACACATGGCGTCCCGGCACGGCCTGGAACGGCTGCAACCCCATCACGTCGCGCCAGAAGACCGTGGCCGCATCCAGGTCACCCGCATAAAGCGCAGACTCAAGCGTGCCCAGCACCGGCGGCGTCATTTTGATCATGCCTGCAGCCTGCCATGGACAAAGGCGGGCGGCAACTGTCACGGACCTGTCACCCATGCGGACTATCCATCGGGCAGAATAGATCCGGGGGCTTGCCAGATGCCTGACGCGATATATAGTCGGGCTGAAGGATCTGACGGGGCGCCCCCGGCCACCCATGGGGGCAGGCGGGAAGGCAATATGCTGGATCAGCGACATCAGACGGATTTCCGAACCCATTTCGTGCGCGAGCCTGCAAGCCTGCGCCACTATCCCGCATTGGTGCTGAACGCGGATTACCGGCCACTATCCTATTACCCGTTGTCCTTGTGGCCCTGGCAAGAGGCGATCAAGGCCGCTTTCCTGGACCGCGTGGACATCATCGCCGAATACGAGGAGGTGGTGCGAAGTCAGCGCCAGGCATTCCGCCTGCCCTCGGTGGTGGTCTTGAAAGATTACGTCAAACCCCAGAAGCGCGTAGCATTTACGCGCTTCAATCTTTTCCTGCGCGACGAATTCTGCTGCCAGTATTGCGGGCACAAGGGCGACCTGACATTCGACCATGTCGTGCCCCGGTCGCGCGGCGGCGTCACAAGCTGGGACAACGTGGTTGCCGCCTGTTCCCCCTGCAACCTGCGCAAGGCCAACCGCAGCCTGCGCCATTCGGGGATGAGCCTGCGCCGCAAGCCCCGCCAGCCCTCACCCGAGGAAATGCACGCGGCGGGCAGGCGTTTTCCGCCGAATCACCTGCATGACAGCTGGATGGATTTCCTGTACTGGGACGCCGAACTGGAAAGCTGACCAGTCAGGCGTCGTGATCGTGCCGGTTGCCCTGGGACAGGTGCAGCAGCGCCGCAGCCGAAAGGACGATCAGCGCCAGCGCCACCACCGGAACACCCGCCGCGAAGGACGCCCACAGCGTCACGGCGGCCACAAGGATGACTGCGGCGATCAGGAACAGGAAATGCGGCAAGGGCATGGCGTTTGTCTCCTTGCCCCCAATATGGGGCGCAAAGAGACACTTGAAAAGACGACCGTGAAAATCTGTCGCAGTTTTCCGCCCAGGCCCGCCTGCCCTCAGATCAGGCCCGCGTGTTCCAGGGCCGCGTCGATCAGGCGGCGCGTCGGATCGGTCAGCGCCACCAGCGGCAGGCGCACCCGTTCGTCGCACAGCCCCAGCCGCGACATCGCGTATTTTGCGCCGACCAGCCCCGGTTCGACAAAGATCGCGACGTGCAGGGGCATCAGCCGGTCCTGATACTCCAGCGCCTTGGCGTAATCGCCTGCCAGCGTGGCTTCCTGGAATTCCGCGCAAAGCCTGGGGGCGACATTGGCCGTGACGCTGATGCAGCCCACGCCGCCATGGGCGTTGAAGCCCAGGGCAGTGCCGTCCTCGCCCGACAGCTGCACGAAACCTGTCCCGCAGGTCATGCGCTGCTGGCTGACCCGCTCCAGCTTGCCGGTGGCGTCCTTGACGCCGATGATCGTGGGCAGCTTGGCCAGCTCGCCCATGGTTTCGGGCGTCATGTCCACGACGGACCGGCCGGGAATGTTATAGATGATGATGGGCAGGTCGGATGCCTCGGCCAGGGCGGTGTAATGCGCGATCAGGCCCGCCTGCGTGGGCTTGTTGTAATAAGGCGTGACGACCAGGGCGGCGTCGGCGCCCACCTCGGCCGCGTGGCGCACCAGGCCGATGCCTTCGCGGGTGCTGTTGGAACCGGCACCGGCGATGACGGGGATGCGGCCATCCACGGCGCGCACGACCTCCTCGATCACCAGACGGTGTTCGTCATGGGTCAGGGTGGGGCTTTCGCCGGTGGTGCCCACCGGGACAAGGCCATGGCTGCCCTGTTCGATATGCCATTCGACGAGCTTTTTCAGCGTGTCCAGGTCCAGCTCGCCGTCCGGGGTGAACGGCGTGACCAGTGCGGGCAGGGATCCCTTGAACATGACACGCTTCCTTGCAGGTGGGTATGGGCAGGTGGGTATGGATTGCGCGCCTGATTAACGGGGCAATCGGAACTTGCCAAGGTTGTGAATTGCGTCGGACGCATGGGACGGCGACACAGGGCAGTGATGCGACTTATGCGCGACATGGTGGCCGCCGGGCTGTTGATGCTTGCAACCCTTGCCCCTGCGCGGGCCGAGGATGCGGGCGCAATGGCGCTTGCCCTGTCTGCCGCGGATGCGCGTGACTGGGTGACGGCCCGCGATGCCGCCCGCAGGTCCGGGCCGATGGCCGAAGCCCTTGTCGGCTGGCAAGCCCTGCGCGCGGGCTATGGGACGCCGGGCGATTACATCGACTTCGTGCGGGCCAATGGCGACTGGCCGGGTCTTGCCCTGCTGCGGGAACAAGGCGATGCCAAGCTGCGTCCCGATCTGCCGCCGCAGGACATCCGCGACTGGTTCGGGGACCGCCTGCCCGAAACGCTGGCGGCGGAAAACGCCTATCTCGCCACATTGGATCCGCACGCCGCCAAGACCGAACGCGCCCGCTTCTGGACCGCCGTCCCCCTGACCGCGACCGAGGAGGCGGCGTTCCTGGCCGCCCACGGCCCTGAACTGACCCCTCTGATGACCGCGCGGGCCGTGGCGATGCTGGACCGGCGGGAATGGGCGCAGGCCGAACGCCTAGTGCCGCGCCTGTCCGAACCCGACGGGCCCCTGCTGGCGGCGCGCATCGCCTTGCAGGCGGGCCGCGCGGGCGTGGACGACCTGATCCTGGCCCTGCCCGCCGATGTGCGCACCGATCCCGGCTTGACCATGGACCGTTACTTGTGGCGGGTCGGCGCCAAGCAGCACGAAGGCGCGCAGGCGCTGATGCTGGAGGCATCCACCAGTGCCCATGCTTTGCGCGATCCGGCGGTGTGGGCGCCGATGCGGGTGGATTATGCACGCCTGGCCATGCGCAACGGCGACTGGTCGCGGGCCGAGGCCCTGGCCCGCCCGCATTTCCTGCCGCCCGACAACCGCCATTACGCGGATCTGGAATGGCTGGCGGGCTTTGCCGCGCTGAAGACGGGGGCTGCGGACCGCGCGCTTGCGAATTTCCGGCATCTGGAAACCGTGGTCGGCAGCCAGATCAGCCGGTCGCGCGCCTTCTATTGGCAGGGCCGCGCGCATGAAGCCCTAGGCGATGGGGCGGCGGACAAGGCCTTTGCCAAGGCGGCGGAACTGCCCGGCACCTATTACGGCCAGCTTGCAGCCGAGCGGACCGGCGCGACCCTGCCCGCCGACTATGCCACGCCCGGTCCCCTGCCCGACTGGCGCGCCAGCCCCTTGGGCGGCAACGGCGTCTTCCGGGCGGGGCTGTGGCTGCTGGCGACGGGTCGGGCGGACGAGGCGCAGCGGTTCTTCCTGCACCTGTCGGAAACCGCCGATCCGCAGGACACGCTGCGCATGGCCCGGCTGATGTATGAGGCCGGAATGCCCTGGCACGGGCTGCGCCTGTCGAAACGCGCCGCCGACAAGGGGCTGATCCACCCTGCCGCGCATTTCCCGCTGACCGGCTTGCAGGATGCCGGCCTTGAGGTGCCGCCGGAACTGGTGCTGTCTATCGCGCGCCAGGAATCCGAATTCAATCCCGCAGCCCGCAGCCCGGTGGGCGCGCGCGGGCTGATGCAGGTGATGCCCGCCACCGCCGAACAGATGGCCCGCCGGATCCGCGAACCCTATTCCGCAGCGCGCCTGACCACCGACGGGGCTTATAACGCGCGTCTGGGCGCGGCCTATCTGGCGGGGCTGCGCGACCGCTTCGGGGCATCGACGGCGCTGACGGCATCGGGCTATAACGCCGGGCCGGGGCGTCCGGCCCGCTGGCTGCGCGACTTCGGCGACCTGCGCCGCGACGCCGATCCGGTGGAATGGGTCGAGTTGATCCCCTTTGACGAAACCCGCAACTATGTCATGCGCGTGACCGAGGCGATGCCCGTTTATCGCGCGCGCATCCTGGGTCGTCCCGCCCCCATTGTCCCCACCTGGGATCTGACGGGCGGCGGACTGATGCCGCCCCCCGTGGCCCGGCTGACCCTGGCACTGTCCGCGCGCCCCGTGGAAAAGCCCTTTATCGGCCCAAGGCTGCCCGAGGGATGGCAACCGGTCGCGGTGGAAGCCTCGGCCCGGTAGGGTGCGTGGATGTCACGCACCGATCCGCAGGGGCCATGGTGCGTGCAAGCACGCATCCTACGCTGCCCTGATCCTTGTCCGCCACAAGGTGAACAACCCGGCCGCGACCACGATGACTGCGCCGATCACCACGTTCATGTGCAGCACCTCGCCAAAGACGAGCACGCCGATGACGCTGACCCAGACCAGTTGCGTATAGGCGAAGGGTTGCAGGGCCGAAGCCTCGGCCAGTTCATAGGCGCGGATCAGCAGGTAATGCGACAGGGTGCCAAGCACGCAAAGAAGTCCCAGCCAGATCCAGTCGGTCGGCGCCAGCCATTCCCAATGCCAAATCCCCAGGATCGTGGCCGTGACAGCCCCGGCAATGCCCGTCCAGAAAAAGCTGACCTGCGCGGGATCGTCGCGCGACACGTGCCTTGTCAGCAGCCCATAGACCGCGAACATCAGCGCCGACGCGAAGGCCAGCAGCGCGCCCGGGTCAAGGGCCGTGCTGCCCGGCTGCAGGATGATCAGGATGCCCACGAAGCCCACGCCGATGGCCGTCCAGCGCTGCCAGCCGACCTTTTCCCCCAGGATCGGGCCTGACAGCGCCGCGACCAGCAGCGGATAGACGGTGAAGATCGCATGGGTGCCGACCAGGCCAAGGCGAACGAAGGCCTCGATCATGATGGTGGTCTCGATCACCAGGATCGCGCCGCGCAGGATTTGCGTCCTGGGCCGCCGGGTGCGGATCGCCCGGCGCAGGCCGCCCGGCTGGCGCGAGACCATTGCGATCACAAAGACCGCAAAGACCCAATAGCGGATCATCACGATCAACAGGGGCGGATATTCGGACCCGAGGATGCGGGAAAACGCGTCCTGGCCTGCAAAGATCAGGCTGGTCGCGCACATCAGGATGATCGCCAGCCCTGTGCGGTCCTGCCTGCCGCCAAGGCCCGCCGGTATCGGCGGCGGCGTCTTGGCGACAACCGCCGAGGCGACATAGGGCAGGTCATCGTGGTCGTTTGGCATGGCGCATTCCCGGGGTCGATCCCCGCCATGCGCCCCCGGTGTCACAAGGTCAAGGCAAGCCGGCCTTGCACAGCCTGCAACTCAGTCGCGCGCGCGGATGATCTTGGCCAAGGGTTCGAAGACCTGCGTATTCGCGGCGATCAGGCGGCCCGATTCCAGCGGGTCATCGCCGTCGCGGATGCCTTCGACAAAGCCGCCCGCCTCGCGCACCAGCAGGATCCCCGCCGCAACGTCCCAGGGCTTGTTGCCGCGTTCCCAGTATCCGTCGTAACGCCCGGCCGCGACATAGGCCAGGTCGAGGGCCGCAGACCCCATCCGCCGCACCCCTGCCGTCAACGGCATCAGTCGCGCCAGATCCTGCAAGGCGGCGGGCAGCGGGCCGCGCCCGGCAAAGGGGATGCCCGTGGCGAACAGCGATTCGTCCAGGCGCCTGCGCCCCGACACGCGCAGCCGCTGGTCGTTCATGAAGGCTCCGCCCCCCTTTTCGGCCACGAACAGTTCATCCTTGGCCGCGTCGAAGATCACGGAGGCGACGATTTCCTTTTTGTGTTCCAGGGCAATGCTGATCGCCCAATGCGGCAGCCCGTGCAGGAAATTGGTGGTCCCGTCCAGCGGATCGACGATCCAGCGGCGTGTCGGATCCTCGCCCGCATCCTCGCCGGTTTCCTCGCCCAGCCAGCCATAGTTCGGACGCGCGCCGCGCAGTTCCTCCTTGATGATCCGCTCGGCCTCCTGGTCGGCCTTGCTGACGAAATCGCCCGCGCCCTTGACGCTGACCTGAAGGTTCTCGACCTCGCGGAAATCCTTGACCAGGCTGCGCCCGGCCTTGCGGGCGGCCTTGATCATGACGTTCAGATTGGCGCTTGCCATGGGATGCTCCGGAAAGGGGTTGGGGCGCGTCATAGGGGCAAGCGGGGGGAATGTGAAGCGCAAGGGCTTCAGGCGGCGGCGCCGCGCAGCATTCGCAGCGGCTCGGTGCGCGACAGGCGCAGGACATGGGCCATATAGGGCTGTGCCAGATCCTCGGATCGCACCGCCGCGTAAAGCCGCCGGATGATCCCGCCGCGGGTCAGGGGCAGCATGGCGATTTCCGCATTGGCGGATTCGCGGCGCAGAACCCAGTCGGGCATCACCGCCACGCCCCGCCCGGATGCCACCAGCATCAGCGACACGGCGGTCAGTTCCACGGTCCGTTGCCGCGCGGGCTCCACCCCGGCAGGCGTCAGGAACTGGCTGAAGACATCCAGTCGCGCACGGTCCATGGGATAGGTGATCAGCGTTTCCCCGGCTAGGTCGGGCGGGTCGGCAAAACCCTTTTCGACCAGCGGGTGATCGGCGGGCACCACCAGCGTCGGCGAATAATCGAACAACGGCTGATAGGTCACCCCCGCCATCTCCTCGGGGTCCGAGGAGATCACCAGGTCGACCTCTTGCCGGGCCAGGGCGGGCAGCGCGCCAAAGGCCAGCCGCTGGCGGATGTCCAGGTCAACCTCGGGCCAGGCGCGGCGAAAGATGTCCAGGACCGGCAAAAGCCAGTCGAAGCAGGCGTGGCATTCCATGGCGATATGCAGCCGCCCGATGCGGCCCGCCTCGACGCCCTTGAATTCGGCCTCGGTGGCCTGGACCATCGGCAGCACCTGTTCGGCCAGGCGCAGCAGGCGCATCCCTGCAGGCGACAAGCGCATGGGCTTGGCGCGGCGGACGAACAGATCGACGCCCGCCTGTTCCTCCAGTGCCTTGACCTGATGGGACAAGGCAGATTGCGTGATGTTCAGAACCTCGGCCGCGCGGGCAAGGCCGCCTTGTTCGTGGATTGCGCGAACGGTGCGCAGGTGGCGCAGTTCCAGATGCATTGTGAGACAGGCTCATGTTGATCTTGAGGATTATGAATTTGTCTCACGGAGGCACGCGTGGCACAAGCGGCGAAAGCCAGAGGAATCACCATGTCCCGCCCCAAGATCAGTTTCGAGTTCTTTCCGCCGAAGACGCTGGACGCGTCCTTCCGGCTGTGGGAAACCGCGCGGGCCTTGGCGCCGCTGGCCCCCGATTTCGTGTCCGTCACCTATGGCGCGGGCGGCACCACCCGCAAGCTGACGCATGAGGCGGTCACGACCATCCACCGCCATTACGGCATCCCGGTCGCCGCCCACCTGACCTGCGTCGAAGCCACCCGGACCGAGACGATGGAAATCGTGCAGGCCTATGCCGACGCCGGGATCCGGGAAATCGTGGCCCTGCGCGGCGATGCGCCGAAGGGACAGGACCGCTTTACCCCGCATCCCGACGGCTTTGCCGATTCCGTCGAACTGATCGGCGCGATCGCCGCGCGGGGCGACATGACGATCCGGGTGGGGGCATATCCCGAACCCCATCCCGACAGCAGCGGCGGGGACGCCGATGTCTTCTGGCTGAAGCGCAAGATCGACGCGGGCGCCACCAGTGCGATCACGCAGTTCTTCTTTGACGCAGACACGTTCTTCCGGTTCCGCGACCGATGCGCGGCAGCGGGGATCGAGGCGCCGGTCATTCCCGGCATCCTGCCGATCCAGGGATGGGCGGGCGCCAAGCGGTTCGCTGCGACTTGCGGAACCAGCGTGCCGGGCTGGGCGGAGGAAGCGTTTTCGAAAGCCGCAGCCGAGGGACCGGCGGCAGAACGGGCGGTGTCGGAACGGGTCTGCGTCGACCTGTGCCGCGCCCTGCTGGACGGAGGCGCGGACCGGCTGCATTTCTATACGCTGAACCGGCCCGACCTGACCCTGGCGGTGTGTTTGGCGCTTGATGTGGAACCGCTGGATCTGGGTGCGGTTGCCTGAGGCCGGGGGACTTCACGTCCCCCGAGCCCCCTGTGGGATATTCAGGCCAAGGTAAAAGCCTTTATTCGAAGCCCATCACGGTCGCGCGGGTCATGGCGCCAAAGCCGTTGAAGCGGGTGTTGGTCACCACCGAATAGGCGCCCGCGCCGTGGAAGATGACGTAATCATCCTCGGCGATGTCGTCGGGCAGGGTCAGTTCGCCCGGCAGGCGGTCCACCGAATCGCAGGTCGGGCCAAAGATGACGCGGCCGTTGCGCTCGCCTGTGCGGGGCTTGCCTTGCGGGGTAAGCACCTCGATCCGGTCGATATTGCCGATGATCGGCAATTCCGCCAAGCTGCCATAAACGCCGTCGTTCAGAAACACGTTGGTGCCGTCGCGTACGCCCTTGACGCGGGTGATCAGCGCATAGGCGTCGGCGCAAAGGCCCCGGCCCGGCTCGCAGACAAGTGCGGGGGCGTTGTCGCCGAAGCATTCCGTCACCGTGTCGCCGATTTCCGTGAAGATCGATTCCAGGTCGGGTTCCACCCCCACCACCCGGTGCGACGGAAAGCCGCCGCCCACGTTCAGCCGCTGTGCCTGGACGCCCGCCGCATCGCAAATCTCGCGTGCGACGCGGATATAGCTTTCCCAGGCAATCGGGTCGGTGCATTGCGTGCCCGGATGAAAGGTCAGCGAGGCAACATAGCCCCGTTCCGCCACCAGCCGCAGCAACTCGACTGCCAGGTCCGGCGTCGCGCCGAATTTTGATCCGAAGTCATAAGCCGCGCCCAGCACAGGCAGCTTGAAGCGGGGCGAGATCTCGACCCCCTGCCCGTCCACATGGGTCGGCACCTGTTCGAACAGCTTGTCCAGCTCGCTGCGGCTGTCCACCGACCAGGCGAGGATGCCTTCGTGCACGGCATGGGCGATCTCTCGCTGCGAACGGACGGGGTTGTGGTAATGGCGCGCGGCGCGGGGGGCCAGGCGGCCGATCAGGTCGATCTCGAACGGCGAGGCCACGTCGAAGCCCTGGATACCCGCGGTCACCAGGTTCTGGATCACCGCCTCGTCCGGGTTGGATTTCACGGCATAGGTCACCAGGCCCGGAAAGCCCTTCAGGAACTGCCGCGCCCGGTCCTGCAGCACGGTGGGCGCGAAAGCCATCACCGGATGGTCCGGCTGAAGATGGCGGATGATCTCGGCCGGATTGTTCCAGACGGTCTTCTGAGTTCCCATTCTGTGGGATCCTTTCGCGCGTTCGATGTGGCAGCAAGATGGTCGGGCGACAGATGGAATGTCCGGATCCCAGAATGGCGCTTTTGGGTTCCAGTTTCACCGATGAAAAGCCTAGAACTGCATCTTCTGCCGGTTACTATGACGAAACTTATGACGTTTTGACGAAAGCATGGACCAAGCCGGTGGATGATCTGGATCGCAACATCGTGGCGCTGCTGTCGCAGGATGCCCGCACCTCCATCGCCGTGCTGGCGCGGCGGCTGAAGGTGGCGCGGTCCACCCTGCAGGCGCGGCTGGAACGGCTGGAAACATCGGGTGCCATCGCCGGATACACCCTGCGCCTGGGCGATGTCGCGAAGGGGGGCCGCATCCGCGCCACCGTCATGCTGGCGATCGAGCCGCGCAGCCAGCCCGCCATCCTGTCGCGGCTGAAGTCGATGCCACAGGTCGAACGCATCCACACGACCAGCGGGCGGATCGACCTGCTGGTGCAGATCGTCAGCGGTTCGACCGCCGAACTGGACGAGGTCTTGGACCGCATCGGTGCCATCGACGGCATCCGGTCGCAGGAAAGCCTGATCCATCTGACCACGAAACTTGACCGGACGGTTTAACGCAACCGGAACAGGTCCACGAAACCCTGGGCCGCCCCCGCATCGCCCGCCAGCCCGATGGACCCGTCCCGCGCCAGATCGGCCAGCAGCACCGGGCCATAGACCGCCCGCGCAAGGGCATTGCCCGTTCCCGACAGCGTGAAATCCGACGCATCCGCCCCTGCCCTGGGGTGCAGGATGCCGCCCGTCAGACACAGCGTGAACGCCTCGGACCCCATCGTCAGGGCCGCCGTCACCTGCCTGTCCGTCGGGCGGATCATCGCCGTCATGGAAATCACCAAGGCCGTCGGGCTGATGAAACGGCGCGGATCATGTCCCGGATGCGCGGCACCCCAGCGGCACATGGCCTGCAAGACTGGCATCAGCCCGCGTCCCGAATCGGTCAGGGCATACAGCCCGTCGCCATGCGTGATGACGCCCGCCTCTGCCAACTGCCCCAGCCGCTGCGTCAGGACCGCCGCGGTGACGCCGGGCAGCCCGTGGCGAATCGCCTGGAACCGCTTGGGCGCCAGCATCAGTTCGCGCACGACCAGCAGCGCCCAGCGGTCGCCCATGATGTTCAGCGCGTGGGCGGCAAGGCATCCCTCGTCATAGCGGATGCGCGGTTTTTTGCGGTCTTTGGACATGCCCGAGACTATCAGTTGCTTTTTAATACTGCAACTGCGACGCTGAGTCGCATTCGGGGCCGCGATGCCCAGAGCGGAGGAGTTCCCATGACCTATGTTTCCGGTTTCGTTGCAGCCGTCCCTGCCGCCAACAAAGACGCGTTCATCGCCCATGCCAAGGCAGGCTGGCCTTGGTTTCAAGAACGCGGCGCGCTGCGCATGGTGGAATGCTGGGGCACGGATGTGCGGCACGGCAAGCAGACCGATTTCTATCGCGCGACCCAGGCCCGGAAGGACGAGGTGCCGCTGTTTTCCTGGGTCGAATGGCCTGACAGGGAAACCTGCGACGCGGCCTGGGCCAGCATGGAGGACGGCAGCGACCTGCCCGAGATGCCAGAAATGCCGTTCGACGGAAAGCGCATGTTCTGGGGCGGCTTCGACCCGGTCGTTCAGGTGGGCGAAAGCAGGCCCGGCAGCTATGTCCAGGGCTTTGTCCTCGCCGCGCCCGAGACCAGCAAGCAGGCCTATATCGACATGGCCAACAGCGCGAGCGCCATGTTCCAGCGGATGGGCGCCCTTTATCAGGCCGAATGCTGGGGCGCCGATGTGCCCCGTGGCAAGCAGACCGACTTTTATCGTGCCGCCGATGCAAGAGAGGGCGAGGTGCCCGTTTTTGCCTGGATCGAATGGCCCGACCGCGCGACCTGCGACGAGGCGGCCCGCAAGATGGAATCCGAGATGGAGGGCCAGGATATGCCGGATATGCCCTTTGACGGGATGCGGATGTTCTGGGGCGGTTTCACGCCGGTCTTCGACAGCAGGGGGTAAGGACCATGGCAAGGATACATGGCCATCCCGTGTGGTTCGAACTTGCGACCGCGCACGGGCAACTGGCGGCGGCGGGCGAGTTCTATGCCTCGGTGCTGGGCTGGCGGGTCGCCGACAGCGGGATGGCGGGGTTCACCTATCGCCTTGCTAGCACCGATGGCGGCATGGTGGCGGGGCTGATGGAGATGCCGGACGATGTTTCCGGGATGCCGCCGGCATGGACGCTGTATTTCGGGGTCGATGACGCGGACCGGGCGGCCGCCGATATCCGCGCGGCGGGCGGGCGGATATTCCGCGAACCCGCCGACATCCCCGGCACCGGGCGCTTTGCCGTGGCCGCGGACCCCCAGGGCGCGGCTTTCGGCATCCTCGCGCCCCTGCCGATGGACGATGGCCGTGCAACGCAGGCCTTCGACCAGCAAAAGGCCGGGCACGCCAACTGGACCGAGTTGATGTCCAGCGACCCGGCGGCGGGCCTTGCCTTTTATGCCGGGGTTTTCGGCTGGACGGCGGGCGAGGCCATGGACATGGGCGCGATGGGCACATACCAGCTGTTCCGCCATGACGGCGGGGACATCGGCGGCATGATGGGCCTGGGCAACGCGCCCCGGCCTTGCTGGCTGGCCTATTTCGGGGTCAACGGCGTCAATGACGCGGTGGGGCGCATTCGCCACGCAGGGGGCACTGTCCAGAACGGGCCGACCCCGGTTCCGGGCGGCGCCCATATTGCGGTGGCCACGGATCCGCAGGGCGCCTGGTTCGCCGTGGTCGGCCCGTTGGAGACAACGGAATGACCCTGGTCCTGACCACCTATGACTGGGTGCCGGATTTCCCGCGCGGCTTTGTGCGCGACATCCGCGTCCGCTGGCTGCTCGAGGAATTGGGGCGGCCCTATCAGGTCGAAACCGTGCCGCTGCGGGAAAAATCGCCCGATCACATCGCACGGCAGCCCTTTGCGCAGGTGCCGTTCATCCGCGAAGGCGACCTGACCCTGTTCGAATCGGGCGCGATCCTGCTGCATCTGTCCGAAGGCACGGTTCTGATGCCGGATGCGCAGCGCCCGCAGGTGCAGCAATGGCTGATCGCCGCGCTGAACAGCGTCGAACCCTTTGCCATGGCCTGGATCATTCCCAAGTTCTTTGACAAGGACGAGGCTGGCGCCGCCCGGCGCGAACCCTTGCTGCGCCAGCGGCTGGGCCAGTTGCAGGCGGCCCTGGGCGGGAAGGACTGGTTGATGGGGGACGGCTTTACCGTGGCCGACCTGCTGATGGCCGACATCCTGCGCATCCCGGCGCAGAACGGGCTGCTGGACGACCTGCACGGCCTTGCGGCCTATGCGGAACGTGCCACCGACCGCCCGGCCTTTCGCAAGGCGCTTGCCGACCATCTGGCCCATTGGCGCGCCGCGGACGAGAAACGATCCCCGGCATAGGTCCATGCCGTAACCCTTGGCCTTTGCCCCTGCTTTCGCTAATCCCGTTTCCAAGCGAAGGGGATCTGCCAAGATGAGCATGGACAAAAGCTTTGACGCCACCGCCGCCGAGGCGCGGATCGGCGCGGAATGGGAACGTCGGAACGCATTTGCGGCGGGTGCCAATGCCCGGCGCGCGGAAACATTCACCGTGATGATCCCGCCCCCGAACGTCACCGGCAGCCTGCATATCGGCCATGCCTTCAACAACACGCTGCAGGATATCCTGGTTCGCTGGCACCGGATGCGCGGCTTTGACACGCTGTGGCAGCCGGGCCAGGACCATGCGGGCATCGCGACCCAAATGGTCGTGGAACGCAAGCTGGCATCCGAGGGCAAGCCGCCCCGCCGCGACTGGGACCGCAAGGACTTCACCGACGAGATCTGGCGGTGGAAGGGGGAATCCGGCGACACGATCATCAACCAGTTGAAGCGGCTTGGCGCATCCTGCGACTGGTCGCGCAATGCCTTCACCATGTCGGGCGCCCCCGGCGCGCCTGCGGGCGAGGAAGGCAATTTCCACGACGCGGTGATACGGGTCTTTGTGGATCTTTACAACAAGGGCATCATTTATCGCGGCAAGCGGCTGGTGAACTGGGATCCCCATTTCGAAACCGCGATCAGCGACCTGGAAGTCGAGAACCGCGAGGTTCCCGGCCATATGTGGCATTTCAAGTATCCGCTGGCGGGCGGCGAAACCTATGAATATGTCGAACGGGACGCCGACGGGAACGTCACGCTGCGCGAGGTGCGCGACTATATCTCCATTGCGACGACCCGGCCCGAGACGATGCTGGGCGACGGCGCGGTGGCGGTCCATCCCGACGATGCCCGCTATGCCCCCATCGTCGGCAAGCTGTGCGAGATTCCGGTGGGGCCAAAGGAACACCGCCGCCTGATCCCGATCATCACGGACGAATATCCCGATCCGAATTTCGGGTCGGGCGCGGTCAAGATCACCGGCGCGCATGACTTCAACGACTATGGCGTGGCGATGCGCAACAACATCCCGCTGTACGCGCTGATGGACAGCAAGGGCGCGATGCGCGCGGACGGGCTGTCCTATGCCGACAGCGCCGCCATCGCGACCCGCGCCGCGCGGGGCGAGGATGTGGGGGACGTGTCCGACGTGAACCTGGTGCCCGAGGATCTGCGCGGCCTTGACCGGCTCGAGGCGCGGCGGCGGGTGGTTGACCAGATCAATGCAGAACGGCTGTCCGTCACCTGGCTGCACAAGGAAATCGACAAGGATACGGGCGCCGAACATCTGGAACGCCGCCCCCTGGTCGATGCCAAGCCGATCATGCAGCCCTTTGGCGACCGGTCCGGCGTGGTGATCGAGCCGATGCTGACCGACCAATGGTTCGTGGACACCGCCCGCATCGTGGGTCCTGCGCTTGATGCCGTGCGCACGGGCCGGACCGAGATCCTGCCGGAACAGCACAAGAAGGTGTATTTCAACTGGCTTGAGAATATCGAGCCTTGGACGATTTCCCGCCAGCTTTGGTGGGGGCATCAGATCCCGGTCTGGTATGGCCTGGATCTGTCGCCCGAAGGCCAGGTGGATGACGACCGCGACGGCGCATTGGACAACGTGGAAATCTTCGCGCTGCTGGAGGAAGGCCTGGTTCATCGCGGCGAAATCCACCACGCCGCCGCCAGTTTCCCCGATGTGGCCGAACAGTTCCGCGACGCGATCGCAGGACTGCCCCAGCCCCTGGAAATCGCCTGCATCGTCGAATGCACCGACCGCGAGGCCGCCATCGACGCCTTCACCAAGGGGTTGGCCGATTACAACCTGACCCAGGATCCGACCCGGCTGGTCTATCCCGTCTGGCGCGACCCGGACGTGCTGGACACCTGGTTTTCGTCGGGCCTTTGGCCTTTGGGCACGCTGGGCTGGCCCGAGGACACGCCGGAACTGCGCCGGTATTTCCCGACAGACGTGCTGGTCACGGGCTTTGACATCATCTTCTTCTGGGTCGCCCGGATGATGATGATGCAGCTTGAGGTGGCGGGCGACGTGCCCTTCCGGACGGTCTATGTCCACGGCCTTGTGCGCGACGAAAAGGGCGCCAAGATGTCGAAGTCGAAAGGCAACGTCATCGACCCGCTGTCGCTGATCGACGAATATGGCGCCGACGCCTTGCGCATGACGCTGACCGGCATGGCCGCGATGGGCCGCGACCCCAAGCTGGGACCGAAGCACGTCGAAGGGGCGCGCAACTTCGTCACCAAGATCTGGAACGCCACCCGCTTTGCCGAGATGAACGGCGTTCGCGGCGGCGGCACGCTGCCGCAGCCCCGGCACACTGTGAACCGCTGGATCATCGGCGAGGTGGCGCGGATCCGCATCGCCACCGATGACGCGCTTGCGACCTATCGCTTCAACGATGCGGCGAACGGGCTTTATGCCTTTGTCTGGGGCAAGGTCTGCGACTGGTATGTCGAATTCGCCAAGCCCCTGTTCGACGGCGACCACGCTGACGAGACCCGCGCCACGATGGGCTGGGTTCTGGACCAGTGCTATCTGCTGCTGCATCCGATCATGCCCTTCGTGACCGAGGAGCTGTGGGCGCTGACCGGAGACCGGTCGAAGATGCTGGTCCATGGCGAATGGCCCGCCTATGGCGCCGAATTGATCGACGCCGATGCCGACCGCCAGATGAACTGGATCATCGCCCTGATCGAAGCAGTCCGGTCGGCCCGTGCCCAGATGGGCGTCCCGGCGGGCGCCAAGCTGGATCTAATCGTGACCGAGGCCGATGCCCCGGCCCGTGCGGCGCTTGCCGCCAATGCGCCCTTGATAGAACGCCTGGCCCGCGTGAATGCGCCGGCTGATGGCGCGGCGGGACGCGGCATGATCGCGGTCGCGGCCCAAGGGGCCAGCTTTGCGCTGCCAATCGGCGAGGTGATCGACGTGGCTGCGGAAACCTCGCGGCTGCAAAAGTCGCTGGCGAAATCCGAAAAGGATGCAGACGGGTTGCGCAAGCGGTTGGGCAATCCGAAATTCGTTGAGAATGCCGAAGCCGAGGTGATCGAGGAAACCCGCGACAAGCTGGTAGCGCTCGACGACGACCTGTCGCGGCTGAGGGCGGCGCTTGCGCAGCTTGCCGCAATGTGAACCCGCCCCTGCCGGTGGCCCTTGGGGATCGGCGGGGTTTTCGACCGGAGGCCGGGGGTGGGGCGATGGGCTGGCTTGAACGGATCGCCGAGAGGATGATGCTGAAGGCCAGGGCCGAGGGGAAACTCTCGGGCCTTGAAGGCGAAGGCAAGCCTTTGCCCTATCGCCCGGCGGGCGAGGACGGCACGGCAGTAGGCTTTCGCATCATGGCACAGGCGGGCGTCCTGCCCGAGGAGATCGTTCTGAAAAAGCAGGTCATCGCCGCGCAACAGCGGCTGGCCACCCTGCCCGAAGGTCCGGAACGCGCGGCCCTGCTGGCCGAGATTGCGCGGCTTCAGATGCGCCAAGCCATCGCCGAAGAAGCGCGCCGCCGCTTTATGCGCGAGTGATCGACTGGATCGCTTGGGGCAGCGCCGTGGCCAGGATATCCAATTCGGGATCTGGCGCACAGCTGATGCGGATGCAGCGGTTCAGGGGCGCCGTGCCGGGCATTCGGATGAAGACCCCTTCCGTTGCAAGCGCATCGACCAAGCGGCGGGCAAAGGCGCCGTCGCGGCCGGTATCCACGGCGACGAAATTGGTCGCGGATGGCAGGGCGGTCATGCCGTTGTCGGCGGCAATGGCTGCGATCCGGCCGCGCGCCCGGTCCACTTCTGCAACCGCCTGCGCCAGCCAGTCCTGATCCGCCAGGGCGGCAAGCGCGCCGATCTGGCTGGTGCGGTTCATCCCGAAATGGTTGCGCACCCGGTCAAAGGCGGCGATCAGATCCGGGTGGCCGATGGCGCAGCCCACCCGGGCACCCGCCATGCCATAGGCCTTGGAAAAGGTGCGCATCCGGATCACGCGGGGATCGTCGGCCGCGATCTTCGGAATGGCGGAGGCGGGGGCGAATTCGGCATAGGCCTCGTCCAGCACCAGCAGCGCATCGGGTGCAAGCCCGTCCAGCATCGCGGTTATCGCCGTGCCGTCATGCCAGCTTCCCATCGGGTTGTCGGGATTGGCCAGATAGACCAGCTTGGCCCCGGTCTGCCGGGCGCGGGCCAGCAGGGCTTGGGGATCCTCGGCGTCGTTGCGATAAGGCACCTTGTCCAGGACGCCGCCAAAACCCGCGACGTGGAAATTGAACGTGGGATAAGCCCCGTCCGACGTGACCACGACATCCCCTGGCGCGACGGTCAGCCGCACCAGCAGGCCCAACAGTGCGTCGATCCCCTCGCCCACGATGATGTTGCAGGCCTGGACGCCATGATGCGCGGCAAGGGCGTGGGTCAGGTCATGGCTGGTCGGGTCAGCGTATTTCCAGACCTCACCGGCCGCCGCCTGCATTGCCGCCACGGCGCGCGGGCTGGGACCGAAGCCATTCTCGTTGGCCCCCAGTCGCGCGGCAAAGGGGCGGCCAGCCTGCCGTTCCAGCGTTTCGGGGCCGACAAACGGCACGGTCGCGGGCAGGTTTGCGGCGATCGGGGCAAGGCGAACCATCAGAAGGCGCGAAAGGTCATGGTCGTCAGGGTGCGGCTGATATGGGGAATGTCGAACAGCTTGTCCGACAGGAAGCGGCCGACATCCTCGTCTTCCGGGATATAGACCTTGGCGATCAGGTCGTAATCGCCCGAGGTGGAATAAAGCTCGGACACGACCTCGCGGTCGTAGATGGCCTCGGCGACCTGATAGGTCTTGCCAGGCTCGCAGCGGAACTGAACAAAGACGGGTCGCATGGGCTCTCCTCTACAATCGGGCGCAGGTTAGACCGCGAGTGCCGGACCGGTCCAGACCCCGTGCGCGTGTCCCCGCCAAAAGCGCGCCATCAGCAGCACGGCGGCCACTGTCAGCCCAATGCATAGGCCCAGCCACAGCCCGGCAGGGCCGAAGCCCAGGGGGAAGGCCAAGCCCCAGGCGACCGGCATCCCTATCACCCAATAGCTGAAGCCCGCGATCCACATCGGCACGCGCGTGTCATGCACCCCGCGCAGGAATCCAAGCGCGATGACCTGGAAGGCATCGGTCAGCTGGAACAGCGCCGCATAGACCAGCAGCGCCGCGCCAAGCGCCACGATGGCAGGCCCGCGCGGATCGGCGGGGTCAAGGTAAAGCCGCACCAATCCTTCGCCAAACAGCAGGTAGATGGTGATCGCAAGCGCGGCAAAGACCAGCGACAGGGCCGTGACGGTCAGCGCCGCGTCCCGCATCCAGGCGGCATCGCCGCGGCCCTTGGCCTGTCCCACGCGCACCGTGGCGGCATTCGACAGGCCCAGATGCACCATGAAGGTGATCGAGCAGATTTGCAGCGCGATCCCGTGGGCTGCCAGTTCCTGCGTGCCGATCCAGCCCATCATCAGGTTCGATCCGACGAACAGCCCCCCCTCGGCCACCATGGTCAGGCCGATGGGCCAGCCCAGGCGGAACACCTGGCGCATGGCCTGGCCGTCCGGCTTCCAGAACCGCTGGAACAGGTGGTATTTGCGCGTGGCAGGCAGCCAGCGGGCATAGATCACCAGCACGACAAGTTGCAGGGTCTGGACGGTCACGCTGGCGATGGCCGCGCCGCGCACGCCCAGCTCGGGAAAGCCCGCGTTGCCGAATGTCAGCAGCCAGATCAGCGCGATATTTACCGGCAGCCCGGCCAGCGTCACCCACATCACCACCTGCGCCCGTTCCAGCGCCGCCAGATAGGAATTGAGCGCCAGGGCACCCAGCATCGGCAGCAGGCCCCAGCCCGCGATGCGCAGGAAATCCTGCGCCAAGGCGGCAACCGTTTCCGTCTGGCCAAGCGCCAGAAGGATCGGCCCGGAAAACCAGAACAAGGGCAGGCACAGGACCGCATGGATCGCCGACAGCCACAGCGCCATGCGGGCGGCGCGGCGAACCTCGGTTTCATCGCCGCGCGCGATGGCGGTGGCGATCAGGCCCATCACGCCGGTGCCATAGCCCATGCCCAGAAAGAACAGGATGTGGATCATCGAGGTTGCGATCACCAGGGCCGCCAGCGCATCGACCCCGTACCAGCCCAGCATCACCGTATCGCTGACATGGATGCCCATGCGTGCCAGATGGCTGCCGATCAGCGGCAGGCCCAGCGACAGGGTCGCGGCGATATGGGGAACGAAGCGGGACATGATTTCGCCATAGCGCGACAGGCACCGCTGCACAATCTGCAAGTCGTGCAGGCAGTTCCCTGGCCTTGTTGAAACTGCCGTCAGCCCTTGCCGATGACCCTGACGCTGCGGACATGGGCCATGATGCGGCCGCGCACCTCGTCGGGTTCGGTCGCGACCGCCTGGATCAGCGCGCGCATATCGCCGCGCGCCGTGTTCAACTGGTCGATCAGCGACATCACCATGCCCAGCACGTCGTCGGGCAGGTCATAAACATCGCTCAGGTCGCAAAGCAGTTGCAGGCGCGCCAGATCGGCCTCGGTGAAGGCGGCGCCCTGGGCGGTGACGACCGGGTTCACGACATGGGCCGCGACAAAGCCTTGCAGGCGCCGGGGATCGAGCCCGTCCAGGATCGCAATCGCTTCGGTTTCCGAAAAATGGCGGGTCATGTCATTTTTCCCCTGCCTTCATCCCGGCTCGCGGGTCATAGGCATGGTCCCTGCGCCAGCCTTCGAAGAACCGGGCCAAGTCGTCGTCCACCCGTGGCGGCATGACGATCTTCAGTTCCACCTGCTGATCGCCGCCATTGATGCCGCGTCCGCGCAGCCGCAGCTTTTGCCCCGTGGTGGCGCCCCGGGGGACCGTCAGGTTGACCGGCCCGTCGATGGTGGGAACCGCGACCTTGCCACCCAGGACCGCCTCGTCCAGGCCGATGGGCAGGGTCAGCAGGATGTCGTCGCCTTCGCGCCGGAAATCGGGATGCGGGGCCACGCTGATCGTCAGGTAAGCGTCGCCCGGCCCGCCCTGGCCCAGCCCATGGCCCCCCTTGCCCTTCAACCGGATGGTCTGGCCGTCGCGGGTGCCCTTGGGGATCGTCACCTCAAGATCGCCGCCTTCTGGCAGGGTGATGCGGGTCTTGCCGCCCTTGACGGCTGTCAGGAAATCGACGGAAAGCGAAAAGCGGTAATCCTGCCCCCTGACATGGAAATCGCGCGGATCCTCGGGGCCGCGCTGACGGCCGCGCCGCCCGAACAGGTCCGCAAACACATCCGACAGGTCGGGATCGGATTCGAAGCCATAGCTGCGGGCATAAGGGTTGCCCGCAGCCTCGGCATGGTCGCGCCAGGGGCGGCGCTGCGCGCGTTCCTGGCCCTGGGCGTCGATCTTGCCTGCGTCGAACTGGCGGCGCTGTTCGGGATCCTTCAGCAGGTCATAGGCGGCGGACGCGGCCTTGAACCGGGCCATGGCGGCGGGATCAGGGTTCAGGTCGGGATGGTCCGACTTGGCAATCCTGCGATAAGCCTTCTTGATCTCGGCATCCGTCGCCGATTTTGTCAGTCCCAAGGCCTCGTACGGATCGCCCGCCATGTCCCGTCCCCCATTTCATCGCCTGCGATCAACAAGATAGGCGCCCTGCGCGTTTCATCAATAGGGCAGCGGATGCAGCTTGTGCAGCCGGTCGATGGCTTTTTTCAGATCGTCGGGCAAGGGTTTGCCCAGGCCCGCGACCAGATGGTCAAGCTGGTCCATCCGCGTGGCCCCGATGATCGGGATCACCCTGAAGGGCCGCGTCAGTTGCCAGGCGATCGCCATGTGGATGGCGTCCCAGCCATGATCGGCAGCCAGCTTGTGATACGCCTCGGTCGCGGCAATCCCCTGCGGCGTCTTGCGCCCGCCCAGGTTCCCCAGGCCGCCGCTGGCCTTGTCCGCCGCCGCCCGGCTGCCTTCCGGCACCGCGCCGTTCGAATACTTGCCCGACAGCAGGCCCGCGGCCAGCGGCGAATAGGACAGCAGCGTCACATCCTCGTTCACTGCAACCTCGGCCCCGTCGGTGTCGAAAAGGCGATACAGCAGCGAGTATTCGTTCTGGATCGCGGCCATGCGCGGGGCGTCTAGGCGGTCTGCCACGTCGCACCAGCGGGTCAGGCCCCAGGCGGATTCGTTCGACAGGCCCACGGCGCGGATCTTGCCTGCCGTTTGCGCATCGGACAATGCGCCCAGAACACTGGCCATGTGGTCCAGCGTCTGCTGTTTCCACTGTTTCGAGGGATCGTAGGTCCAGTTCTGGCGAAAGGCATAGCTGCCCCGGACGGGCCAGTGCAGTTGATACAAGTCGATGCGGTCTGTCTGCAGCCGCCTCAGGGATCCGTCGATGGCCGCGGCCACGATGGCCCCGTCATAAGGGGCGCCGTCGCGGACCATCTGGCTGGGCCCGGTGATCTTGGTGGCAAGTTCCACGCGGTCGCGATTGCCGGTCCGCGCCAGCCAGTTGCCGACAATGGTTTCGGTCAAGCCGATGGTTTCGCGCCGCACGGGATTGACGGGATACATTTCCGCCGTGTCGAAAAAGGTGATGCCCGTGTCCAGGGCGCGGTCCATCTGGGCATGGCCCCCGGCCTCGGGGGTCTGGTTGCCAAAGGTCATGGTGCCGAGGCAGATCCCGCTGACCTCGACATCGCTGCCGCCCAGTGTCACGCGCTTCATGGTGGTTCCTTTCGTCCGTTCGCGCGCACGTTAGCTATGGCGTTTCCGGGCGCAAGCCGGTTCAGGCGCGGGCATAGCCCTGGGACGCGGCGATCAACTGGCGGGTATAATCCTGCTGCGCGGTGCCCTGGCGCAGGGCATCGACGCCCATCACCTCGACAATGCGGCCGCCCTGCATGACGGCCAGCCGGTCGCACATATGGCCCACCACGGCCAGGTCGTGGCTGACCATGACATAGGTCAGACCGTGTTCGGCGCGCAGGTCGGACAGCAGGTTCAGGATTTCCGCCTGGACGCTGACATCCAGCGCACTGGTCGGCTCGTCCAGCAGCAGCAGGCGCGGTTCGGCGGCCAAGGCGCGGGCGATGGCGACCCGCTGGCGCTGCCCGCCCGAAAGCTGGTGCGGATAGCGAAAGCGGAAGCCGCGTCCCAGGCCCACGTCGTCCAGAAGGCGGGCGATCCGGCGGTCGATATCGTCCATGCCTTGCAGGCGCAGGGTTTCCGACAGCACCGCATCGACCGAATGGCGCGGATGCAGGCTGGCATAGGGATCCTGGAAGACCATCTGCACGGTCTTGTAGAAGGCCCGGTCGCGCTTGCGCGCGGCCAGCGGCTGGCCTGCGACCGCAATGGTTCCCGACCAGGTGTCGATCAGCCCGGCAATGGCGCGCAGGATGGTGGATTTGCCGCTGCCGGATTCGCCGACAAGCCCGAAGCTTTCGCCCTGCGCGACAGTGAAGCCGACGTCCCGGACCGCATCGACGCGGTCGGGTTCGAAGCCGAACCAAACGTTCAGGTTTTCGACCCTCAGCATGGGCGGCACCGTTGCAGCGGGGGTTTCACACCCCCGCGCCCCCGTGGGATATTTGCGTGAAGAAGAAGCATCACAGACCCCCCGGAAATTCGGTTTCCAAGCTTTCGGTGATCATGTCGCCGTCGCGCCAGCTGTCCTGGCGTTGCAGCACGGGCAGGCGTTCCTGGGGGGCGTCCAGGCGCGGGAGGCTGTTCAGCAGGCCCCGGGTATAGGGGTGGCGGGCCTGGTGCAGGTCGCGAGCGGCCAAGGTTTCCACGATCCGGCCCGCATACATGATCAGCACCCGGTCGCAGAACTGCGCCACAAGATTCAGGTCGTGGCTGATGAAGATCAGGCCCATGCCCCGGTCGCGGACCAGCAAGTCCATGATGTTCAGAACCTCGGTGCGGACGGATACGTCCAAGGCGCTGGTCGGTTCGTCGGCGATCAGGATCTCGGGGTCGGGGGCCAGCATCATGGCGATCATGATCCGCTGGCCCATGCCGCCCGACACCTCGTGCGGATAGGCGCCCATGACCCGTTCGGGATCGCGGATCTGGACGGCGGCCAGCATGTCCAGCGCCTTCTGGCGGGCTGCCGCGCGGTTGCCGCCCGCGTGCAGGCGGTAAGCCTCGACGATCTGGTCGCCGATGGTCATCACCGGGTTCAGGCTGAACTTGGGATCCTGCATGACCATGCTGATCCGCCTGCCCCGGATCTTGCGCATCCGGCGTTCCGGTTGGTTCAGGATCGACTGGCCCTCAAGCTCCATCCGGTCGGCTGTGACACGGCCGGGCGGGCGGACCAAGCCTAGGATCGCGCGGCCGGTCATGGACTTTCCCGACCCGGATTCGCCGACGACCCCCAGCCGTTCGCGGCCCAGGTCGAAGCTGACGCCGCGCACGGCCTCGAAGGTGCCCTGGCGGGTGGGGAAAGTCACGCGCAGGTTCCGGACGGACAAAAGCGTCATTCCTTGGCCTCCTTTGGGTCCAGCACGTCGCGCAATCCGTCACCCAGAAGGTTGAAGGCCATCGAGACGATGAAGATCGCGATCCCCGGCATGGCGGCCACCCACCAGAAATCCAGGATATAGGTCCGGCCGTCGGAAATCATCGCCCCCCATTCCGGCATCGGCGGCTGCGCGCCAAGGCCCAGGAAGCCAAGCCCCGCCGCTGACAGGATGATCCCCGCCATGTCCAGCGCCACGCGCACGATCAGCGACGACACACAGAGCGGCCAGATATGCTTGATGAGCAGCCTCAGCGGACCCGCCCCTTGCAGGCGCGCGGCTGCGATGAAATCGGCATGGCGGATGGTTAGCGTTTCCGCCCGCGCAAGGCGGGCATAGGGGGGCCATGCGGTCAGGGCCAGGGCCAGCACCGCATTGGTGATGCTGGCGCCCAGGGCCGCGACAAAGGCCAGGGCCAGGATCAGCTTGGGGAAGGCCAGGAAGATGTCGGTGATCCGCATCAGCACCTGGTCCACCCAGCCGCCGGCGAAGCCCGCGACCGTGCCGATGAACAGCCCGATGATCGGCGCGATCAATGCCACGGTGCCGACGATGAACAGCGTGATCCGCGACCCATGGATCAGCCGCGACAAGATGTCGCGGCCAAGCGCGTCGGTGCCCAGCCAGTGTTCCGCGGACGGGGGTTGCAGCCGCCCGGCCAGATCCTGCGCGAAGGGGCTTTGCGGGGCCAGCCACGGGGCGAACACGGCCATGCCGATCAGAAGCACCAGCACGATCAGCCCTAGCATCGCCAGCTTGTTACCCCCGAAAGTCAGCCAGCCCTGATAGAAGGCACCCATCCGCGCCTGGCGTCGGGTCTGGGGCGCGTCGGACAAAAGCCATTCGCGTCTGGACTGGTTCATTTCGACCTCGGGTCCAGCACGCGATACAGGATGTCGCTGAAAAGGTTCAGGGCCACGAAGCAGGTGCCCACCACCACAGTGCCGCCAAGGACCGCGTTCATGTCCCCGGACAGCAGGGCCTTGGTGATGTATTGGCCAAGGCCGGGCCAGCTGAAGATGATCTCGGTCAGGACGGATCCTTCCAGCAGCGACCCGAAGGACAGCGCAATCACCGTGATCAGGGGGATGCGGATGTTGCGGAAGGCGTGCCGCCAGATCACCGCGCGTTCGGACAGGCCCTTGACGCGGGCGGTGGTGATGTATTCGGCGGACAGCTGTTCCAGCATGAAGCTGCGGGTCATGCGGCTGATATAGGCCAGGCTGAAATAGCCCAGCAGGCTGGCGGGCAGGATGATGTGCGAAAACGCGTCCTGGAACGCGCCCCAATCGCCCGCAATCAGCGAATCGACCAGGATCAGCCCCGTCACGGTGGGCACCATCCCGTCATAGATAATGCCCTGCCGCCCCGGCCCCCCGACCCAGCCGAGGATGCCATAGAAGACCAGCAGCCCCATCAGGCCCAGCCAGAAGATCGGCATGGAGTACCCGACAAGCGCCACCACCCGCGCCACCTGGTCGATGATCCCGCCCCGGCGCGCGGCGGCGATCACGCCCAGCGGCACGCCGATCAGCACGCCGATCAGGGTGCCCAGGGTTGCCAGCTCGAACGTGGCGGGGAAGACGCGCTTGATGTCGTCAACGACCAGTTGCCCAGTGGAGATCGACCGCCCGAAATCCCCCGTCAGCACATCGCCCAGATAGCGCGCGAACTGCACATACAGCGGACGGTCCAGCCCCATGGCCTGATAGGCCGCGTCGTATTGCGCCTGGGATGCGCGGTCGCCCACAACCTTCAGGACAGGGTCGATGGGCATGACCCGCCCGATGATGAAGGTGATCAGCAACAGGCCGAGCATGGTCAGGACCAGGGACAGAAGCGTGCCGCCGATGCTGCGCGCGCGGCGGCGGCGTGCGGCGGCGCGGTGGTTGGGCGCGGGGGGCAAGCCCGCCCCCCGGCCAACGGTATCGGTCAGGGCCAAGGCCTATTCGCCCTTCGTCACCTGCCGATACATGACCGAAGTCACGGACCCGCCGGAATTCCAGTTCTGCACATTCTCGCGCAGCCCGGTATTCTCGACCCGCTGGAACAAGGGCACGATCGGGGCCTCGGCCTGGTACTGCTTCTGGATGTCCAGATACATCTGGGCGCGCTTGTCGCCGTCCTGTTCCAGGGTGGCGGCCACCGTGGCCTCGTTCATTGCCTCGGGCACGGCATAGGCGTTGCGCCAAGCCAGAAGGCCGGTCGCCTGCGCCTCGTCGCTGTTGTCGGGGTTATAGGCGAAGGTCGCGGCATTGGTGTTGGGGTCGGAATAGTCCGGTCCCCATTCGCCCAGGAAGATCGGCACGTCGCGGGCGCGATAGGCGTCCAGGACCTGCGCGCCGGTCATCTGCTGGATTTCCAGGGTCAGCCCGGCCTCGGCCATGGAGGCTTGCAGGGCTTGGGCCACATCCACATATTCGCGCAGGTCGCGGACCTTGGTGGTGATGGTCTTGCCGGACATTCCCGCCTCGTCGATCAGGGCCTTGGCCTTGGCGACGTCATAGGTCCAGGGCAGATCCTCCAGGGCGCCCAGATATCCCTTGGGCAGGATCGACTGGTGCGGCACGAAGGTGCCTTTCAGGAAGCTGTTGGCGATGCCGTCGTAATCGACCAGATGCTTCATCGCCTCGATGACCTGGGGGTTCGACAGGACCGGATCCTTCTGGTTGAGGCCCATGTACAGGATCCGGCCGCGCGGCTCGTCCTGGATCTTCACGCCCTCGACAGCGCCGATGGATTCCACGTCGGTCGGCGACAGGTTGCGGGCGGCGTCAATGTCGCCCTGTTCCAGCAGCAGGCGCTGCGCGCTGGATTCGGCGACGTTGCGGACCACCACGCGCTTCATCGCGGGCGCGCCCTGATAGTAATCTTCATAGGCGGTGAACTGCACGGCCTCGTTCGGGCGCCAGCCGGCCAGGACAAAGGGGCCGGAACCCGCCTCGTTGGTGTTCAGCCAGGTGTTGCCCAGATCCTCGCCCTCGGCATTGGCCATGACGGTTTCCTTGTCCACCACGCTGGCGATGTTGGCAGTCAGGCAGTTCAGCACGAAGGTCGGCGCATAGGGCTTGTCCATGTGCAGCGTCAGGGTCGTGTCGTCGAAGGTGATCTTTTCTTCCACATTGTCGGCCGTGAAGCCGAACTGGGTCAGGATGAAGGCCGGGGTCTTGTCCAGCTTGACCGCGCGGTGCAGCGACCATGCGGCATCCTCGGCGCGCACCGGGTTGCCGGAATGGAAGGTGACGCCTTCGCGCATCTTGAAGGTGATGGACAGGCCGTCTTCGCTGACTTCCCAGCTTTCGGCAAGCGACGGCTTGAAGCCCGCCTCCATGTCCAGCGGGTCGAAATCGACAAGCCGGTCATAGGTGTTCTGGTTCACGTCGTTGCCGGAAAATTCAAAGCTCTGGGCCGGATCCAGGCTGATGATGTCGTCGATGGCGGCGGCCACGACCAGCGTGTCGGCGGGGGTTTCCGCCCAGGCCGCAGGCGCGATCGCCAGGGCCGAGGCCAGCAGGATGGCGCGCGGGGTCAGAAGGTGTTTCATGGTGGTTCCCTGTTCTTGTCGGCCCCGCCTTGGGTGCGGGTTGCATGACGTGAAAGGTGGCCCAAGCCCGGGCGGCTGGCAAGTCTTTGATGATCAGGCCTGCCGCAACATCCGGCGAAACCCGGCCAGCCAGCGGCGGGCGTCAAAGCCCGGGGGCGCGCTTGCGAAAAGCTGTCGGTCCAGATCGGCCATGATCGGGGGCGCGGGCTGGCCCCGCCAGCGCAGGTGCCGGTCCGCCGCAGCGCGCAGGGCGGGCAGATCCCCCGCGACCGCCGCGCGGTGCATGGCCCGCGCATGGGGACCGGGCAGCCGGCGGCGGATGCGCCTGCGGATCCCCGCAAGGGGCATCAGGCCCCGTCCTTGCAGCATCAGGGCAAGGGATGCGGCCATGCCCCCGCCCAGGGCCGCGGCGGCAAGGGGCCAGTTGCGCCAAGCCACCTGGTCGGACGCGCCGAAATTCGATCCGAAGCCCACGAAGCCAAAGGGGATGGGCTTCAGCGGCGCGACCTCGACCTGGCGGCTGTCGGTGTCGAACCAAGAAGTCGCCTCGGCATGAAGGATGGCGGGTTCGCCGGTCCGGGGGCGCAACTGCCATTCCCAGACGACGCGCGCGACCGGACCGGCCTCGGTCAGGACGGTTTCGCGGATCTCTGGCTGGCTGAACAGGATCAGCCAGGGTTCCGACAGGTCGGGGCGCGCAGGCAGGTGATGGGACAAGGTGCCCAAAGCCTCGACCGTGACGCGGCGGGTCAGGATTTCGTCCTTTTTCAACCGCCCGGGTTCGGCGGACAATTCGTCCGTCAGGGTCAGTTGCCGCGCGGACAGGGGCGGGGCATCCGCTGGGAAGGGCCTGACCGCAAGGCTGATCGGCGGGGCCGTGACGGTGGTTTCCGCCCGTTGGCCGTTGTCCAGGACATAGGTCAGCTTGTGGCTGACCGGACCCACCGCCAAGGGGCCGTCGCGGCGGGGAAACAGCGCCACCTTGCGTTCAAAGATTTGCAGCAGCCGCCCGTTCACCCGTTCCTTGTGCCAATCGTCCCGCGCGACCTGGATCCAGTCGTAGTCGGGCGAGTTCGGGAACTCCATGTCCTCCAGGGATACGGTCAGGTCGTATTCGCCGCGAATGGTCAGTTCGACCATTTCCGACACGACCGGGGCGCCGTGGTCGTGCAGGATCATCAGGCGGGTGTCGCCCTGCGCCAGGGCCGCGCCCGCCAGCATCGCCCAAGCTAGGAGAATGCGGATCACCATGGGTCGCCTTCTTTCGGGCGGATCAAGCCCAGTTGCGCGCGGCGGTCGAATTCGGCGTGGATGCGCAGCTTGAGGAATTCGCCCGGATCGTCGGTGATCGCGTCCAGCCATTGATCGGTCGCGGCAAGGCCCTTGGCGTCCAGACGCTTTTCCCATTCGGGCCCCGATCCATTGGCCAGCAGTTCCGAGATCGGCACCTCGCCGGGGGGCAGGCCCCCTGCCCCCTTGATCCGGCCCGGCACGACGGAATCGCCCTGGTGCGGCGGATACATCGCGGCCACCAGATCGCGGTTCTGCCGCGCCTGTTCGTCGGCGGGATTGGCAAACAGCATCGCGTCGAAATAGGCGACCGACAGCGCGTAATCCCCCACCGCCGCCAGGGACAGCCCCCGGTTATAGGTCTGCGACCGGCCCGCCTTGGCAAAGGCCGCATCCGCTGCGGGAAATTCGCCCAGCCGATACAACGCCACCCCCCGCGCCGCCGGGTCCGGCAACAGCCACGCAGCCGGGCGGTCCAGCCCTGCGTGCAGCGCCAGCCGCCCAAGCGCCCCCGGCCCGGCGACGGCCAGGGCGGCAAGACCGGCCAGGGCGATCAGCAGGGGCCTCATTCCAGCCTCCTCAGCATGACCAGCAGGGAGGGCAGGACCAGCAGCGCCAGCCATGGCCCAAGATCGCGGTATTGCAGGGCCTGCAGGACGGGATCGCGGACCGATCCGCCGCTGCGCACCAGTTGTCCGGCCAGGCGGTCCATCCGGTCCCAGTCCATGACTTCGCCCCCCCGCACAAGCCGGCCCAGGGCATCGGCGGGCGGCGCGGGCGCGTCCGGGGCCAGATCCGTCAGGCGCAGCGCCCACAGGCGGACGCCTTGCCCCGCCAGCCGGTCGGCCTCGGCCATGGCCTGGGCATCGACGCCGCCGCCGTCGGAAATCAGCACCAGATCGGCACGGGGCAGACCGGCCAGCATCTGGCCCGCCATCCCCATCGCCGCCGCCGGGCGGCTGCCTGCCGCAGGCATGGTGTCCCCGTCCAGAACGCCGATCTGGGTTTGCAGGCTGCCCACGTCCAGCGTGGGCGCGGTGGCCGTGAACGCCTCGCCCGAAAACAGCACAAGGCCTACGGGGCGGCCCGACAGGCCTTGGGCCAGGCCCGCCGCCGCCAGCTTGGCCTGATCCAGCCCCGGCCCCTGCGCGACAGAGGGCGACAAGTCCATTGCCAGCACCACCGCATCGGCCTGCGCCAGCACGGGCGCGTCGGTGCGCGGCAAGGCCGGTCCCGCAAGGCCCAGGATCAGGGCCGCCAGGGCCAGTGGCGCCAGCAGCCGCATCCACAACGGCTGCCGTCCGCCCAAGGCCCCCAAAACCTGCATCGCCCGCAGCATATCGTGGCCCATGACCCGTTCCCACCCCCCCGCATCGGGGCTGCGCGCCACCCGCAGCAGGGCAAGCCCCGCCAGCGGCAACAGCGCCAGCAGCCACAAGGGGCGCAGCAGGATCAGCCCGTCCATCCGCGCCGCCCCCCTGCAATCAGGGCCAGGCACAGCGCGGCGACGATGGCGGGCCAGATCCACAAGGGCTGCCACAACCGCATCGGCGGGCGGGCCGAAGGGTTCGGTTCCAACCGGTCCAGGCTTTGCGCCACCGCCTGCAAATCGGCGGTATCGCGGACGCGGAAGCTTTCGCCCTGGGCGACCTGGGCCACGGCCCGCAGGGTCGCGACATCCACCGCGTCGCGCGAGTCCGGCTGGTTTTCCAGATCCTCGGGGCCAAGGGCGATGGAATGCACGCGGATGCCATGGCCGTGGGCCAGGCGCGCGGCCTCGACCGCAGGAACCGTGCCCGAGGTGTCCACCCCATCCGACATCAGCACGATCACCCGCGTGGGCGCATCGCTGCGCGACAGGCGCTTGGCGGCAAGGCCCAGCCCGTCGGAAATGGCCGTGCCGCGACCCGATATGCCGATCTGCGCCTCGTCTATCGCGCGGGCGACGGCCTCTACGTCAAAGGTCAGGGGGGCGGCGAAATAGGCGCGTTCGCCAAAGATCACCAGCCCGACCCGGTCGCCCCGCCGCGCCGCGACAAAGGCCGATGCGGTGCGCTTGACCGCCTCCAGGCGGGTGACGGGCTGGTCGTCCAGGAAGAAATCCTCTTTCAGCATGCTGCCCGACAAATCCATGACCAGCACGATGTCGCGTCCCGATGCGGGGATCACGTCGCTGGCAACCTCGATGCGCGGACCCGCCAGGGCGATGACCAGGGCAACCCAGGCCAGCCCGGCCAGCCACGGTCCCCGCAGTCGCGCAACCCCTGCCGGGCGGGCGCCGTGCAGAAGATGCGCGGGCAAGGTCAGCGCGGGCCGGGGCACGGCCAGGGGCGGCATCAGGCGCCGGACCAGCAACGGCAGGGGTAACAGCAAAAGCAGCCAGGGCCAGGCGAGGCTCATCCCCGGCGGGTCCGGCGCAGGGCCGCCCGTTCGATGGCGGCATCGTCCGGGGCAGGCGCGGCGCCATAGGCAGCGGCGCGCAGGGGGTCGGGCAGACGGCCAAGGATGCGGGCGATGGCCAGGATGCGATCCTGCGGCGGCAATCCGCGCGTGGCCTGGATCAGGCCGCGCCGCGACGGCTTGCGGCCCAGGACCGGGCGCAACAGCAGGGCCGCGATCAGACCGGCCATCAGGCCCAACCCGGCCAAGGCCAGCATTTCCGACCAGCCAAGCGCCGCCATGTCCAGGGGCAGGCGCGGCGGGGACAGGTGGGCCAGAAGATCCTCGTGCGTCATGGCGCAACCTCGGCCACAGCAAGGCCAAGGGCGCGCAGGCGTGCCAAATCCGCTGTCATGTCGGGAACCGCTAATCGGACAATGCGGCTGTGCCGACCGTCGCTGACCGCCAGCGGCCCCTGGGGGGGCAGCGTCTCGGCATCGTCCAGCATCAGGGCCAGGGTGACCGACCGGCGCCGGGCCAGTTCCGCCAGGGCAGGTTCCGCGCCCGCGAGGCCGTCCAGGCAGGTGGCGACCAGCACCCGCCCGCCCGAAGGCGACAAGCGCATGCCGCGGGCCAGGGCTTCGGACAAGGGCGCGTGGCCTGGGGCCGACAGGGCTTGGTCATGCTGGCGCGCAAGGGCCTGGCAGACAGCCGCCATATGCCCGTCGCCGCCCGATCCGCGCAGTTCGGCCAGCCGCCCGCCCGCCATCAGCGCCGCCACCGATCCGCCGCGCCCCGCGACCGTCCAGCCGGCCTGCGCCAGATGCCGTGCCGCGCGCACAGACCGCAGGGCCGCGCCCGTGCCCCACAGCATCGGCGCGCGGAAATCGGCCAGCAGCAGGATCGTGTCGTCGCGATCCTCGTGCAGGCTGCGGATATGGGGATGGCCGGTGCGTGCCGTCGCCGCCGGGTCTAGCCGCCGGGGATCGTCGCCCGGGACATAGGCGCGGATTTCGCGCAGATCCATGCCCGCGCCCGGCATCCGCGCGGGAACGGCGCCTGCCCGGCGGGTCAGGGGTCGGTGCTTTCCCCGGCCGGGGGCCTGGTCGCGCAGGGCCAGCAGTTCGGCCACGGTCAGGCGGATCCCCGGCGCGTCAGGCAAGCCGGCAGGCAAGGCTACCACGGGCGCACCTGGCGCAGGATGTCGGCAACCAGGCTGCGGCTGGTGCGGCCTTCGCCGCTGGCCGACCAGGCAGGGATCATGCGGTGGGACAGGGCATCGGCGGCCAGCGCCTCGGCATCCTCGGGCAGGCCGTGGTCACGGCCGTGCAGCCAGGCGCGCGCCCGCACCCCTGCGGCAAGCGCCAGCGTGCCGCGCGGGGATACGGGATGTTCCACCCATTCCGCCACCGCCCCACCCGGCCGCGTCGCCATGACCAGCCGCACGATGAAATCCTTGAGCGCGGGCGCAAGGTGGATCCGCGCCACCTCGGCCCGCGCCTGGGCCAGGTCGGCGGCGCGGATCATCGTGCCTGCCTGGATGCGCGGGGCGACCGCCTCGGCCTCGACCAGGTCCAGGATGGCGCGCTCGGCCTCGGCGCCGGGCAGGTCCAGCCGCATGTGCAGAAGGAAGCGGTCCAACTGCGCTTCGGGCAAGGGGAAGGTGCCTTCGTGTTCGATCGGGTTCTGGGTCGCCACCACCATAAATGGATCGGGCAAGGGCCGCGTCACCCCGCCCGAGGTCACCTGCCCTTCGGCCATGGCCTCCAGCAGGGCCGACTGCACCTTGGGCGGCGCGCGGTTGATTTCATCCACCAGCACAAGGCTGTGGAAGATCGGGCCGGGGATGAAGTCGAAGCCGCCGGTTTCGGGGCGGAAGACCTGCGTGCCGGTCAGATCGGACGGCAGAAGGTCGGGCGTGCACTGGATGCGGGCATGGCTGCCCGGCAGATGGGCCGCAAGCGCCTTGACGGCGCGGGTCTTGGCAATGCCCGGCGGGCCTTCGATCAGTACATGGCCCCCGGCCAGCAGCGCGATCAGCAGGCGTTCCACCAGAACGGCATGGCCGATCAGCGTGGCGCCGATCTCGGATCCCAATTGGCGGACGGCATGAGCCTGTTCGGTCAGGTCGTTCATCGCTTTCTCCCCCTCGCGTTGAACTTGCCTATTGTGCAACTGCGTGGGATCGCGATCCAGTGCTAATGCGGAATTTCCCCTGCCACTTTGGTCGGAAAACGCCTAGCGCCGCAGGGCGTAGATCACCAGAATCAGCAGCCCGCCGGCCATGGCGAACCAGGTCAGCGCATAGGTCAGGTGGGGATTGCGAAAGGCGATCACGGTCAGCCCGCCGATGGGTTGCGCATCGCCTGCACGGTCCGCGTCGATGAAATAGGGCGCGACATCGGACAGGCCAAGGCTGGCGGCGATGGCCTGGGTGTCGCGCGAATACCAGCGGCCCGCCTGCGGATCGTTGGCGCGCAGAAAGGCGCCGTCGGGCTGCGACAGGCGCAACAGCCCTGTTACACCTTGCGGACCCTGTGGCAGGGGTCGGTCGTCGCGCCGGTCGGCGGCGACAAAGCCGCGGTTGACCAGCATCGTCCCGCCGTCATCGATGACAAGCGGGGTCATCACCCAGAAGCCCGCCCCAAGCTCCGTCACCGCCTGGACCAGCACGTCGCTGTCGAGCCGGTACTCGCCCTGCACGCTGACGCGGCGGTATTCGGCATCCTCGGCCGTCAGCCCCGCCCATTCGGCGGGCGGCGGCGTTGGAACCGGGTCCGCCGCCACCCGCGCGTCCACGCGGGCGATCAGGTCGGTTTTCCAGCCCAGCCGCTGCACCTGCCAGACGCCCAGGCCCATCAGCACCAGGAAGACGATCCCTGCCGCGACCAGCAAGGCGACCGGGCGGCGGGTGGCGGTCACGATCCCAGGCCCAAGGCCTCGTGGATCATCTGGGGCATCATGTTCGTGTTCATGTTGAACATGACCCACAGCGACCCGGCCAGCACGATGACCAGGATCACGACGGTGAAGATCAGCGCCATCATGGTCCAGCCTTCGTCGCTGCGCGTGTTCATGTGCAGGAAATAGACCATGTGGACCAGGATCTGCACGATCGCCATGCCCACCACCACGGCGGCGGTCAGGAACCGGCTTTCGAAGCCCCCGGCCATGACGATGGCAAAGGGGATCGCGGTCAGGATCACCGACAGGATGAAGCCTGTCAGATAGGACCGGACGCTGCCGTGGTCATGGCCGTCGTCATGGTGGTCGCCATGCGCCTCGGCATGGCGTTCCGTGCGGTGCTTGTCGCCCTGGGCTTCAATCGAGGTCATCAGATCATCCCCAGCAGATAGACGAAGGTAAAGACGCCGATCCAGATCACATCCAGGAAGTGCCAGAACATCGACAGGCAGGCCAGGCGGCGGCGGTTCGCGGGGTTCAGCCCGCGCTGGCGGACCTGGATCATCAGCGTGACCAGCCACAAGCAGCCAAAGGCCACGTGCAGCCCGTGGGTGCCCACAAGCGCGAAGAAGGCCGACAGGAATGCCGAACGCTGCGGCCCCGCGCCCAGGTGGATCAGGTGCTGAAATTCGTAGATCTCGACGGCCAGGAACAGCAGGCCGAAGACCAGCGTGATCCCCAGCCACATCAGCGTGCCGCGCGTGTTTTCCCTGACCATCGCCAGCATGGCAAAGCCATAGGTGATCGAGGACAGCAGCAGGAAGGCCGTGTTCAGCGCCACCAGTTCCAGGTCGAACAGATCCTTTGGCCCCGGACCGGCCGCATAGCTGCCGCCCAGGACGCCGAAGACCGCAAACAGGACCGCGAACATCAGGCAGTCGCTCATCAGATAGACCCAGAACCCGATGGAGGTCGAGGCGCCCTCGTGGTGGTGGTGCGGCTCGACTTCCCAGAAGTCGCCGGGCGCTGCTTGGGTGACGGTGCTCATGGATCAGACCCCTGCGCTTGCCAGCTGGCGGTCGCGCGCGGCTTCCGTCGCGCGCACCTCCTCGGCCGGGATGTGGTAGTCGCGGGCATAGTTGAAGGTATGGAGAACCGACGCCGCCACGATGCCCGCAAAGGACAGGGCGGCCAGCCACCAGATGTACCAGACCAGGGCAAAGCCGCAAACCGTCGCAAAACCGGCAATGATGACCCCTGCCCCGGTGTTCCGGGGCATATGAATGGGCACATAGGTCGCGCGAGGCCGGGTCTGGCCGTAACGCTTCATGTCCCACCAAGTGTCCAGCCCGTGGCTGACCGGCGTGAAGGCGAAGTTATAGGCCGGGGGCGGCGAGGATGTCGCCCATTCCAGGGTGCGCCCGTCCCAGGGATCGCCCGTTTCATCCCGCAACTGGTCGCGCCGCGCGATGGACACGCCGAACTGGATGAACATCGTCGCGATGCCGATGGCGATCAGGACGGCGCCGAAAGCCGCGATGACGAACCAGATCTGCAGGCTGGGATCGTCGAAGACCCGCACCCGCCGCGTCACGCCCATCAGCCCCAGGATATACAGCGGCGCAAAGGCGGTCCAGAAGCCCACGACCCAGAACCAGAAGCTGACCTTGCCCCAGAACGGCTCCAGCCGGAAGCCAAAGGCCTTGGGCCACCAGTAATAGACCGCCGCGAACAGCCCGAACAGCACCCCGCCGATGATCACGTTATGGAAATGCGCCACCAGGAACAGCGAGTTGTGCAACACGAAGTCGGCGGGCGGCACGGCCAGCAGCACGCCCGTCATGCCGCCGATCACGAAGGTCAGCATGAAGGCGATGGTCCACATCATCGGCAGTTCGAACCGGATGCGGCTGCGGTACATGGTGAACAGCCAGTTGAAGATCTTGGCCCCTGTGGGAACCGAGATGATCATGGTGGTAATCCCGAAGAACGAGTTCACGGACGCCCCCGACCCCATCGTGAAGAAGTGGTGCAGCCAGACTAGATAGGACAGGATGGTGATGCAGACGGTCGCATAGACCATCGAGGTGTATCCGAACAGCCGCTTGCCGGTGAAGGTCGCCACGACCTCGGAATAGACGCCGAACAGGGGCAGGATCAGGATATAGACCTCGGGGTGGCCCCAGATCCAGATCAGGTTCACATACATCATGGCGTTGCCGCCAAGGTCGTTGGTGAAGAAGTTGGTGCCGATGTAACGGTCCAGCGTCAGCAGGACCAGCGTGGCCGTCAGCACCGGGAAGGACGCCACGATCAGGATGTTCGTGCAAAGCGCCGTCCAGGTGAAGATCGGCATCCGCATCATGGTCATGCCCGGCGCGCGCATCTTGATGATCGTCACCAGCAGGTTGATCCCCGACAGCGTGGTCCCCACCCCCGCGACCTGAAGGCCCCAGATGTAATAGTCCACGCCGACATAGGGGCTGGACCCCAAGCCCGACAGCGGCGGGAAGGCCAGCCAGCCGGTCTGCGCGAATTCGCCCACGAACAGCGACATCATGGTCAGAACCGCGCCGCCGACCGTCATCCAGAAGCTGAAATTGTTGAGGAACGGGAACGACACGTCGCGCGCGCCGATCTGCAAGGGCACGACGAAGTTCATCAAGCCCGTGACGAAGGGCATCGCCACGAAGAAGATCATGATGACGCCGTGGGCCGAAAACACCTGATCATAGTGGTGGGCGTTCAAATAGCCCTCGGATCCGCCAAAGGCGATGGCCTGTTGCAGGCGCATCATGATCGCATCGGCGAAACCGCGCACGAACATGACCAGGGCCAGCACGACATACATGATGCCGATCTTCTTGTGATCGACCGTCGTGAACCATTCGTGCCACAGGTATGACCACAGCTGATGCTTGTGCAGCATCCACAGCAGTCCGGCGCCGCCGATGGCGACGACCGCGCCGGTGGCCCAGACGATCGGATCCTGGGGGATCGCGTTCCAGTCCAGCCGTCCCAGCAGGAAGGTGGTTTCGATGTCCGATGGTATCGCCATCTTCGGCCTCTACAGGTTCTGGTCGGCGCCGTCCGGCGGCACGGATTGGGTCAGCTTGTTGGGGATCAGGTTCCAGCCCAGGATGCCCCGGGGCGCATCCAGCCCCCGCCCGCGCAGGGGCGTCAGGTCGCGGGGCGCGCTGTCCACGGGTGGGGCGCTTGCCAGCATCCGGTCCAGTTCCTCGACCGTGCAGATGCCCGTCACCTGGAAGGGCGGCAGGCCCAGCACGGGCCGGGGGGTGCCGAGGCCGGGATCGGTCAGCGCGACATTGGCGATGCCCGGCAGGCCCAGCCCGCCCTGGGCGTCCAGGGCCATCATCTCGGCCATGCACATCCGGCCTTCCTCGACGCACAAGTTCACGACGCGGCTGAACAGTTGCGGGTCCACCGGGGCAAATGCCATGGGGGGCACGTTCTCGCTGGGCTTTTCCAGTTCAAGATAGCGCGCGCGGTCCAGCGCCTCGGCGCTGTCGGCGGCTTGGGCGACCCAAATGTCAAAACCGGCATCGTCCAGCGCCCGGGCTTTGAACCGCATCCCGGAAAAGCCATGGCCCGAATAATGCGAGGCCAGGCCTTGGTATTCCCCCGCCTCGTTGAAGACCCCATGCAGAGTGGTCTGCATTCCCGGCATGGCATAGATCATCCCCGCCATGGCCGGGATATAGAAGGCGTTCATCACCGAGGTCGAGGTCAGCGTGAACTGGACCGGACGGTCCACCGGCACGGCCAGCTCGTTGACGGACGCCACCCCCTGTTCGGGATAGATGAACAGCCATTTCCAGTCCATTGCCACGACCTGCACCTGCAAGGGCTGCTGGTTGCTGACCGGGGTTTCGGCGTCGATGCGGTCCAGCGGCCGGTACGGGTCCAGCAGATGCGTGCCCACCCAGGTCAGCGCGCCCAGGCAGACGATGATCAGCAGCGGAATGGCCCAGATCACCAGTTCCAGCTTGGTCGAATGGTCCCAGTAGGGATCATAGCTGGCCTGCTTGTTGGACGCACGATACCGCCAGGCGAACCACACGGTCAGCGCCATCACGGGGATGATGATGACCAGCATCAAGGCCGTGGATTGCACCAGCAATTCCGCCTGGCGCGCCGCGATGTCGCCCGAGGGGCGCAGCACGACAGCCTCGCAGGCCGCAAGCAGCAAAAGCGGCGCCAGCCAGGAAACACGTTTGAAAAGATGTGTCATGTCGATAATGACCCCGCTGACCGCGCGAATCGCGCGGCTGTTCAGACGACGACGCCCTGAGATTGCAGTTCAGATAGTTGCCTTGACCAAAGTCAAACATAAGACAATTTGTCGCGTATTCATTGCCGCCATTCTGTAGCATTGCTGCCGGAACCGCGCGAATCCCCAGGGATGTCGCCTGTCTTGCCCTTCATGCCTTCTGGCCCAATCCGGATTGGTTCACGCAATGGTAACATCTGCCGAAACCCCTGACCGCCAAAGCCCCGGCAAGGATGCCGACGACATCCACGTGTCGCCGTCCGACATCGCGGTGGGCGTTGTGATCGGGCGCGCGTCCGAGTTCTTTGATTTCTTCGTCTTCGCCATCGCCGCCGTGATCGTGTTCCCGGCGCGGCTGTTTCCCTTTGCCGATCCGCTGACCGGCACGCTGCTGTCCTTTGTGCTGGTGTTGCTGGCCTTTGTCGCGCGGCCCGTCGGCACCGCGATCTTCATGTATATTGACCGCAAGCAGGGGCGCGTGGCCAAGCTGACGCTGGCCTTGCTTCTGCTGGGCACCTCGACCGTGGCCATGGGCCTTGTGCCCTCCTATGCGGTGATGGGCGAATGGGCGATCGTGGTCATGGCGATCCTGCGCATCGGCCAGGGCCTTGCCATCGGCGGCAGTTGGGACGGCCTTGCATCCCTGCTGGCGCTCAGCGCACCAAGGCGCAAGCGCGGCTTTTACGCGATGATCCCGCAGCTTGGCGCACCCATCGGGCTGATCGTCGCGGCGCTGCTGTTTTCCTATCTGGTGACGAACCTGTCGGAACAGGACTTTCTGGACT
Source organism: Paracoccus everestensis (assembly GCF_021491915.1). NCBI lineage: Bacteria > Pseudomonadati > Pseudomonadota > Alphaproteobacteria > Rhodobacterales > Paracoccaceae > Paracoccus > Paracoccus everestensis. The sequence continues at coordinate 514,641 of NZ_CP090836.1, read as the reverse complement.
GGGGCTGGCGCTATCCGTTCTTTGTGGCCTTTTCCATCAACGTGGTGGCCTTGTTCGCGCGCCTGCGCATCATCGCCTCGCCCGAGTTCCAGGAAGCGTTCGAGACCCGCGAACTGCAGCCCACCCGCATCCGCCAGGCGTTCCGCAGCGACTGGCGCGCGATCTGGCTGTCTTCTTTCGTGCCGCTGGCCAGTTTCGCGATGTTCCACATGGTCACGGTCTTTCCGTTGTCCTGGGTGTATCTTTACACCGACGAGACGCTGACCTTCTTTCTGAACCTGACGGCGGTCAGCGCGGCGGCGGGCCTGGGATCGGTGCTGCTGTCGGGCTGGCTGTCGGACTGGTTCGGGCGGCGGCGCGTGCTGCTGTGGGGGTCGCTTGCCATCGGCGCCTTCAGCCTGCTGGCACCCTTGCTGCTGCAAGGCGGCAAGACCGGCGTGTCCACCTATATGATCGTGGGTTTCCTGATCCTGGGCATCAGCTTCGGCCAGTCGTCGGGCGCGGTGGCCTCTATGTTCAACAGCCGCAACCGCTATACCGATTCCGCCTTTACCTCGGCCCTGGCCTGGCTGTTCGGCGCGGGGCTGGCGCCGCTGACCGCGCTGTTCCTGTCCACCACGCTGGGGCTGTTCGCGGCGGGGCTGTATCTGCTGTCGGGGGCCGTGGCGACAATGGCCGCGCTGTGGTTCGTGCGGCAGTTCGAGTTTCAGAAGCAGGGCTAGGCCAAGCGCAATTCCTTGACCGGGGGCAACAATCCTGCAGGATGGCCGGGCTTGGCCCCGATCGGAGAATGCGTTGTTTCCCGGCTTTGACACTGTGGACGTCCCCGTTGGCGGCGCGACGATCCATGCCCGGATGGGCGGGCAAGGCGATCCGGTCCTGCTGCTGCACGGCTATCCGCAGACCCATGCGATGTGGCACGGGATCGCAGGCGAACTGGCCCGCACCCATCGCGTGATCCTGGCGGACCTGCGCGGTTATGGAGATTCGGTTGCGCATGACGGCGACTTCACCTTTCGCGCGATGGCGCGGGATCAAGTCGCGCTGATGAACCACCTGGGCCATTCCCGATTCCATGTCCTTGCCCATGATCGCGGGGCGCGGACGGCCCACCGGATGGTTCTGGATCACCCCGCCGCGGTGCGGTCCGTCGCCTTGCTGGACATCCTGCCGACGCTGGACGTGTGGGGCACCATGGATGGCTGGCTGGCGCAGCGGTATTACCATTGGATGTTCCTGGCTCAGCCGGGCGATATGCCGCGCCGGCTGATCAGTTCCGATCCGGTGTTCTTCCTGCATTCCGCCCTGATCGGGCTGGCGGGGTCGGATATCTTCGATCCCGCAGCAATGGCGGAATACGAACGCGCCGCCCGGAATCCCGACGTCATTGCGGCATGGTGCGGCGATTACCGGGCCGCCGCCACGACGGACCTGGACCACGACCGCGCCGATCTGGGGCGGATCAGCGACATTCCCTGCCTTGTGCTGTGGGGCAGCAGGGGCGTCGTAGCCCATCACATGGACCCGCTGGCCGCCTGGCGGGCATGGTTTCCCGCGGCACGGAGCCATGCCATCGACGCAGGCCATTTCCTGGCCGAGGAACGCCCGGCCGAGGTTCTGGCTGCCGCGGCACGGCACCTGGACAGGGGCTGATCGCCGCCCCTACCCGCGCAATGCCTTGGCCTGCCTGCGCCGCGCGTGCAGCGCGGGTTCGGTATAGCCCGAGGGCTGCGTCGTCCCGGTCAGCACCAGATCGCGCGCGGCCTCGAAGGCGGGGCCGTCAAAGCCGGGGGCCATGGGGACATAGTTCGGATCGCCCGCGTTCTGGGCATCCACCTTCAGCGCCATGCGGCGCATCGCATCCTCGACCTGCTCGCGGCTGACCAGCCCTTGTTCCAGCCAGTTCGCCAACAGTTGCGCGCTGATGCGGCAGGTGGCGCGGTCCTCCATCATCGGCACGTCGTCGATATCGGGCACCTTGGAACAGCCAACCCCCTGATCCACCCAGCGCACCACATAGCCCAGGATTCCCTGCGCGCTGTTGTCCAGCTCCCGCAGGATCTGATCTTGCGGCAAGGGCGTGTCGCCCACCATGGCCGGGGTCAGCAGGTCGTCCAGGCCGGGGACCGGCTGGCCTTCCAGCTGATCTTGCCGCGCGGCCACATCGACCATGTGGTAATGCAACGCGTGCAGGGTCGCGGCCGTGGGGCTGGGCACCCAGGCGGTGTTGGCGCCCGATTGCGGATGGGCGATCTTGGCTTGCAGCATTTCGGCCAGGGCGTCGGGTTTCGCCCACATGCCCTTGCCGATCTGCGCCCGGCCCCGCAATCCGCAAGCAAGGCCGATCAGCACGTTGCGGTCCTCGTATGCCTTCAGCCAGCCCGACCGGCGCGTCGCCTCGCGCCCGGCGAATGCGCCCGCCTGCATGGAGGTGTGGATCTCGTCCCCCGTGCGGTCCAGGAAACCGGTGTTGATAAAGAACACCCGGTTGCGGATCGCATGAATGGTGGCGGCAAGGTTCGCGCTTGTGCGGCGTTCCTCGTCCATCAGGCCCAGCTTGACGGTGTCGGCGGGCAGGCCTAGGATCCGTTCGACCCGGGTAAAGATGCGGTCGGCAAAGGCGGCCTCGTCCGGGCCGTGCATCTTGGGCTTCACCACATAGATCGAACCAACGCGGCTGTTGCGGGGACCATCGGTCTTGTTCAGGTCGTGGATCGCGCAGGCCGTCGTCACCATCGCGTCCAGCAGCCCTTCGGGCGTGTCCTGGCCGTTCATGCGCACGGCATCGGTGGTCATCAGATGGCCCACGTTGCGCACCAGCAAAAGCGCACGGCCCGGCAGGGCAACGGTGGTGCCGTCCGGGCGCGTGACGGTGCGGTCGCCCGCCAGGCGGCGGGTCAACTGCTTGCCGCCTTTGTCGAAGGTGTCAGTCAGGTCGCCCTTCATCAGCCCCAGCCAGTTGGCGTAAACGCCCACCTTGTCGGCGGCATCCACGGCCGCCACGCTGTCCTCGCAATCCTGGATGGCGGTCAGCGCGGCTTCCACGATCACGTCGCGCAGGCCCGACGGGGATGCCGCACCGATCGGGTGGCCGGGGTTGATGACCAGTTCGACGTGCAGCCCGTTGTGGCGCAGAACCAGCCCGGTATCCGGGCCTTCGACCCGGCGGCCCACGAATGCCGAGGGGTCGCGCAAGGCGACCTCCGACCATTCGATCGTGGCTTTCAGACCATCTGCATCGGCCAGATAGCCCGACACCTCGGCATGGCTGCCGCTGGTCAGGGGGAAGGTGTCGTCCAGAAACCGTGCGGCGCGGGCCACGACCGCATCGCGGCGCGGGGGGTCGATGTCGCCGGCTGCAGGGGGCGGACCCAGCACGTCGGATCCGTAAAGCGCGTCATACAGCGATCCCCAGCGGGCATTGGCAGCGTTCAGCGCGAAGCGGGCATTGCTGACCGGCACCACCAGTTGCGGGCCTGCGACAAGGGCGATCTCGGGGTCGATCCGGCCATTGTCGATGGCAAAGGGCGCGGGTTCGGGGACCAGATAGCCGATCTCCGTCAGAAAGGCGCGATAGGCGGCGGTATCCCAGGGCTGGTTGCCGCGCGCCTTGTGCCAGGCGTCGATCCGGCCCTGCAATTCGGCGCGGCGATCTAGCAGCGTGCGGTTTTCCGGTGCAAGATCGGCCAGCAGTTCCGCATATCCCGACCAAAAGCGATCCGGGTCAACGCCCGTGCCGGGAAGAACGCTGCTTTCCACAAAATCCGCCAGGATGTCGGCCACGTCCAGGCCATGCCTTTGGGTGTAACGCGTCATGCTCATCTGGTTTTCCTTATCGCGAGGTCTGTGCCGGTATGCCGTCGCACACATTCAGCAATCCCATACGACACCGCAGAATTTTTTCCAAGCGGCCTGAAAAGTTTTTCTGTTGTCTGGAAAAAGCGCGCTTGTCAGGGCTTGCCGGCATCCTCGACCACCTCGGCCGTGACGTGGCGGGCGGCACTTTCATCCTCGGCCCCGGCACCGGCCTCGACGATGTCGCGGGCTTCTTCCTCGTCCTCGTCCTCGATGGCAGGGGGTTCCTCGCCTGCCAGGAAGTTGCCGAACTTCTCCCAGCCGGGAACATATTCGGCCAGCACGCGCAGCACGACCAGCACCGGCACGGCGATGATCATGCCGATCACCGACCACAGCCACGCCCATAGCGCAACAGCCAGGAACACGACAACGGTGTTCATCTGCAACCGGCGCGACACGAAGTAGGGGGTGATCACCTGGCCCTCGAGCGAGGTCAGGAACATATAGGTTCCCGCGACCATCATCGGCCAGAAGACCCCCGGCATGACCACCAGGGCCACCAGGCCCGAGGTGATGACGCCGACGATTGCGCCCAGATAGGGGATGAAGTTCAGGATAAAGGCGCTGATGCCGAACAGGATCGCGCCGGGCATTCCCCAGGCGAACATGGCAAGACCGACCGCCAGTCCCAGTCCTGCATTGATGATGGTGATGGCACCCAGGTAATTGCCCAGTGAGTCCTCGATCTGGCGCAGGGCCAGATAGGCGCCTCGCTTTTCGGCCATGGAATCGAAGCTTTGCACGATCTTGAGATACAGCAGATCGCCCGATGCCAGCATGAAGAACAGCAAGAACAGCGTAAAGACCACCTGACCGGCAATGGCGGGGGTGAACTTCATCAGCGAGGTCAGGGTGCTGTCGCTGACCTCCTCGACCTTGATGGGGGCTGGCTGGCCCTCGTCGTCGGGGGCTTGGACCTGTTCGATTTCCTGGGCGGCCTGCTGAATTTCCTCGAAGGATTCGCGCAGTTCACTGAATTTCTGTTCCAGGCGGGTCTTGATCGTGGGCAGGTTCTGGGCCGCCTGACTGACCGGGCCGCTTGCGCCCAGGCCAATCAGGGCCACGGCAATGACAAGGCCCAAGGTCACGATCGTGGCGGTCAGCGCATCGGGCACCCCGCGTCGGCGGGCCAGGCGGCGCAGCGGGGTGAACACAAAGAACAGCAGCACCGCCAGCGTCACCGGCATCAGGAAATCGCGCCCGGCGGCAATGGCCGCGAATGCCATGATCATGAAGATGCCGATGACGGCCCAGTTGGCCGCGCGCCCGCTGGCGCCGGTGCCGTCCGGGCGGAACCGCGGAAAGCTGAACTTCTGGGCCAAGGCCTCCCCCTGCATTGCCGGCAGGGCCAAACGCGAGGGGCAACCCGGTCGTTCCGGGCCGCCCGCCAAGGCGATGCCCGCCCGTCAGATCGGGTGGTCGCCCGTCGCGTCGATCACTCGGGTCGGCAAGCCCATCTCCCCCAGCAGTTCCAGGAAGGGCCGCGCGGGCAGATCCTCGACATTGACCATGGCCTTCACGTCCCAGATACCGCGAGCGACCAGGACCGCCGCCGCGACAGGGGGCACGCCCGCGGTATAGCTGATGCCCTGGCTACCGACCTCGTTGAAGGCGTCCTTGTGGTCGGCGACGTTGTAGATGAAGACCTCGCCTGGCTTGCCGTTCAGGCTGCCCTTGACCAGATCGCCGATGCAGGTCTTGCCCTGGTAATCGGGGGCAAGGCTGGCGGGATCGGGCAGCACGGCCTTGACGACCTTCAGCGGCACGACATCCAGCCCTTCGGCGGTCTTGACGGGCTGTTCGGACAAAAGGCCCAGGTTCTGCAGCACGGTGAAGACGTTAATATAGTGGTCGCCAAAGCCCATCCAGAAGCGCACGTCGGCGTGTTTGTAGCGGGCGGACAGGCTGTGAACCTCGTCATGGCCGGACAGATAGGCCTTCTGCTTGCCGACGACGGGCAGATCCCATTCGCGGCCCACCTCGAACATCTTGTTCGAACGCCATTCGCCGCCCTGCCAGGAATAGACGGTGCCGGTGAATTCGCGGAAGTTGATCTCGGGGTCGAAGTTCGTGGCGAACCAGCGGCCATGCGAGCCTGCATTGATGTCCACGATGTCGATGCTGTCGATCTTGTCGAAATACTCGTCCTCGGCCAGGCGGGCATAGGCGTTGACCACGCCCGGATCGAAGCCCGCGCCCAGGATGGCGGTGATGCCAGCCTGCGCCACGTCCTCTCGCCGCGTCCATTCATAGTTGCCGTACCAGGGCGGGGTTTCACAGATCTTCGCCGGATCCTCGTGGATGGCCGTGTCGATATAGGCGGCGCCGGCGCGGATGCAGCCTTCCAGAACGGTCATGTTGATAAAGGCCGTGCCCACGTTGATGACGATCCCCGCGTCGATCCGGCGGATCAGCGCCTCGACCGCGCCCGCATCCATCGCGTCCAGCGCGTGGCTGGCAAAGGGCATCTGGTGGCCCTTGTCGCGCAAGCTGCCGATGATCGCGTCAGCCTTGGATTGCGTGCGGTTGGCGATGTGCAAATCGCCGAATTCCGCAGCCTGTTGCGCCACCTTGTGCGCCACGACTTGCGCGACGCCACCCGCGCCGATGATGAGGACGTTCTTCTTGGGCAATTACGGATCCTTTCCGGGGTTGCAGAGAGGTGCCTTAGGACAGGCTGGATTTGTATTCTTCGTAAGGAAAGCTGCGCACGGTGCGGACGCTGCCGTCATCCTCGCGGATGGCTATGGCGGGCATGGCGACGCCGTTGAACCAGTTCTTCTTGACCATCGTATAGCCCGCCGCATCCGCGATGCTGATGCGGTCGCCCACGGCCAGGGGCCGGTCGAAGCGCGCGTCGCCGAAAATGTCGCCCGCAAGGCAGGTCTTGCCCGCGACCTGGTATTCGTGGCCGCCCGACTGCGGCAGCTTGGCGGTTTCGCGATAGATCAGCAGATCCAGCATATGCGCCTCGATGCTGCTGTCCACGATGGCGACCTTTTTGCCGTTGTCGATGATGTCCAGGACGCTGACCTCCAGCGTGGTGGTGCCGGTGATACTGGCCTCGCCCGGTTCCAGATAGGCCTGGACACCGAAACGGTCCTGGAACCCCTTTAGCCGGTCGGCCAGCCGGTCGATCGGATAGCCTTCGCCCGTGAAATGGATGCCGCCGCCCAGGCTGACCCAGTCCAGGCGCTTCAGGATCTCGCCGAACTCGGACTCGATCCGGGTCAACTGCCCATCGAACAGGTCGAAGTCGCGGTTTTCGCAGTTATAGTGGATCATCACGCCGCTGATCCGGTCCAGGGCGGATTCCAGCCGCGCCATGTCCCATTCGCCCAGGCGGCTGAAGGGCCGCGCCGGGTCGGCCAGGTCGAAGCCGCTGGTGGAAAAGCGCGGGTTCAGCCGCAAGCCGGTGGTCACGCCCTTCGCGCGGTCGGCAAAGCGGTCAAGCTGCGACAGGCTGTTGAAGATGATCTTGTCGGAATATGACACCGCCTCGTCGATCTCGTGATCGGCCCAGGCGACGGAATAGGCATGAGTTTCCTTGCCGAATTCCTCATGCCCCAGGCGCAGTTCGAACAGCGACGACGAGGTGGTCCCGTCCATGTAGTCGCGCATGAAATCGAAGACCGACCAGGTGGCAAAGCATTTCAGCGCCAGCAGCGCCTTGGCCCCCGACGCCTCGCGCAGGCGTGCGACCTGTTCCATGTTGCGGCGCAACGCGGATTTGTCGATCAGATAGAAGGGCGTCTGCATCCCGGCCATGCGAAACCTTTGGGTTCAGGGCGAAAGGGCCGATATAGCCACCCCCCCCGGGTTTCGCAAGAAAGCGCGACAGGCTTGTGACAAAGGCCTAGACCCCGGCCGCAAGCCGCCTGAATTCGCGTTTCAGCAGATCCAGTTCGGCGCGCAGTTGCGCCACCTCGGCCAGCAGCTCGTCGCCCGCGACGGCTCCGGCGACCAGGGTCAGTTGGGCCAGCACCACCGATCCGGGCTGATCGGGATCGCCCGCAACCAGCAGCAGGCCATGCGCGTCCCGGTCGATCACCGCGCCCGGCAGATCGGCCGTGACCGACCACAGGCCCGGGCCTGCATCGCGCAGCCGGGCCTGGGCCACCACCTTGCCGCGCTGGACAACGCACAGCCCGGCAGGCTGGCTGTCCGCCTGCAAGGCCCCGGTCCAGCAGCCGCCCGAAACACCATGGTCTTCGAACCTCATCCCATCCCCCTTCAGGCCTGCGCGCGCGGGTGATGCGACACCAGCACGTCATTGATGCCGACCGCGTTCAGATGCGGCTGCTCGAAGATCAGATCCAGCCAGGCGCGTTCGATGGGACGGTTGGCCAGGTCGGCATAGGCCACGTCGAATTCGGCGCGCCGCCGCGCGCCCACCCCCTCGGCCGGGTGGCCAAGCTGGCGCAGCATCGTTTCGGTATTCGGTCCCTGGACCAGGTTGATGCGGGCATAGATGGTGATGGGACGTTCGGCGTCCATGACCGTGTCCAGTTGCAGCACCCGGTCCGCCCCCAGGCCGGGCAGGGCGTCATCGGGCAGATCCAGCGCCAGCGACAGGAAACCGCAGGAATTTCCCATCATCTCGATCCCCATGGCATAGCAGGCGGCCTGGCCCGGACGCGGGCGTGGCGATTGCCGCAGGATCAGGGCGCGGTTCGGGCAATCGTGCCACAAGGCCGCATCCTCTCCCAGGCGGTGGCCGTTGTCGGGGGACACCACGGCCTGCGGACTGATCTGCCCGCACAGAAGCCGGGGCCGCCAATGCCAGTCCGTGCCGGGGGGCAGATCCTCGTCCCCCAACCCGGTCTTGCGCAGCATCCAGGGATCGGAGGCTTGCAGGAACCGCGACAACCGCCGATGCAGAAGCTGCGCTTCCTCGCGCAGTTCGGGATCAACAGGGCGCGGCCTGCGGTCCAGGCGGTCGGCCAGCCGCGCCCAGTCGGGGCGCCGCCGGTCCAGGCCAAAGATATCCAGCAGACGCATGACCATAAGGGCACCTTATCCTTGCCCCGCATGGATAAACTGCAACCTTGGCGCGAACAACCCTCAGGACAACAGCGCGTCCAGATGGGCGGCGCAGGCGAAATCGGCATCCGTCAGTCCGCCCGCGTCATGGGTGGTGAAGGACACCTGGCAATAGCCCCAGCCAAAGGCCACGTCGGGATGATGGTTGTGCCTGTTGCCCAGCCAGGCCGCCAGGTTCGCCATCTCCACCGCCTTGGCGAAGCCCTTGAAATCGAACCGACGGGTGATCGCGCGACCGTCGTCTGACAAGGACCAGCCTTTCAGGGATTCCAGTCGGGCCGTTATGTCGTCTTTCTCCATCCCATCCTCACAATAACGGCGATGCCAGGGCCAGCAGGTTGTTGCGCAAACGGCGGAAGACGGACCAGTTGCGCACCTCCTCCAGCGTGATCTCGCGCGACCGTTCGGCATAGCTGACTTGCCGCGCGTCCAGTTCCTCGACGAATTCATGGTCGAAGACGGCCATGTTCACCTCGTAGTTCAGCTCGAAGCTGCGGCGGTCCAGGTTGGCGCTGCCGACCATGCCCATGCGGCCGTCCACGGTCAGGATCTTGGAATGCAGCAACCCGTCCTGGAACAGCAGGATCCGCGCCCCTGCCGACAACAGGCCATAGTAGAACCCCTGGCTGGTCGCGCCCACGACAAGGGAATCGTTGCGGGCGGGCAGGATCATCGTGACCTCGACCCCGCGCCGGGCGGCAGCGCGGATCGCGGCATCCAGGGCCACGTCGGGCACGTAATAGGGTGTGGTGATCGTCACCCGGTCGCGCGCGGTGTGCAGCATCCCCGTCAGGCAATCGGAAATCGACCCCTGGCGCCGGTCGGGCCCGGTGGGAATGACCTGCGCGATCTCGCCCGGATCGGCGACGGGTTCCACGGGCTGCAGCATATCGCCCAGATCCTTGCCGGTATAGCTCATCCAGTCGCCCAGGAAGACCGACTGGAACTGCCGCACCACGGGGCCTTCGACCGACATCACGATATCGACCCAAGGGGCAAAGCGCGGCTTGATGGCGAATGCCATGTCCGCACAGTTGCGGCTGCCCGAAAAGGCCATGCGGTTGTCCACCACCAGGATCTTGCGGTGGTTGCGCAGATCCAGCCTGCGAAACAGCACGCTGATAAAGGGCAGCCCCCAGGGAAAGGCGGTGACGCATTCGGCCCCGGCTTCCTGCATCTGGGTCCACAGCGCGGACCTGACCAGCAGCCGCGACCCCAAGGCATCGACGATCACCCGGCATTCGACGCCACGCTGCGCGGCACGGGCCACGGCATGGGCCATCTTTTGCCCCGAATGGTCGGGCAGCCAGATATAGAACAGGATATGGACATGATCGGTGGCCCGCTCGATCGCGTCGACCAACAGGTCGATGGCATCGTCGCTTTCTTCCAGCAGGTGGATGCGGTTGCCGTTCAAGGCCGACATCCCCCCTACCGCGGCATTGGCCGCGACCACGGGCTGGGCAAAATGGGGGGGTTCCGCGATCACGGCGGGGTTCGGGATGCGCAGGTTCGTCAGCCGGTCGCGCACATCGGCCATGCGCTGGACCTCGGCCTGGTTCATGCGAACCTCGCCGAACAGGATATAGGACAGGATGCCGACCACCGGCAGCGCCTCGATCACCATGATCCAGGCCAGCCGCACCGACGGATCCAGCCGCGGGCGGATCAGGACGCGCGCGATCAGGGCCAGCGTGACCGTCGTATGCAGCATGACAAGGAACGAGGCCCACATAGGGCGCATCATTCCCGCCCGCCACGGCAATTGCAATTCCCCCCGTCGCGGCCTATCTCGGGGGCTTGAAAACAGCAGGGGCCGCCCGCGAATGAACTGGATCACCAACTATGTCCGTCCGCGCATCAATTCGCTGTTCTCGCGCCGCGAGGTGCCCGAGAACCTGTGGACGAAATGCCCCGAATGCGGAACGATGCTGTTCCACCGCGAATTGTCGGACAACCTGAACGTCTGCACGAACTGCGACCACCACCTGGCGATCAGCCCGCGCGATCGCTTCACCGCTCTGTTCGACGGCGGCGCCTTCCTGGAAGTGAAGGTCCCTGAACCCATCGCCGACCCGCTGCAGTTCCGCGACCAGAAGAAATATCCCGACCGCATGAAGGCGGCGCAGAAGTCCACCGGCGAAAAAGAGGCGATGCTGGTCGCCGAAGGGGAAATCGGCCGTACCCCCATCATCGCCGCCGCTCAGGATTTCAGCTTCATGGGCGGGTCCATGGGCATGTATGTCGGCAACGCTATCATCGCCGCCGCCGAACGCGCGGTCAGGACCAAGCGGCCGCTGGTGCTGTTTTCCGCCGCGGGCGGCGCGCGGATGCAGGAAGGCATCCTGTCCCTGATGCAGATGCCCCGCACCACCGTCGCCGTTGAAATGCTGCGCGAGGCTGGCCTGCCCTACATCGTCGTGCTGACCCACCCGACCACCGGCGGCGTTACCGCCAGCTATGCGATGCTGGGCGACATCCAGATCGCCGAACCGAACGCCCTGATCTGCTTCGCCGGTCCTCGCGTCATTGAACAAACCATCCGGGAGAAACTGCCCGAAGGTTTCCAACGCGCCGAATACCTGCTGGAACACGGAATGCTGGACCGGGTGACGCATCGCAAGCAGTTGCGCGACGAACTGGTCTCGATCCTGCGCATGGTGGGCGGGCTGTCCGCACCGACCCGCGCCGACCTGCCTTCGCCTGCCGTCGAGCCGGCCCAGCCCGAACCCGCGCCTGCCGAATAGGCTTCTTCTTCACCCAAATATCCCGGGGGTCCGGGGGCTGGCCCCCGGCTTGTGCCGCCATGAGCCATTCCGACGCCATCCTTGACCGCCTGATGTCGCTCCACCCCAAGGTCATCGACCTGTCGCTGGACCGGATGCACCGGCTGCTGGGGGCCCTGGGCAACCCCGAACGCCGCATCCCGCCGGTGATCCACATCGCGGGCACCAATGGCAAGGGCAGCACCCAGGCCATGATCCGCGCGGGGCTTCAGGCCGGGGGCGCGCGGGTCCATGCCTATACCTCGCCGCATCTGGCGCGCTTCCATGAACGCATCCGGCTGGCGGGCGATCTGATTGCGGAATCCGACCTTGCCGCCACACTGGAAGAATGCGAGGCCGCGAACGACGGCCAGCCGATCACCTTCTTCGAGATCACCACGGCCTCCGCTTTCCTGGCCTTTTCCCGCACGCCCGCCGACTACACCCTGCTCGAGGTCGGCCTTGGCGGCAGGCTGGACGCGACCAACGTGATCGACAGCCCCCGCCTGAGCGTCATTACCCCCGTCAGCATCGACCACACGCAATATCTGGGCGACACGCTGCCGCTGATCGCAGGTGAAAAGGCGGGGATCATCAAGCGCGGCGTCCCCGTGATCGTCGGCCCCCAGGATGAGGATGCCCTGCGCGTGATCGAGGCCAAGGCCTCGGGCCTGACCGCACCGGTCTTTGCCCATGGCCAGCACTGGATGATCGCGCGCGACCGCGACGGCATGGTCTATCAGGACGATCACGGGCTGTGGGATCTGCCTCTGCCGAACCTGATCGGCCCGCACCAGATCCAGAACGCCGGGACCGCCCTTGCCGCCCTGCGCCACCTGGGCGCGACCGAGGCCCATGCCCGCGCGGCGGTCACGCAGGCCGAATGGCCCGCCCGGATGCAGCGCCTTCGCCATGGCCCGCTGGTCGACCTGGCAGGCCCGCAGGCCGAACTGTGGCTGGACGGTGGCCACAACCCGGCGGGGGGCGAGGCCGTGGCCGCGACCCTGGCCGCCATGCCGCCCCGCCCGACCCATCTGGTCTGCGGGATGCTGAACACCAAGGACATCGCGGGCTATCTTCGGCCTCTGGCCGCCCATGCCCGTTCCCTGGTCGCCATCGACATTCCCGGCGAACCGAACACCCTGCCCGCCGCCACGACTGCCGGGGTGGCGCATGATGTCGGCATGATCGCAACAACCGCTGCGGATGCTGCCGACGCCATCGCGCGCGTTGTCAGCCGCGATCCCAAGGCACGGATCCTGATCTGCGGGTCGTTGTATCTGGCAGGGCGGGTTCTGCGCGAAAACGGCTGATCAGCCTGCGTCCCGTCCCCAAGCCGCATCCTGCATTTCCCGCAACCGGCTGGCGGTGCGCTCGAATTCGAAGCTGCCCTCGCCTTCGTTGTACAATTGCTCGGGCTGGTCGGCGCCGCTGGCCATCAGCCGCACCTTGGCCTCGTACAATGCGTCGATCAGTGTCACGAACCGCTTGGCCTCGTTGTAGTTGGAGGCCGACAGGCGGGGAATGCCGTCGATCATCAGCACGGACACCTTGCGCGACAGGGCCAGATAGTCCGCTGGACCCAGCGGCTTGCCGCACAGATCCCAGAAGCCCGACCGGCCAGCACCACCTGCAAACAAGGGCAGGACAAAGCTGCGTCCGCCGACCTCGATCCGAAGCGGCTGGCCCGCAGCACCCCCGGTCAGATCGTCCCAGATCGCGTCCATCGCGGCTTTTGCCGCCGCATCCGCCGGACAGAACCACACGGGGCTGCCCGCCACCCGCCCCTGCCGGTGGTCCACGGCGCTGTCCAGGCATACGACCTCCATCCGCTGGCGGATCAGGTCGATGAAAGGCAGGAAAAGCTGCCGGTTCAGCCCGTGCTTGTACAGATCCTCGGGCACCCGGTTCGATGTGGTGACAATCACCACCCCCTGTTCCAGCAGCACCTGGAACAGCCGCCCCACGATCATCGCATCCGCGATGTCGGTGATCTGCATCTCGTCAAAGCACAAAAGGCGGACGGTGGCCGCAACGTCCAGGGCCACAGGACGCACGGTGTCCTGGTCGCCCCTCTGGCGGGCACGGTTCAGCCCGGCCTGGATTTCCTGCATGAATTCGTGGAAATGCACCCGCCGCACCGGGACGGTCGCCGCCTCGGCCATCAGGTCCATCAGCATCGACTTGCCGCGCCCGACCCCGCCCCACAGGTAAAGGCCCCGGGGCGCAGGGGTCGGTGGCGGGCTGCCCACGCCCAGAAAGGCGCGCCAGGCCGACCGCTTTTCCGGCGCGGGCAGGGCCGCGATGTCGTCCAGAACCCGGTCCAGATGCGGCAGCACCGATTGCTGCGCGACATCAGGCGTAATCCGCCCCTCCGCAACGCGCCGGTGATAAAGATCGCTGACCTTGCCCATGGCGCGCCCTTGCCATGGTTGCCTGCCGCCCCGCAAGGCCCAATGCTTGACCATCCAGCGCCCCGCGTGCCACCCCTGCCATGACTGCACGAGAGGTTCCATGCCGAAGACCCCCACCCCCATCGCGGGCATCCCCGTCCTGTTCGTCATGGCGGCCGAGGCCGAATACGGTCCTGCCCTGCGCGCCCGGATCGACCCGCTGATCACCGGCATCGGCCCCGTCGAGGGCGCGGTCCAACTGACCGCCGCCCTGGCGGGGATGACGCCCCTGCCCCGGCTGATCGTCTCGCTGGGATCGGCGGGTTCGGCGCGGCTGGAACAGGCCGAGGTGTACCAGGCCACCGCCGTCGCCTATCGCGACATGGACGCATCGGCCCTGGGTTTCGAAAAGGGGCGCACGCCGCTACTGGATCTGCCGATCCGTGTCGATTTGCCCCACCGGGTCCAGGGGATCGCGCGCGCCACCCTGTCCACCGGCGCCAATGTCGTCAGCGGCCCGGCTTATGACGATATCGCCGAGGACATGGTGGACATGGAAACCTTTGCACATCTGCGCGCAGCCCAGCATTTCGGGGTTCCGCTGATCGGATTGCGGGGCATTTCGGACGGCGTGGCCGAATTGCAGCATCTGTCGGACTGGACGCAATACCTGCACATCATCGACGAAAAACTGGCCCATGCCGTGGACCGGATCGCCGACCAGCTTGGGGACGGAAGTCTTATCCCCGGCGCCCCGCGCTTGTCCTGAGGGCTGCCAACCCCTAAACCCCTGGGGCACATCGACCGGACAAGGCAGACATGGCACGCCGCACGACGATCACTTCCGACCGGCCCACCAGCAAGCGCGTGGGCGCCCTGCGCGCATTGGGGCCGTTCCTGCGCCCTTACCGCGTGCAGGTGGTGCTGGCGTTGATCGCGCTTGCCGCGACATCGGCCATCAGCCTGATCCTGCCCCTGGCCGCGCGCCGGGTGGTGGACAATTTCGACGACGGCGCGGGGCTGCTGGACGAATATTTCGGCGCCGCGCTGCTGATCGTGGCGGCGCTCGCCCTTGGCACGGCGACCCGCTATTACTTCGTGACACGCCTGGGCGAACGTGTGGTGGCCGATATCCGCAAGGCGGTCTTTGCGCGCGTGATCACCCTGTCGCCGGCATTCTTCGAACGCGTGATGACGGGCGAGATCCTGTCGCGCATCACCACCGACACCACGCTGATCCAGTCGGTGATCGGGTCGTCCCTGTCCATCGCGCTGCGCAACATGATCATCCTGGCGGGGGGGCTGGCGATGCTGGCCTTCACCTCGTTGAAGCTGATGGGGCTGGTGCTGCTGATCATTCCGGTGATCCTGGTGCCGATCATCGTGCTGGGCCGCCGCCTGCGTGGATTGTCGCGCGTGGGCCAGGACTGGATCGCCGCATCCTCTGGGGCGGCGTCCGAAACGCTGCTGGCCGCGCAAACGGTGCAGGCCTATACGCATGAGGACCGCAGCATCGCGCGCTTTGACGATGTGACGGAACGGTCCTTCGACGTGGCGCTGACGCGGATCCGCACGCGGGCGGTGATGACGGCCATCGTGATCTTCCTGATCTTCGCGGGTGTGATCGGCGTGCTGTGGGTCGGCGCGCGCGACGTGCAGACGGGCGTGATGACGGCGGGCCAACTGGTGCAGTTCGTGATCTATGCGATCCTGGTCGCGGGATCGACGGGCGCCTTGTCAGAAATCTGGGGCGAAATGCAACGGGCGGCGGGCGCCACCGAACGCCTGGGCGAATTGCTGGCCGCCGAGGATGCGCTGACCGATCCCGCCCACCCCGTGCCCCTGCCCCGCCCGGTGCGCGGCCATATCGTGCTGGAGGATGTCAGCTTCCATTACCCCACCCGGCCCGATGTCTCGGCCCTGGAAGGGGTCAGCCTGACCATCCGCCCGGGCGAAACCGTGGCCCTTGTCGGGCCGTCGGGCGCAGGCAAGACCACGGTGATCCAGTTGATCCAGCGGTTCTGGGATCCGGCAGGGGGGCGCGTCACGCTGGACGGCATCGACCTGCGCGACATGGCCCGGGGGGATTTCCGGCAGGCCATGGCCCTGGTCCCGCAGGATCCGGTGATCTTTGCGGCGACCGCCCTGGAAAACATCCGCCTGGGCCGCCCCGGCGCCTCACCCGCCGAAGTCGAGGATGCCGCCCGCGCGGCCCATGCCCACGACTTCATCAGCACCCTGCCCCAGGGTTACGACACCCCCTTGGGCGAGCGCGGCGTGATGCTGTCGGGCGGTCAGCGCCAGCGGATCGCCCTTGCCCGCGCCATCCTGCGCGACGCGCCATTGCTGCTGCTGGACGAAGCCACAAGCGCGCTGGATGCGGAATCCGAATCCCTGGTCCAAGCTGCCGTCCACCGACTGTCCCAGGGCCGCACCACGGTCGTAGTGGCGCACCGCCTGGCCACGGTGAAGAAGGCCGACCGCATTGTCGTCTTTGACGGTGGCCGCATCGTCGCCCAGGGCACGCATGATGCCCTGGTAGCCGAAGGCGGGCTTTACGCCCGGCTGGCGCGGATGCAGTTCACCGACATGGCCGTCCTGCCGGAACCCGCCTGATCAGCCGACAGGATCACCGGGGCGCGGCATAGACCGCAGCCCAGAACCGGGTCTTTCCATCCGGCCCGATGGCCTGGCCGATGCCGTAATCGCGCACCTGCGGGATCAGCATATTCGCCATGTGCCCGCCCGAGGCGTTCCACTCTGCCAGCACGCGTTCCTGCGAGAATGGTCCGGCGGCGATGTTTTCGGCCGTGACCATAGGCGCATAGCCTGCGGCCTTGACGCGCGGACCGGGACCGCTGGTCTTGCTGCCGATATGGGTCATGCGGCCGCGCTGCGCCATGTCGCAGGCGTGCCGGGCGGCGACCTGCGCCAGCACCGAACTGGGCTGCACGGGCGGCAGGCCGGCATTGCGCCGCACCGCACTGGTGACGGCCGCGCCATGGCTGTTCTGGCCCGAACTGGTGGCCAGGCAGGTCGCCTTGCCCGCAGGCATCAGTTGCATGGCATGGGGATCGTCGCCGCCGTTGCTGATATCGCGCACTGGCTGGGCGCAGCCCGCCACGATAACGCAAGACAGCATCGCGACTGCAATTTGAAGGGAATGAGTCATCGTTCTCACCTTTTGAGGCAATAGCATCCTGAGGGTGAAAAAATTAATAATTTAACAATGCACGGTTGAAATATGGGCGGACGGTGGAAAATGACCAGAGGGAACGGTTCCGGCAAACGGACGTTTTCCACCAGATCGCGCTTGGACCCAATGAAAGGACGCTTGCATGGCCATCTGGGATTTCGTCAAGGACGCTGGAAAATCCGTCTTCGGCAAGGCTGAAGCGGCCGAACCCAAATCGACCCCGCAGCCTGGCGCCACCGCCGCAAAGCCTGCCCCTGATCCCGACACGGCCCGCAAGGTCGCGGCGCTCAAGGCAGAGTTGAAGGCGTTGAACCTGGACAAGGACGACGTGCATCTGACGCTGCGCGGCGACACCGTCAAGATCGACAGCAAGGGCGCTGACCGCGAAACCTTGGAAAAGCTGGTGCTTGCCGTCGGCAACATCGAAGGCATCGCCAAGGTCGAGGCGGACCTGCCCGAGGCGGGGCCGGAAGCCGGGCAAGCCCCGGTCTTTCATACCGTCAAGAAGGGCGAAACCCTGTCGGCCATTGCCAAGGCCTATCTGGGCAGTGCCGGCAAATACAACGCCATCTTCGAGGCGAACCGCCCGATGCTTTCCGATCCCGACAAGATTTATCCTGGCCAGACCCTGCGCATCCCGCAGGGCTGAGGCCCCTGACGCGGTGTCGGATACGTCTGACGCCGCGTCCCGCGCCGCATGGCCGTCAAGACCCTTGCCCCTTTTCCCGCCAATGGCCCATTCTAGGACAAAAGGCGGGATCAGGAGGGTGATCCCGAAGGGGAGAGGGACGGATGACGCGTTTTCGCAACTATGACGACCGCAACGCCTTGCAGGTGGAAATGCCGTATCAGGCGCGGGGATTGCCGGTCACGATCCATGGCTTTCTGACCCGCACCGCCGAACGCTTTCCCGACCGGCCCGCGATCAGCTTTCAGCTTCTGTCCGGGGCTGCGGACCATGCGACGACCCTGACCTGGCGGGAACTGCTGGAACGCGTGACGGAAACCGCCAACCTGCTGCGCAAGCTGGGCATCGGCCCGTCCGACACCGTGGCCTATCTGCTCCCCAACAGCATCGAAACCCCGGTGGTCCTGCTGGCGGGCGCCACGGCGGGGATCGTCAACCCGATCAATCCCCTGCTGGACGCCCAGCAGATCGCGGGCATCCTGCGCGAAACCCGGGCCAAGGTGCTGGTGACTCTGCGCGCCTTCCCGAAAACCGACGTTGCGCAAAAGGCGGCCGAGGCCGTGGCCAATGCCCCAAGCGTCACCCATGTGATCGAGGTGGACCTGAACCGCCATCTGCGCGGTATCAAGCGTTACATCGTGCCGCTGATCCGTCCGCGCGTGAAGCGCCGCCACAAGGCCAAGGTTCTGAACTTCGAGGCCGCGACAAGCGCCGAAAGGCACACGCGCCTGGACTTCGACGACATGCAGCGGGACCGGGTCGCGGCCTATTTCCACACCGGCGGCACCACCGGCACGCCCAAGGTGGCCCAGCACAAATATTCCGGCATGATCTATAACGGCTGGCTGGGCGGGTCGCTGCTGTTCGACGAAACCGACGTGCTGATGTGTCCGCTGCCGATGTTCCATGTCTTTGCCGCCTATCCGGTGCTGATGTCCTGCATCGCCTCCGGTGCCCATGTGGTGATGCCCACCCCTGCCGGATACCGGGGCGAAGGCGTGTTCGACAATTTCTGGAAACTGATCGAACGCTGGCAGGCGACCTTCCTGATCACTGTGCCGACCGCGATTTCCGCGCTGATGCAGCGCCCGGTCAATGCCGATGTGTCCTCGCTGAAGACCGCCATTTCGGGATCGGCCCCCCTTCCGATCGAGCTTTACAACCGCTTCAAATCCGCCACCGGGGTCGAGATCGCCGAAGGCTATGGCCTGACCGAGGCCACCTGCCTGGTCAGCTGCAATCCGGTAGACGGCATGAAAAAGGTGGGTTCCGTGGGCATCCCCCTGCCCTATACCCAGGTCCGCATCCTCAATCACGACGACGGGGGCCGGGTCCATGAATGCCCGACCGACGTGGTGGGGGAAATCTGCGTCGCCAATCCCGGCGTCTTCCCCGGTTCGACCTATACCGAGGCCGACAAGAACCACGACCTGTTCGCCGACGACATCTATCTGCGGACCGGCGACCTGGGTCGGCTGGACGCGGATGGCTATCTGTGGATCACCGGCCGGGCCAAGGATCTCATCATTCGCGGCGGCCACAACATCGACCCCGCCGAGATCGAGGAGGCGATGCTGTCCCACCCCGCCGTGGCCTTCGCCGGCGCCATCGGCCAGCCGGACAGCTTTGCGGGCGAGCTGCCCTGCGTTTATGTGGAACTGGTCGCAGGCGCTTCCGTCACCGAGGCCGAGCTACGGGACCACGCCAAGACCCATATCCACGAACGCGCCGCCATCCCCAAGCACGTCGAGATCCTGCCCGAACTGCCGAAAACGGCCGTCGGCAAGATCTTCAAGCCCGACCTGCGCCGCCTTGCCATCAAGCGCGTCTATGACGCGGCCTTGTCCGGCACCGGTGCCCATGTGGCCGAGGTGGTCGAGGACAAGAAGCGCGGGCTGGTGGCACGGCTGACCCGCGAGGCCGGGACGGACGAAGGGGCGGTCAAGGCAAGGCTAGGGGAATTTACGCGCCCGTGGGAGTGGGTGTGACGGTCCTTGCAAGGTTCCTGCTTTAATCGGCCAGGGTAAGGGGTTAATACACCTTTAAGGCGAAGGGTGGCATCTGCCCTGCAAGTAAGGACAAGCGATGAGCGAACCCCTTCCCGGCTCTGGCTGGTCACGAGAAATCGTCACCGTAAGAAATGCCTGGGTTTTTCCCCCGCAAGAAAGTACAGGTCGCCCACCCTGCGGGGTTGTGACCGCCGCTGGCCAGGATGTGTTGCACGCCTCGACCTGGCGAGGCGGCATCCGCATGACGCGTCCCGTGGACGCAGCCAGGGAGCCTGCAGACTTTTTGCCGGGGCGACACCTGTGGGGCGGGCTTTATTATGGGCATTTCGGTCACTTCATGACGGAAACCATGGCGCGGTGCTGGGCCTTCGATCACCCGGGCATCGACAGCGTTCTTTTCGTTCCGAAGCATGACAAGCTGTCGGCCTTCCAAAGCTATCAGGCAAAGTTCTGGAGCCTTCTTGGCCTGACGGCAAAGGAGAGGATCGTTCAAAAACCCATCATGGTCGAGGAATTGCTGGTCCCGGGCCAAGGCTTCGGCTTGGGCAGGATCGCCGAAGGAACACCAGAGTTCCGCGCGACCATGACGCGCATGGCACAGGCACTGCCCTCGGACCCGCCGCGCAAGATTTATGTTTCACGCACGAGGTTCAACGGCCGCGGCGGCGTCTTGTATGAAAAGACCATCGAACGCAATATGATGGATCAGGGCTACACGATCATGCATCCTGAAAAGATGGACCTTCAGGAGCAGTTGCGCTTCTACAAGTCGGCGACCCATATCGTGGGCGTCGACAGTTCTGCCTTTCACATTGCGGGCATGGTGGCCGAACCGTCAAAGAAGATCGCCTTCATCCTGCGCCGCGACAACAAGGCCCATGAATCCATTGCTGCCCAGATCAGCGGCATGATTGGGCGCGACCCGGTCATCATCGACGCGCTTGCGGCGAATTGGGTGGAAAAGGGCGCAACCTCCTCGAACCACCTCAGTTGGGGAGAGCTTGACCATGCAAGCCTGGCCCGGGGTTTGCAGGATCACGGCTTTATCGACGACAAGGATCGATGGAAGGCGCCATCCGACCAGGACAGGACCGAAAGCCTGACATGGGTCCGGTCGAAACACGCGGACGATCTTGTCCGCATACCGCTTGAACGTTGACGGCCAAGCCAAAGGGAAACAGCGAATGAACGACCGCGATGTCAAAATCCTTGGTGTTTGCCGATTTTCGATGCTGGGCCGGGGGGACTGGAAGGCTTTCCGCAATCAGCCGGACGAAGCCCTCGAGGCGATCTATGCGACCCAGTCGCGGGAACTGTTCATGCCGGAACGCCTCGAGTCCCGGCTGGCCACGTTCGAGCATCTGACCCTGCGGTCGCTGACCCATCAAAGCGATGCTGATTTCCGGTTCCTGGTCGTATCCTCGGACCGGATGCCCGATCCGTATCGCGCGCGGCTGGAGGATATCTGCCGAAACGTGGACCAGGTGATCCTGCGTTTTCTTCCCCCGACCCATATCTCGGAGGCAATCGGGACGGTTTCTGCGGAAGTCGGTCTGGATCTGGCCGACACGGTCCAGTTCAGGTTGGACGACGATGATTGCGTCTCCAGGGACTACATCCGCCGCCTGCGTCGTCATGCCGCCAGCATGTGGCGCAATGCCCATTTCGCGGTCAGCTTTCCATCGATCTTCTATTGCATCACCGATGGCCCGACCGAAGGCATCTATAACTGGTACAGCCCGTTTTTCAGCGCGGGCGCCGCGATCCGCCATTCCTCGCGCACGATCTTCGATTATGGCCATTACGCGATCCCGACCCGGCTGGTCGCTGTCACCGATCCGCATTTCCCCAACATCGTCACCCATCGGGGCGACAACGACACGCCCCGCCACGCACCCGAGATCCTGCGCAAGCGCGGCATGTCCAAGGCCAGCCGGTCCGATGTGGAACGCGCCGTGGAACGCCATTTCGGTTACATGACGGATGCGGGGATGGCGATGTGCAGCTTTGACCGGATGCTGGCGGACGCCTGACGGTCCCGGTGGTGGACGACCCCATCTGCCCCCTATGCCTGCGCCCGATCCCCCCGGGCGTTCCCCAAAGCCGCCATCACTTGATCCCAAAGCTGCGCGGCGGCAAGGGAGGCGAGACGGTGCTGCTGCACCATGTCTGCCACAAGACCATCCACAAGACCCTGAGCGAGACGGACCTCGCGCGCAACTTTGCCACCACCGAGGCACTGCGCGGTCATCCCGACCTGCGGCGGTTCTTCGACTGGGTGGGCAAACGTCCGCCCGGCTGGACAGGCAAGGTCCGGTAACGCGCCTGTGTGTTTGTCCCCGGCCCGATTCGGGTCAGGCTGAACCATTGCAACAAGAGACAGGAGCCTTCATGACGCGACTTTCCCTTGCTACCCTCACCGCCTGCCTGCTTGCCGCCCCGGT
The DNA here is from genome assembly GCF_021491915.1 of Paracoccus everestensis. Classification (NCBI taxonomy): domain Bacteria; kingdom Pseudomonadati; phylum Pseudomonadota; class Alphaproteobacteria; order Rhodobacterales; family Paracoccaceae; genus Paracoccus; species Paracoccus everestensis. Next base: position 492,245 of record NZ_CP090836.1, on the reverse strand, counting down.
CCTCGCCTCTCAAGGCCCGGTCGCGACTGATCAGGCAGCAGGCCCGACGCCCACGCTGATCGTGGCGCAGTGCCCCGGCAAGCCGCCGGTCAATGCCTAGAGAAAGCGCAACGCCCGCGGGCGTTGCGTACCATGCCAGTGTCGGCGGGGCCTAGCCCCGCCTTTGGCTTTCACCGCGTGAACTTCTTGTACTTCACCCGCTTGGGCTCGATGCTGTCCGGCCCCAGACGCCGCACCTTGTCCTTCTCGTAATCCTCGAAGTTCCCCTCGAAGAACTCCACATGGGCATCGCCCTCGAAGGCCAGGATATGCGTGCAAAGCCGGTCAAGGAAGAACCGATCGTGCGAGATGATGATCGCGCAGCCCGCGAAGTTCTCGATCGCGGCTTCCAGGGCTTGCAGGGTTTCCACGTCCAGGTCGTTGGTCGGCTCGTCCAGCAGCAGCACGTTGCCGCCCGATTTCAGCAGCTTGGCCATGTGGACGCGGTTGCGTTCGCCGCCCGACAGCAGGCCCACCTTTTTCTGCTGGTCGCCGCCCTTGAAGTTGAAGGAACCCACATAGTTGCGGCTGTTGACCTGCGCATCGCCAAGTTCGATCACCTCGGCCCCGCCCGAGATTTCCTCCCACACGGTCTTGTCGGGATCCAGGCTGTCGCGGGACTGATCGACATAGGACATCTTCACCGTCTCGCCGATGGTGATGGTGCCCTCGTCGGGCTGTTCCTGGCTGGTGATCATCTTGAACAGGGTGGATTTGCCGGCGCCGTTCGGACCGATCACGCCGATGATGCCGCCGGGCGGCAGGCTGAAGGACAAATCCTCGATCAGAAGCTTGTCGCCCATGTGCTTTTTCAGGCCCTCGACCTCGATCACCTTGCCGCCAAGGCGCGGGCCATGGGGGATGACGATCTGGGCCTTGCCCACCAATTCCTTGACCGATTCGTCGGCCATCTTGTTATAGGCGGAAATCCGGGCCTTGGATTTCGCCTGGCGGGCCTTGGCGCCTGCCCGGATCCATTCCAGTTCCTTTTCCATGGCCTTCTGCTTGGACTTGTCCTCGCGCGCTTCCTGCGCCACGCGCTTGGCCTTGGCCTCCAGCCACGACGAATAGTTGCCCTCGTGCGGCAATCCGCGGCCGCGCTCCAGTTCCAGGATCCAGCTTGTGATATCGTCCAGGAAGTAGCGGTCGTGGGTCACGGTCAGGATCGTGCCCTTGTATTCGATCAGGTGCTTTTGCAGCCAGGCGATGGTTTCCGCGTCCAGGTGGTTGGTCGGCTCGTCCAGCAGCAGCATATCGGGTGCTTCCAGCAGCAGCTTGCACAGCGCCACGCGGCGGCGTTCGCCCCCTGACAGGGTTTCCACATCCGCGTCGTCGGGCGGGCAGCGCAGCGCCTCCATCGCGATGTCCACCTGGCTGTCCAGATCCCACAGGTTCTCTGCGTCGATCTCGTCTTGCAACCGCGCCATCTCGTCGGCGGTCTCGTCGGAATAGTTCATCGCCAGTTCGTTATAGCGGTCCAGCTTGGCCTGCTTGGCCTTCACGCCTTCCATGACGTTGCCGCGCACGTTCAGTTGCGGATCCAGCCAGGGTTCCTGGGACAGATAGCCGACCTTGGCGCCCTTGGCGGCCCAGGCCTCGCCCTGGAAATCCTTGTCAATGCCGGCCATGACCTTGAGAAGGGTCGATTTCCCCGCGCCGTTCACGCCCACGACGCCGATCTTGACGCCCGGCAGGAAGTTGAGGTGGATGTTCTCGAACACCTTCTTGCCGCCGGGATAGGTCTTGGACACGCCGTCCATGTGGTAGACGAACTGATAGGACGCCATCGGAATCTCCTGCAAACTTTGGGTGCTATTTAGGCGAAAGCGGGGCCAAGCGAAAGGTCAGCGCGTCTGGGCAACGAAATCCGCGCCCAGGTGATCCGCCAAGAAGGCCAGTTGCGGGGCAATGCGATCCTCGAGGGCGGCAATCGCCTCGGGCGGCGGCTGGAGGGGGTTGCGACTGGCAAAGACCTTTTCCGCGATGTTGGAATAAAGCCAGGGACCGATGCCCAGATGCGCCTCGACCGCCTCCATCAGGCCATGGGGATCGCGGGCAATGCGGCCGAAGGGCAGAACCAGCATTTCAGGATATTGCGCCTGCCAGCGGGGCAGATAGCTGGCGTAGTCCCCCCGGTCGTGCAGCACGGGGTTGTCGATTTCCGCCATCCATTCGGCAAGCGTCTGGGGACGGCGCCCTTCGCGTTGCAGGTTCATGCGCAGTTGCGACACGGCGCGGTCAACGGGGTGGCGGATCAGGTAGATGACCTTGGCGCGGGGCAGGAACCTTGCCACGTAATCCACGCCTTCGTCGGGCAGGGTCGAATATTCCGGCGTGAAGTCCATCGGAATGGCGACCGGCGGTGCGGGGGCGAAGACGCGCTTGTACCACTGGTTGTGGAACATCTTGCCGCGCGTGACACCGTTCAGATAGGCGTCCAGATCCGGGGGCACGGGGATGCCGCGCCTGGCATGGCGGTCGCGTACTTCCTGGGGCTTCTGGCGGTAATGCCAGTCGATCCATTTCCGGTGGCCCGGCAGGAACAGGTGGTTGAAATACTGCACCTCCTTGAACGGAGGAATCCAGATCTGGGGATGCTGGCCCAGCATCTGCGCCAGCCAGCTTGTCCCGGCCTTTTGCGCGCCGATGCACAGCGCGCCGGGCTTTCGCGGCTGGCCCGCCGGATCCAGTACCGTGCCAAGGCTGCTCAACGCAGCTTGACCACATTGCTTTGGGAATGGTTGGAATAGGTGGGCCAGTCCGGCTGGTAATCATCGGCCTGGTTGCCCCAGACGGTCCAGTTCTTGCGCGGACCCCGCGCGAACATCTCCAGCCGAGGGCCCCAGCTGCAAGCCTCGATCAGGTCGTACTGCTCGTCTGGCTTGCGCGAGTGTTCGCGTTTCTGGGTGGCGATGATGTTTTCTTGGCTGCGGCCCGCATCCAGCGTGCGCACATCCTTGCCGCGCACGCCGAACAGCAGGATTTCCGTCACGTTGCGGAAATAAAACCCCACGCCGCGCCGGTCGGGGCCGCCATCCTTGCGGACCTTGTACCAGATCAGGTTGGATTTGTACTTGAAGCCCCAGTGTTCCATCACCTTCAGCCCCTCGGGCAAAAGGGCGTTCGGCACCCACAGGTAAAGATGCGCCCGGGCGTCGGCCACCGCCTCGACGGGCAGGTCGCAGATCGCGTCCAGCGTCATGGTCGGGTAACGCGACAGGCGCTTGTGTTCGGGGGCCATCTTGCCCGTGCGGTTCTGGAACTGCCAGGGGGGATCGGCCAGGATGGTGCCGAACTTGACGGCGCCTGCGGTGGCCAGAAGATCGTCAGACGCGCTGCTCAACGTGGCCTCCGGTGTCCAGGTAAAGGGCTTTGGTGATACCGAACACCAATAGCGGACAGCCCGCCCCGCCGCCACCTTCAATTCGGGGCAACAGCTTCGACATATGCGTGGTGGATTCGCCATAGGACGACCCCCGCCCAAGCTGGCGGAAGATCTGCTGGAGTTCATCCGCCCGGGTGACGATCACACCCACGCTTAACGCGCGCAGGTCGAACAGCAGGCGGAAGTTGTTGAGATCGCGATCATAAAACGGATCCTTGTTGTTCCACTCGATCTCCAGCCCGATGCCGCGCTTGAAGCAATCGACCTTGTGGGTGGGGCTTTCCTTCATCAGGTCATCGACCACGATGCCGGTGCGGAACTGCCGTTCACGCCAGCCCCGCGTTGCCAGAAACCCGTCGATAAAGGCCGACACGCGCGACTTGTTGCCGCCCCCCACCTCGATCCATTCGCGTTTCAGGCGGAAGGATGTCAGCACGTCGATGATGTCGCGCCATTCATCGGGAAAGTCATGCGCCAGGATGGCGCTTGCATGGCGCCATTCGTGAACCTCGTAATGGTCGGCGATAAAGGCAGGCAGCCGGTTTCGCAGCGTCACAAACGGCCCCAAAGATCGTATTCGCCCGCCTCGTCCACGGTCACGGTCACGATATCGCCGGGGGCCAGGGCCTGGAACCTTTCGTCGATGAACAGGTTGCCGTCGATTTCCGGGGCGTCCGCCTTGGTGCGGCAGGTGGCCCCCTGATCGTCCACGCTGTCCACGATCACCTCGATCCGGCTGCCGACCTTGGCCGCCAGCTTGGCTTCGGAAATCGCCTGGGCCTTTTCCATGAAACGCTCGAAGCGGTCCTGCTTGACCTCGGGCGCGACATGATCGGGCAGGTCATTGGCCCGCGCGCCCTTGACGTTCTCGTACTGGAAGGCGCCCACGCGATCCAGTTGCGCCTCGTCCAGCCAGTCCAGCAGGGTCTGGAACTCGGCCTCGGTTTCGCCGGGATAGCCCACGATGAAGGTGGATCGCAGGGTGATGTCCGGGCAGACCGCGCGCCAGGCGGCAATTTCGTCAAGGGTCCGCGCGGCGGCGGCGGGACGGGCCATGCGGCGCAGCACCTCGGGATGGGCGTGCTGGAAGGGGATGTCCAGATAGGGCAGCACCAGCCCTTCCGCCATCAGCGGGATCAGGTCGCGCACATGGGGATAGGGGTAAACGTAATGCAGCCGCAGCCAGGCCCCCAGGCTGCCCAAGTCGCGGGCCAGGTCGGTGATATGGGCGCGGTGGCCGCGTTCGGTTTCAAACTTGCGGTCCAGGCCATAGGCCGAAGTGTCCTGGCTGATGACCAGCAATTCCCTGACCCCGGCCTCGACCAGCTTCTCGGCCTCGCGGACGATGGCATGGGCGGGGCGGCTGACCAGGCGTCCGCGCATATCGGGAATGATGCAGAACTTGCAGCGGTGATTGCAGCCCTCGGAAATCTTCAGATAGCTGTAATGGCGCGGGGTCAGGCTGACGCCCGATGCAGGCAGCAGGTCGATAAAGGGATCGGGCTGCGGTGGCACGGCGGCGTGGACCGCATCCAGCACGGCCTCGTACTGGTGCGGGCCGGTGACGGCCAGAACTTTGGGATGGGCGCCCGTGATGTATTCGGGTTCCGCCCCCAGACAGCCCGTGACCAGAACCTTGCCATTCTCGCGCAGCGCCTCGCCAATCGCATCCAGCGATTCCGCCTTGGCGCTGTCCAAGAAGCCGCAGGTGTTCACGATCACCGCATCCGCACCCTTGTAGTCGGGGCTGATCGCATAGCCCTCGGCCCGCAGGCGGGTCAGGATGCGTTCGCTGTCCACAAGCGCCTTGGGACAGCCAAGGCTGACCATGCCGATGGTCGGCTGGCCTTCGCGGCGCACCCCAAGGCTGTCATCGGGAATGCGGGCGCGGGCCAGGTCGGGGCGCAGGTCGGGCGGGTTCATGTGCATCCGCCGCAGATAGGTGATTCGGGCGCGCCGGAAAAGGGGGATGCGGCACGCTTGACGTCGCCGGAACGTGATTTCCCGAAACTCCGCCAATCGGCAAGATACACCGCATGACCCGATTTCGCCTGATCCTGACCCTTGCCGCCGCCCTGACGGGCGTGGTTCCCGCCGCAACCAACGCCGATATCGTCGATCGGGGGCGCTTTATCGACGTGGAAAACCATCGCGGCGGCAATGTGCTGCAAATGGTGCAGTTGCGCGAACGGCTGGCCCGGTCGGGCAAGACGGTGCGGATCCAAGGATACTGCCGGTCGGCCTGCACGATCCTGACGACGCTGCCCAATGCCTGCCTGGGGCCGAAGTCGCGCATCGGCTTTCACGCGCCGCGCATCCCGAACACCCAGATCATCCCGCCCTATGTGGACCAGATCATGGGCAACTTTTATCGCAATGGCATCCGCGACCGCTGGTTCGGCGGCTGGAACCGCACGATGGAGATGCAGGTCATCACGGCACGCGACTATGTCAGGCTCGATCCCCAGTCCCGCATCTGCAACATGGAGCAGCGCAGCTCACTCGCGCAGCCGCCAGCCGGTCGCGAAGATCCAGCGGATCGCCGCGCAGCAGGCCACGATCATCACGGTGACCGCGACCAGAGACACGCCGACCGGCACGTCGGCAAGGCCGAAAAACGACCAGCGAAAGCCCGACACAAGGTACAGGACCGGATTCAGCTTGGCCACGCCTTCCCAGAATGGCGGCAGCATATCCGACGAATAGAACGCGCCGCCCAGAAAAACCAAGGGCGTGATCACCATCATCGGCACGATCTGCAACTGCTCGAAGTTCTTCGCCCATAGGCCGATGATGAAGCCCAGCAGGCTGAATCCGGTGGCGGTCAGGATCAGGAAGGCCAGCATCCAGAACGGGTGCAGGATATGGACGCCCACGAAGAAGAAGCTGGTCACCAGGATCACAAGGGCGATCAGCACGGCCTTGGTGGCGGCCGCCCCCACAAAGCCCAGCGTCACCTCGATCCAGCCCACCGGGGACACCAGGTATTCATAGATCGTGCCGCTGAACTTCGGGAAATAGATGCCGAAGCTGGCATTGCTGACCGATTGCTGCAGGATCGTCAGCATCATCAGGCCGGGCACGATGAAGGCGCCGTATTCCACGCCCTCGACCGACTGGATGCGCCCGCCGATGGCCGCGCCGAAGACCACGAAATACAGCACCGTGGACACGACCGGCGACAGCATCGACTGCATGACGGTGCGGAAAAAGCGCGTCATCTCGTGATGGAAGATCGCCCAGACGCCGGGCCAGTTGACGCCGCTCATGCCGTTACCTCCTGACGCGGTTCGCTGACCAGCGTCATGAACACTTCTTCAAGGCTGGATTGCCGGGTGGATACGTCGCGCACCATGATCCCCTGTCCCGCCAGATCGCCCAGCAGATGCGCGATGCCGGTGCGTTCGGCCCGGGTGTCGTATTCATAGGCCAGCGACCGCCCGTCCGCAGACAGGCGCAATCCCCGGTCCGCCAGCGTATCGGGGATGGCGGCCAGGGGTTCTATCAACTCGACCGTCAGGGTCTTCTTGCCGAACTCGCCCATCAGATCCGCCGTAGGCTTGAGCAGCAGCAGCTGGCCGCGGTTGATGACGCCGATGCGGTCGGCCATTTCCTCGGCTTCCTCCAGGTAATGCGTGGTCAGGATGATCGTCACGCCATCGCGCCGCAACTGGTCCACGACCTCCCACATCTCGCGGCGCAGGGTCACGTCCACCCCCGCCGTGGGTTCGTCCAGGAACAGCACCTTGGGCCGGTGCGACAAGGCCTTGGCGATCAGCACCCGCCGCTTCATGCCGCCCGACAGCTCGCGGGTCTTGGCATCGCGCTTGTCCCACAGGGCCAGGCTGCGCAGCACCTGTTCGATATAGGCGTCGTCCGGGCCTTCGCCATAAAGGCCGCGCGTGAAGCGGACCGCGTTCAGGACCGTCTCGAAGGGTTCAAGGGCGATTTCCTGGGGAACAAGGCCGATCAGCTTGCGCGCGCCGCGCCAGTCCGTGCGGATGTCGTGGCCACCCACGCGAACCGTGCCGCCCGTGGGCACCACCAGCCCGCAGATGATGGAAATCAGCGTGGTCTTGCCCGCCCCGTTCGGACCCAGAAGGGCGATGATCTCGCCCTCGTGGATGTCCAGGGTGACATCGCTCAGCGCCTTGGTGCCGCTGCCGTATTGCTTGGACAAATGGTCGATCTGGATGATCGCGGTCATTCGGAAATCCTTTTCACCTGCACCGCCGGAGCCTGGCGCCGCAGCATTGCGATCAGCGCCACCGCCAGCACGACAAAACCTGTGGCACCCGTCAGGAAGGCCCCCGGATAACCCAGATGGGCGACCAGCGGCGTCGACGCCAGGGGCGACAGGAACTGCCCCAGGAAAATGGCCGAGGTGATCAGCCCCGACACCAGCCCCCGATACCGCGCGGGTGCGGCGTTCAACGCCGTTGTAATAAAGGTCGGCATACAGAACCCCAGTCCCGCCCCGATCAGCGCCGCCCCCGCCATCGCCATCCCCAGCCCCTGCGCCAGGGCAATCGCCGCAAAGCCCCCGGCCAATCCCAGATAGCCTGCGACAGGCGTGGCGATCCGCCCCAGCCGGACCAGGCCCGAGACAACCGACATGACGGCGGCCGAGGCCATCATCGCCCCCATCACCACGCCCGCGTGGCGCGGATCCGTTAGCCCGATCCCTTGCAGGTGATAGGGCAGTTGCGTGGGCACCGCATAGAAGATGACAAAGGTCAGCCCCGCCGCCCCCGACATGACGGTGGCCACCATCCGCCAGCCGGGATCGGCGGGCAATTCGTGACGGGCCACAGGACCGCGACCTCCGGCAGCACGGGGCGGTTCAGGCAGAATCCGCCACAACAGCGGGAACAGCGGCACCGCCAGCCCATAGATCGCAAAGGGCAGCCGCGCGTCGATGGCGGCCAGGGCGCCAGCGGTCGTGACAAAGATCAGGCCGCCCAGATTGGTCGCGGCCATCTGGTATCCCACCAGCCGCCCGCGCGCCGGGCCGTCGAAGTAATCACCGATCAACGCGGCCTGCGCTGTCATGATTAGCGCGACCCCCAGGCCAAGCGCCAGGCGGCTGGCCAGGATCGTCTCCAGCGTGGGCAGATAAAGCCCAGCGGTGCCGGCAATGGCATAGATGACCAGCCCCCACAGCAGCGGGCGGCGGCGTCCCAGCCGGTCGGTCAGCACCCCCGCCAAGGGCGCCACGACCGCGACCAGCAGCGACGGCGCGGTGATCAGCAGCCGGGTGATGGTGGGGGCCAGCGGATCGTCGGCAAAGGCGGCTTCCAGCCCCGGCAGGGAGGGGGTGATCGTGGCGTTCGACATCACCGTCAGCGTCGCAGCCAGCATCAGCCCCCAGCTTCGCGGGTCGACCAGCAGTCGATCCATCAGCCGTCATCCCGGGGGTCATAGGGGCGGGCATGGCGCGCATGGGCCAGGGCCTCGACCCACCAATCCAGCCGATGGGCAAAGACGGCCATCGCGGCCTCGGCCGCGGCTGCGGCATCGGGGTCGGTCATGTGGCCCAGTTCGTCGAACCGCCGCCAAGGCGAGGCAAAGCTGACCGTGTCGCGCAGCGTCACCGTATGCAGTTCCGCCAGGATGATGCGCAGTGCCTCCAACGCGCGTAATCCGCCCGACAGGCCGCCATAGCCGATCAGCCCCACGGGGCGCGCCCACCATTCGGCGGTGACGCTGTCGATCAGCGTTTTCAGATGCCCCGGTTCGGCATGGTTGTATTCGGGGGTGACGATGACAAAGCCGTCAAGGTTCGCCATCTGGCCGCGCAGCCGCTGAATTGCGGCTTCGTCGCCCAGTTGCACGGGCAGCAGGTCGGGGTCGGCCGGGTCGATGGTCCGCGTGGCAAAGCCGTGCCCTTCCAGCTGGCGGATCACCCAGAATGCCACGCGGTCGTTGATCCGGCCTTCGCGGATCGACCCCAGGATCACCCCGATGCATTTGCGTTCCGTCATTCCCGCTCCTTGCGCGCTGTGTCAGGGCCTTCGGGTCTTAAGACAATCGTCCCCGGCCAAGGACAAGGCGAAAGTGCCGGTCCCCGTTCCAATGATCCCCCGAAGCCCCGCCACCGTCCTGCCCCGCCCCCGGACAAGAGGCCCGCATTCTCCGCGATCCGGAAAGCCGCCTCCGTGCCGTCCCGTGGCAGCCCTGCCTAGGGTTCCCGGCGACGGGCGGTGCGCAAGAACCTTCGATCCACGACCCACATGGCCACGGCGATCACCCCGCCGATGACGACGGGCGCGGCGAACAGCACGCCGATCGAATAGCGGATGTCCCCGCCCTGCTGTGACAGGGTCGATCGCGCCAGAACGATCAAAAGACCGCCAAAGGCCAGTTGCACGGCGGCCATGATCAACAGCCAGGCACCCCGGGATCGGGCAGGCAGCACCGCCGCCATCCCGCCATTGAAGATCGCCAGGCCCAGCCCCAGGACAACGACGAACATCAACTCTGACGTCGCAAGCTGGCCCAGGGCGACATCCGTCATGCACCCGATCCCGAATGAGAACCGTTCCTTGCCGCCAGCAGGCTGTCGTCCAGGATATCCAAGGCCTCCTCGAACACCGCGTCCGGGATCGTCAGCGGTGCAAGGAAACGGACCACGTTGCCGTATACGCCGCAGGTCAACAGGATCAGGCCGCGCTTCAACGCTTCTTCCCGGACCTTGTTGGTGAAATCGGGGCTGGGGCTGTCGCTGCCGGGCAGGTTGAATTCGACCGCGTTCATGAAGCCGGGGCCGCGGATGTCGGCGATCTGCGGGATCTGGTCGCGCGCCGCAGCCAGCCGCTGCTTCAACCGCTGGCCCAGGCGGGTGGCGCGGTCGCAAAGCCCTTCTTCCTCGATCACGTCCAGAACGGCATGGGCTGCGGCCACGCCCAGCGGATTGCCCGCATAGGTGCCGCCCAGGCCACCGGGATTGGGGCTGTCCATCACCTCGGCCCGGCCGGTGACGGCACTGATCGGCAAGCCGCCGCCAAGCCCCTTGGCCATGGCGGTCAGGTCGGCCGCGACCCCGTGATGTTCCATCGCGAACAGCTTGCCGGTGCGGGCGAATCCGGTCTGCACCTCGTCCGCGATCAGCAGCATCCCGTGATGGTCACACAGCGCGCGCAGTTCGGCCATGAAGCCGGGCGGCACCTCGTAGAACCCACCCTCGCCCTGAACAGGTTCCACGATGATGGCCGCCACGCGGGCCGGTTCCAGATCGGCCTTGAACAGCTGCTGCAGGGATTTCAGCGCGTCTTCCTTGCTGACGCCGTGCAGGGGATTGGGGAACGGCAGGTGCCAGACATCGGGCATCATCGGTCCGAAGCCCGCCTTGTAGGGCTGGACCTTGCCGGTCAATGCCATGCCCATGAAGGTCCGCCCGTGAAAACCGCCTGCGAAACTGACAATGCCGGGCCGCCCGGTATAATGGCGGGCGATCTTGATGGCGTTTTCCACCGCCTCGGCCCCCGTCGTGGCGAAGATCGTCTTCTTGTCGAAATCGCCGGGAACCAAAGCGTTCAAACGCTCGGCCAGCGAGACGTAGTTTTCATACGGCACGACCTGGTGGCAGGTATGGGTGAAGCGGTCCAGTTGCGCCTTCACGGCCTCGACGACCTTCGGATGGCGGTGGCCGGTGTTCACGACCGCGATGCCCGCCGCAAAGTCGATATAGCGGTTGCCGTCGCGGTCCCAGATTTCGGCATTCTCGGCCCGTTCGGCATAGATCTGCGTGGTCATGCCCACGCCACGGGAAATGGCGGCGTCCTTGCGGTCGGTCATGGTCGTCATCGGAATCGCTCCCTTGCGGATTTGGCGGATGCTAGCGCAGCCCATCCCCGCCGAACAGGCCCGCCCTTGCACAGCCCGGCCTGCCGAGCGATGCTTGGCCGCGAACACCCCCGAGGATCGCATGACCATCATCCGCACCCTTGCCGCGCTTGCAACCGTTGCCGCCCTGGCGGCTTGCCAGGATACAGGCGAAAGGTCCGTGGCCATGCTGAAGCCCGGCAACAGCTTCACCGTGGCCCGCATCGACGGCGCCCCCGCACCGGCCGGCGTCACGCTGGATGTGGGCGAGGGCGGGCGCGTCACGGGCCGGGCGCCCTGCAACCGCTACAGCGCGCAGTTGACCGAAAGCGGCGGCGCCATGACCCTCGGCGGGACAGTGATGACCCGCATGGCCTGCGCCGAGCCTGATCGCATGATGGCCGAAACGCGGTTCGGAATGGCCTTGGGTTCCGTCACCGCCGCGCGGCGGGCATTGGGGGGCATCGCCCTAGTCGACCCCGAGGGGCGCGAACGCATCGGCCTGATTTCCGCAGCCGGGCAATAGGCCGGTGTTCCCGATCCGGGACCATAACCCGTCCGACCAGCGTCCCTGGGTCACCTATGGCCTGATCGCCGCCAATATCGCGATGTATCTGCTGACCCTGCCTGTGGTGCAGGGCGGGGAATGGCTGTGGGTGCGGCTGGCGCTGTATCCGCTGGCGGTGATCCAGGGGGAACTGCTGTGGGGCCTGCTGACCCATATGTTCCTGCATGGCGGGATCATGCATATCGCGGGCAACCTGCTGTTCCTGTATGTTTTTGGCGATAACCTGGAAGAACAGATGGGCCGGCTGGGATTCTTGGCCTTTTACCTGGCCGCCGGACTGGCGGCGGCGGCGGCCCAGATTGCGGCGGATCCGCTTTCGCCCATTCCCATGGTGGGCGCATCCGGCGCCATCGCGGGCGTCATGGGCGGATATCTTCTGCTGTTTCCGCGCGCGCGGGTCGATATCGTCGCAATCTTCATCATCTTCTTCAAGATATTCACCCTGCCTGCCTGGATCGTGCTGGGCGTCTGGCTGGCGATCCAGATCTTCGGCGGCTACACCACGCCCGGCGACGGGGGCGGGGTTGCATACTGGGCGCACGCGGGCGGGTTCCTGGCGGGCGTCGTGCTGGCCTTGCCGCGGTTCCTGTGGCTGGGCGGGCGGGCCTTCTGGGCGCGCACCCACGGCCATCCCCCGCATCCCGAGGTGGTCTATGCCGCGACCCGCATCCCGCGCGTCGGTCGCTAGGGCCTGACCCCGACGCTCATGTGCCGCTTGCGGCCAAAGCCGGGGCGGCGTTCGACGTGAAAGCCCGCCTGCGCCAACGCGCGCCGCACCGCGCCCGCGGCGGTATAGGTGGCAAAGGTTCCGCCCGGCGCCGTGCAGCGCCCGACATGGGCCATGATGTCGTCCCCCCACATCTGCGGGTTCTTGGCGGGGGAAAAGCCGTCCAGGAACCAGGCATCCGCCCGGCCGTCCCAGACAGGCAGCGTCTGCGCCACATCGCCGATCACCAGATGCAGCGTGACCTGGCCCAGGCGGATCCTGTCGTTCCCCCAGCCTGCCCGAAGCTGCGCCGCCAGCCCTGCCAGGTCCGGGAAGGCGGCATGGGCCTGTTCAAGCTGTGCCAGGCTCATCGGCCAGGCCTCGAAACTGGTCATCACCACCGGGTCGGTGGCAACCTGCGCCAGGGCCAGGCAATTCAAGCCGGTGCCAAAGCCCAGTTCCGCCACATGAAACCCCCGTCGCAGCCGCGCGGGCAGGCCGTTGCCCGCTAGAAAGACGTGCCGGGTTTCCGCCAGCCCCCCCGCAAGGCTGAAATAGGGATCGTCGAAGCGGGTGGACACCGGCACGCCGCCCTCCTGCCAGTCAAGCTGCGGGTGGCGGGCGGGATCGGCATCGGGTAACGCATTCATGGGGGCAGCTAGGGGAAAGAGCCAGGTCTTGACAAGCGTGACGATCATCGGCGGCGGAATCTTCGGGCTTGCCTGCGCCTGGGAATTGGTCCAGCGCGGCGCCCGCGTCCGCGTGATCGAGGCCGAACGGATCGGTGCCGGATCGTCCGGCGGCCATGTCGGCGCGCTTGCCCCCCATGCGCCGGACAACTGGAACCCCAAGAAGGCCTTTCAACTGGACAGCCTGCTGATGGCCCCCGGCTTCTGGGCGGGGGTCGAGAATGCGTCGGGCCTGCCCAGCGGATATGCCCGCACCGGACGGCTTCAACCCCTGGCCGACACAGCCGCCGCCGAACGCCTCGGCGACCGCATCGCTGCTGCGGAGAACCGCTGGCCGGAAGGCTGCGCCATGCACCTGACCGACCGGCACCAGTGCGATCTGATGCCCCGCAGCCCGTCCGGCCACTGGCTGTTCGACGGCCTGACTGCCCGCCTGTCTCCCCGCGCGGCGGGCGTGGCGCTTGCCGCCGCCATCCACAACCGGGGCGGAGAAATCGTCGAGGGCCAGCAGCCCGGCCCCTTGTCCGGCCCGGTTCTCTGGGCGACTGGCACGGCGGGGCTGACGGACCTGTCCCGCGACCTGGGCCGTCCCATCGGCAAGGGCGTCAAGGGTCAGTCGGCGCTGCTGCGATATGCCGCCCCCGACGCCCCGCAGGTCTTTGCCGACGGTCTGCATATCGTTCCCCATGCGGACGGAACGGTTGCGGTCGGCTCGACCTCGGAAAACGACTACGGCCATCTGGACACTGACGATCAGATCGACGCCCTGATCGCCAAGGCGCGCGCCATTTGCCCCAATCTTCAAGACGCGCCGGTGATTGACCGCTGGGCCGGTGCCCGCCCCCGCGCCCGGACCCGTGCGCCGATCCTGGGACCATGGCCCGGTCGCCCGGGCCATTTTGTGGCCAATGGCGGTTTCAAGATCGGCTTCGGCATGGCGCCCAAGGTGGCGCAGGTGATGGCAGACCTGATCCTGGACGGCCATGACGCCATCCCCGACGGCTTCCGCCTCACCTGATTTGCCTTGGTCCAAATATCCCGGGGTCCGGGGCAGCGCTCCGGCCTTCGCCTGCCGTCAGGCAGGCAAGGGCGACACCCCGATCACCAGCGGATGCAGGTGCAGCAGCGCGGCCCAGATCAGCACCGCAAGCGCCAGCCGCCTCCAAGTCATCCGGAACGCGTCAGGCAGCCCCGACCGCGCAATGCCGGACAGCGCAAAGATGCCCATCCCGCCAAAGAAGATCGCATGGGCCACATCGCCATTGGCGACCAGATGCGCGCCTGCCCACAGGGCAAAGGCCACCACCAGCCCCGACATGCCGACCGACAGCGTCCCGATCAGGATTGCCACCGGCATGGCGATGTTGACCAGCCAGCGGCTCCAGCCCGGCTGGTCCCACAGATGGACATAGGGCGCCCGTCCCGCCGCCACGATCAGCCAGTACAGCAGCCCGATCGACAGCAGGCTGAAGGCCGCCAGGTATCCCCGCCGCCCCAGTGTTGCGATCAGCCAGCCGCGCGGCCCGGGCAGCGCCGGGATCATGTGCGCGCCCAGGAAACAGGCCCAGGCGGCCCCGTATTCGATCCATCCGGTCATGCCTCCATCTAGCCGCTTGCAGAGGGCAGCGCCAGCGGGTGAAACTGCGACCAAAAGGACGCGCCCCATGACCACTCGCCTTGACCATGCCTTCCAGGCCATCGATGCCGCCAATGCCCGGGATCCGAACCTGGACGAGGGCAAGCCCGCCAACCTGCTTTACGGCCAGCGGATGACGGAACAGCAGCAGCACCTGTTCCCCCAGGCATCGGACGCGCTGCGCATCGCTTGCCGGGGCCAGCATATCGAACGCTGGCTTTTGCCGCGCAGCGCCTATCCGATGGACCGGGCGGGCTATCTGCAATGGCGCCAGGAACAGGGCCGCCGCCATGCGGACCGCATCGCAGGCATCATGGCCGATGCGGGCTACGAAGAAAACGACATCGAGCAGGCCCGCAAGATGCTGACCAAGCAGGGCCTCAAGCGCGACACCGAGGTTCAGGCCCTGGAGGACGTGATCTGCTTTACCTTCATCCGCTGGTATCTGGGCGATTTCATGGCCGAGCAGTCCGACGAAAAGCTGCCGCGCATCATCGAAAAGACGGCCGCCAAGATGTCTGCGGAAAACCGGGTCCGGGCCTTGGAGGAGTTTCCGATGCCCGAGGCCCTTGCCCGGCATTTCCGCCCATGATGCGCGCCGTCATCGTATCCCATGGCCAGCCCGGCGATCCTGGTCCGCAGCAGCAGGCCATCGAGGATCTGGCGGCCCGCGTCGCCGCCTGCGGTCCAGGCTGCCCCGTCGCGGGGGCCACGCTTGCCATGCCCGGCGCGCTTGCGGCGGTGGCCCAGGGTGACAACCTGATCTATCCGATGTTCATGGCCGAAGGCTGGTTCACTCGGACGGAACTGCCCCGGCGGCTGGCCCAGGCGGGTGCAGACGGGGCGCGGGTGCTGCGCCCCTTCGGCACCGACCCCGCCCTGCCCGGCCTTATCGTGGCCCAAGCCCATGCCGCCGCATCGGCGCAAGGCTGGACGCCGCAGGATACGACCTTGCTGCTGGCCGCGCATGGTTCCCAGCGGTCGCAGGCGTCCTTCGCCATCACCACCGCACTGGCCGAAAGCATCGCCCCGCATTTCGCGCGCGTGGTCACGGGCTTTGTCGAACAGGAACCCTTCCTTGCCGATGCTGCAAGGGGGCTGGACCGCGCGGTCAGCCTGCCCTTTTTCGCGCTGCGGGCGGAACACGTCCTGGACGACCTGCCAACGGCCCTGGATCAGGCGGGCTTTACCGGACCGCGCCTGGATCCCATCGGCCTTGCGCCCGAGGTGCCCGCGCTGATCGCCGCCAGCATCCGCGCCGCCCTATGACGGCTTGGCGTAATAGGCATAGCCCGCGACCTCGGAAAAGCCCAGCCGGTCCCAGGTTGCCCGCGCACCCGCATTGGCACGGCTGACGGCCAGCCCGACCCGCGTGGCGCCCCCGTCCCCGGCCCAGAACGCCGCCTGCCGCATCATCCAGCCTGCAAGGCCACGGCGGCGGAAGGGGGGCAGCACCTCGACCGCGTGAACCATCGCCACATCCGCATGGATCGCGGCAAAGGCGGCACCCGCCGCACGGTCGTCGATGCGGCCCAGGATGGCGGTCTTTGGCCCGGTCACGCGGTCCATGACGGCCTGCCGCGACGGAACGATGTTGCCTGCCGACCAAAGGTCACGCTGAATCGCCAAGGGCGGCCAGACCGCGAAGGTCGTCAGGTACGGGATCGCCTGGTCTGTCAGTGCGGCGACCTGCGCCTGCATGATCGCGGTGGGCGTTTCCGCCCGGTATCCGGCAGCAGTCAGGGCGTCGATCAGGGCGCGATCCGTGTCGAGCACGCGAAACATCGGCTGCTGGTTCCAGGCGCGGTGAACCGCCTCGGCCGCCGGAATATCGTCCGGCACCCATGCCCCCGCCGCCCGTGCCGAACTGACCCGCCCGCCCGCGCCAAACCCGCGCCCGACGCGGAAACCGCCTGCATCCGCGTATTCGGCGGCGGGCCAGGTCTCTTCGAACGCCCGGGCCAGAAGGGCATCCATCACAGCGACAGCCGTTCTTTCAGCGCCGCCATCGCCTGGGCCACGCGCCCGGCATCAAGGCCGCGTACCACCAGGTTCGTGCCCCAGCCGGTCCCATCCTGGAAGGGATAGGATCCCAGCGACAGGTCGGGATATTCGCCCGCCACCGCGCGCAGCCCCTCGGCCACCTCGCTTTCGCCGCGCCGAACCTCGACGCTTTGCGACTGGACGGGGCGGCCCGCGGACAGGCGGGGGATCAACCAATCGACCATGCCGCGGAACACCTCGGGGACACCGGCCATGACATGGGTGTTGCCGATGGAAAACCCCGGCGCGGCCGATACGGCGTTGTCGATCAGGGTTGCACCCACTGGGATCCGGGCCATGCGCAGGCGGTTTTCCGTCAGCTCGTATCCCATCCGGTCGCAGCGGGCCTGCAGCAAGGCGCGCGCCCGGAGATCGATCTCGACCGTGGTGCCATGGGCGTCGGCCACGGCATCGGCGGTGATGTCGTCATGGGTCGGCCCGATGCCGCCGCTGGTGAACAGCAGGTCGTAATCGCCGCCCAGGCTGCCGTCCAGAGCGCGGATGGCTGCCACGATCCGGTCGTGATCGTCGGCCACCACGCGGATTTCGCGCAGATCGAAGCCCGTCGCGGACAGCACCTGCGCCAGGTGATGCGCGTTCCCTTCGCGCGTGCGGCCTGACAGGATCTCGTCCCCGATCACCAGGATCGCCGCCGTCGGATTGTCGGATTGCATCGTTCCGCCCCCTGAAACCTGTGCTGTCCCGCATCTATGCGCACGCGCGGGGCTGGAACAAGGGACCATCCGGGTCTATCTATGCGGCCAGACGAAAGGATCACCCATGGATCAAAGCCACATCACCAAGGAAGGCATCCGCATCCACGCGCGCGAGGACTTTGCGGGCATGCACAAGGCCGGGGCCGTGGCGTCGCAGATCCTGGACGAGGTCGGGCCGCTGGTCCAGCCGGGCGTCACCACCGGCGCGCTTGACGATTTCATTACCCGCCGGGTGCAGGAACTGGGCGTGACATCGGCCACCATCGGCTATCGCGGTTATGAACACGCAAGCTGCATCAGCGTGAACCATGTGGTCTGCCACGGCATCCCGGGCGACAAGGTTCTGGCCAATGGCGACATCCTGAACATCGACGTGACGGTGATCGTCGATGGCTGGTATGGCGATACAAGCCGGATGTATGTGGCAGGCCGCGCCCCGATCAAGGCGCGCCGGCTGATCCAGGTCACCCATGACGCGCTGATGAAGGGGATCGAGGCGGTGCGCCCCGGCGCCACCTTTGGCGATATCGGCGCAGCGATCCAGACCTATGCCGAAGGGCATGGAATGTCGGTCGTGCGCGATTTCTGCGGCCACGGGCTGGGCCGGGTGTTCCATGCGCCGCCCAATGTGCTGCATTTCGGCCGGTCGGGCAAAGGCCCGATGCTGGAAGAAGGGATGTTCTTCACCATCGAGCCGATGATCAACCTGGGCCGCCCCGAAACCAAGGTCCTAGCCGACGACTGGACCGCCGTGACCCGCGACAAGTCGCTGTCGGCGCAGTTCGAGCACGCCATCGGCGTGACAGCACACGGCTGCGAGATTTTCACCGGGTCGGACAAGTTCTTCCCCAGCCTGGACTGATCAGGCCGGATCCGGCCTGACTCGCATCACCGCGCAATACAGCGCGGGCACGAAGACCAGCGTGATCAGCGTGCCGGCGATGATTCCCCCCATCATTGAAAATGCCATCGGTCCCCAGAACACCTGGCGCGATATCGGGATCAGCGCCAGCGATGCCGCAGCCGCCGTCAGCAGGATCGGGCGGGCACGGCTGTCGGATGCCTCGAACACGGCCTGCCAGGGGCTGCGGCCCTTGTGCAGCAGTTCTTGGATCTCGTGGACTAGGATGACCGAGTTGCGGATCAGGATGCCGATCAGCGCCAGGATGCCCAGGATCGCGACAAAGCCCATCGGCACGCCAAAGGGCACCAGCACCGCGACCACGCCGATCAGGCCCAAGGGCGCGGCGGCGAAGACGATCAGCGACAGCCGGAAGCTTTGCATCTGCGCCATGACCAGCAGCGCCATGATCAGCAGCATGACCGGCACAACGGCGGCGATGGGTTCCTGGCTGTCGCCCGAGGTCTCGACCGTGCCGCCCACGGTGATGGTCACATCCGGCGGCAGGCTGGCCTGAAACTCGGCCACCGACGGGGCGAGGGCGTTTACCAGGGTGGCGGGCTGGTCCTTGGTGGAAACGGCAGCCTTGACGGTCACGGTCGGCAATCCGTTGCGCTGCGCGATCAGCGGCTGTTCGGTCGCATATTCCAGCGACACGATAGAGGACAAGGGCACGCTCTGGCCCGTGGCCAGCACCAGTTGCAGATTGCGGATCGAGTCGATGGAACTGCGGTCGCCAGCCTCGCCCCGCCCGACGACATCGATCAGGAAGATGTCGTCGCGCAGTTGCGTCACGACCTTGCCGGAAAACAGCGCCGACAGCGTGTCCGATACCTCTTGACTGGTGACACCCAACCGGCGGGCCTGATCCTGGTCGATTTCCACCCGCACCACGCGCGCGGGTTCGTTCCAGTCCATCGAGATGTCGCGCAGCCGTGGTTCCCGGGCCACTACGGCGGCCAGATTGCGCGCAGCGTCGCGGGCGACATCGGCATCGGGCGCGCTGACGCGGTATTGCACGGGCTTGCCGACCGGCGGGCCGATTTCCAGGTTCTTCACATAGATGTCGACGCCCGCAAAGTCGCGCGCCGCCCTGTCCATCAGCAGCGCCTTCAGACGGTCCCGCGCGGCCAAGTCAGGGGTCTGGATCACGATCTGGCCCATATAGGGACCGGGCGTGGGGACATCCATTGCCAGCACGAAGCGCGGCGCCCCGCTGCCCACATAGGATGTCCAGAACAGCACGTCGTCATTGTCCGCCAGAACCGCTTCCAGCCGGTCCATGTCGGCACGCGTCCTGGCGATCGAGGTGTTCTGGCGTTCGACGATATCGACCAGAACCTCGGTCCGGTCGGATGTGGGGAAGAACTGCTGTTCGACGAACCGCATCCCCCAGACCGAAACCGCGAACAGCGCCAGCGTGACCGCAATCACGACCCACTTGAATCGCATCGACCACAGCAGCAGGCCATGGAACCGGCGGCGCAGCCAGCCGGGTTTCGGTTCGTGATGGGCCGCATAGGTGCGCAGGAAGGTCACGCCCAGCAGCGGCGCGAACAGCACCGCCACGATCCAGGACACCACCAGCGACACGGCGATCACCACGAACAGCGAGAATGTGAACTCCCCCGCAGCCGAGTTGTTCAGCCCGATGGGAATGAAACCCGCCACCGTGACCAGCGTGCCAGTCAGCATCGGAAAGGCAATCGAGGTCCAGGCGTAACTGGCAGCCGATTCCAGCGACTCGCCTATCTCCAGGCGCGAGATCATTGTCTCGATGGCGATCATCGCGTCATCGACCAGAAGCCCAAGCGCAATGATCAGCGCACCCAGAGAGATGCGTTGCAAGGTGATCCCATACAGATCCAGGATCACAAAGGTGATCGCCAGCACCAGGGGAATGGTCAGGGTCACGACAAAGCCCGCGCGAAAGCCCAGGCTGATGAAGCTGACGACCAGCACGATCAGCACGGCCTCGGCCAGGGCGGTGACGAAATGGCCAACGGCCTTGTCCACGACATGGGGCTGATCGGCAAACTTTGCCATCTCGATCCCGACCGGCAGGTCGGCTGCAACGCGGGTCATCAGCGCATCCAGGTCACGCCCGAATTCCAGGATGTTTTCACCTTCGCGCATCCCCACCTGCAAGCCGATGGCGGGCTTGCCGTTATAGCGGAACAGCGATTGCGGCGGATCCTGATAGCCGCGCGTCACGGTTGCCACATCGCCCAGGTTGAAGAAGCGTTCACCCACCCGCAGGTTGACGGCGGCAATGGCCTCGGCGTCGTCGAATTGTCCGCCCACGCGGACCAGCACCTGTTCCGGCCCGGCCTGGACCACGCCGGACGGGGCAATGGCGTTCTGCTGTGCCAGGGTCGCCACGACCTGCTGCTGGTTCAGCCCAAGCGCTGCGAGCCGTGCGGCCGAGAACTCCAGATAAATCTGCTCGGCCTGCTCGCCCAGCAATTCGGTCTTGCCTGCAGCGTCAAGCGCCGCCACCTGCTTGCGGATGCGTTCAACCCGGTCGCGCAATTCGCGCGGGCTGTATCCGTCGGCGGTGAAGGCATAGATATTGCCGTAAACATCCCCGAAATCGTCGTTGAACTGGAAGCCCGCGAATTCCTGCGGAAAATCCGGCCGGATGTCGGACATCATCTGGCGCACGCGCTTCCAGATTTCAGGCACCTGGGGTCCGCGCGTGGTTGGCAGCAGTTCCAGATAGACCACCGCCTGACCCGGCATGGTGACGGACCGGGTGAAATACCGCTCGTCCAGTTCTTCCAGCTTTGTCTCGATCCGGGTCGTGACCTGGGTCAAGGTCTCGTCCACGGTGGCGCCGGGCAGGGCTGCGCTGATCACCATGATCTTGATGGTGAAGTTCGGATCTTCCTCTCGGCCCAGATTGTTATAGCTGATGGTCCCTGCCAGCAGCGAGACGATCAACAGGAACCACACGAAGCTGCGGTGGTTCAGGGCCCAGTCGGACAGGTTGAATCGCGTCAAGGCTGGACCCTTTCGCCCACGGGCTGATCGTCGGCCAGGGAATGGACGCCCCGGATCACGACCTCGTCCCCAGGGGCCAATCCCTTGCCGATCAGGACGCGGCCCTGAAAGGCACCGCTGGGGGCGACAGGAACCGCCTGGACCTGCGCGTCCTGGCCCTTGCGCAGCACGCGCCAGACATGAGGCACGCCGTCGCGCTGAAAGATCGCCGTCCCGGACAGCATCAGGGCGGGTTCGCTGGCAGTGCCCAGACGGGCGCGGACCAGGGAACCCAGGCGAAACGGCGCGTCCGTTGGCAAGGTCAGGTAAAGCCTGCGTGTGCGGGTCGCCATATCGGCAATCGGGTCGATCCGGTCCAGCACGGCCCGCACCTGCCGATCCGGGTCGGTGCGCTGCCACAGCGTGAAGACCGCATCAGGGGGCAGGCCGGCAAGCGCCGACTCGGGCAGGTCGATCACCGCTTCGCGCTGATCTTCGGCAGACAGCTGCAGGACGGGCGTCCCCGCACCCAGCACGCTGCCGGGGGCTTCGTAGATTGCGCTGACCACCCCGGAAAAGGGCGCGGTCATGCGGGCGTAGCCCTGGGAATCGCGGGCCTGCACAAGGGCGGACCGGGCCTGTTGGGCACCAGCCTCGGCCGCGGCGGCGGCGCGTTGGGCTTGTTCCAGTTGCGCGGCACTGGCAACGTTGCGGGCCGCCAGGGCTTCGGTCCGTTCCAGGGTCAGGCGAGCGGTGTCGCGCTGAACCTCGGCCGCGGCCAGGGCGGCTTCGGCGGCGCGGGTGGTGGCGGCCAGATCCTCGGCCGCGAGATTCGCCAAGACATCGCCCCGTTCCACCCGGTCGCCCAGATCGACGGGGCGCGACACCATCCGGCCAAGCGTCTGGAACGCCATCGTCACCTGCGTGCGCGAACCCACGACGCCGGGGATCCAGCGGGCGTCGTGGCCCCGGTCCTCCACGATCTCGGACACGACGGGGCGTATGGGAACCGCAACCTCGACAGGGGACCCGAAGTCCATCCATCCTGGCAGGCTCAACGCGTGAACGGGCGCGGCCATCGCCAGGGCGGCCAGCACGGCGATCAGGCGCGTCACGGCAAGACCTCGGCCTGCCGGACCTGCCTTCCGGAATAAAGCAGTTGCGAGCCTGCGCCCACCACCACGTCCCCCGCCGCGATTCCGCCGGACAGGTAAACCACGCCATTGGTGAATTGCCCGATCGTCACGGGCACAAGGCTGACGCGGTTGTCGGCACCCACGCGCCACACGGCGGGATGGTCGCCGTCGCGCATCAGCGCCGTCCAAGGCACCGCGATGCCGCGATCGACCGCGATATCCACCCGCCCGCGCACCGCCGCGCCCAGCAGGGCGGTATCGGCCGTTGCATCGTTGATCTTGACGCGCATCGTCACCGCGCCCGTGGCCGGGTCCACCAAGGGAGAGATCTCGGTCACCCTGCCCTGCATCTGGGGCCGGTCGATGTCGATGGTGTCCAGCCGGACAGGGCTGTTCATGGCGCTGTCCAGCCGGGGATGGTCGGGGGCATTGAACACGGCCTCCAGCCCCTCCAGCGTGGCCAGGGTCAGCACGGCCTGGGCGGCGCCGACGATCTGGCCCGGCGCCATGTCGCGGGCTGTGACGACCGCATCCTGGGGCGCGCGCAGGACCGTGTCGCTCACCGCGCGGCGGGCCTGTTCCAGCGTGCTTTCGGCGCGTTCGACAGCCCCCTGCGATTCGGACAGGGCACGCAAGGCATCGTCACGCGCGGCCCTGGTGCCGACGCCCCGCGCCAGCAACGCATCGGCGCGCTCACTGGCCTGGCGGGCCTGAGACAGGCCCGCGCGGGCGGCGTTCATCCCGGCCTCGGCCACGCGCAGGGCCTGGTCTTGCTGGACCGAATCCAGCCGCGCCAGTTCCTGGCCGCGGGTCACGTGGTCGCCCTTGTCCACCGACACGCCTGTTACGCGCCCGGCCTGGCGAAAGCTCATCTGCACGCTGTCGGTCGCGGCGATGCTGCCGGACAGTTGCAGGTCGATCTCGACCGGTTGTTCCTGGGCCGCGACCAGTTCGACACGCAGCAGGCCATCCTGCGCAAGTGCCGGGAATCCCGGCAATCCCGCAACGAACAACCAGGCCAGCCCCCGAATGCGCATGATGATGTCCCGTCGAAATGACGCATATCTGCGTCACAATCCGGGACAAGGAAAGCCCCCTGCCCTTACGTTACGGCGGCCTTCTGCTGAAACCTTTCATCATTCCACGTCCCGTCCCGCAAAATCCGGGCCAGCGTCCCGACCGCCCGGTCCACATCGTCCAGATCGTTGTAAAGCGGTGCAAAACCAAAGCGCAGCACGTCGGGTGCGCGGAAATCGCCCACCACCCCCGCCGCGATCAAGGCTTGCATCACCGCATAGGCATGGGGATGGCGGAACCCGATCTGAGACCCGCGCAGGGCCGGGTCGCGGGGAGAATTCAGGGCCACGTCCGGGCAGGCGGCCTCGACCCCCGCGATGAAGGCCTGGGTCAGTTTGATGGACCGGGCGCGCAGGTCCGACAGGGCCACGCCGTCCCAAATGTCCAGGGCCGCATCCAGGGCGCTCAGCGCGATCACAGGGGGCGTGCCGACGCGCATCCGCTCGATCCCCGCCGCAGGGCGATAATCCGCGTCAAAGGCGAAGGGTGCGTGGTGGCCCATCCAGCCTTGCAGGATCGGCTGGGCGGCGTCCGCATGGCGCGGATGGGTCCAGATGAAAGCGGGCGCGCCAGGGCCGCCGTTCAGGTATTTATAGGTGCAGCCCACCGCGAAATCCGCATCCGCCCCGGCCAGATCCACATCCACCGCGCCTGCCGAATGCGCCAGATCCCAGACCGTCAGGGCGCCTGCCGCATGGGCGCGGGCAGTCAGCGCGGCCATGTCGTGACGCCGCCCGGTGCGGTAGTCGACCTCGGTCAGCATCAGGACGGCCAGGTCATCGGTGATCGCAGCGTCCACATCATCGGGGGAGACGACGCGCAATTCGGCGCCCACCGCGCGGGCCAGCCCCTGCGCCACATACAGGTCCGACGGAAAGTTGCCGCTGTCGGACAGGATCACCCGCCGGTCGGGGCGCAGGGCCAAGGCCGCGCTGACGGCTTGGAACACCTTGATCGACAGCGTGTCGCCCATCACGACCTCGCCCGGCCCCGCGCCGATCAGCCGGGCGATACGGTCGCCAACCTTGCGCGGCTGGACATACCAGCCCGCCTTGTTCCAGCCGGCGATCAGCATTTCCGACCACTCGTCCGCCATCATCCGCCCCACCCTTTCCTTGGCCGCAAGGGACATAGGCCCCAGCGAGTTGCCGTCCAAGTAGGTGATCCCGGAGGGCAGGTGAAAGGCGCGGCGGGTGGCGGCGAAATCGGTCATGGCAGTCTCCATCTTGACCACAGGCTATCAGCAGCCTTTTCTGCCGGAAAGAGAGGGCAGGATGATCTATCACGTTACCGACTGGGACGACGCCTACGCCAATGGCGCGCATATTCCGCAGGCCGACGGGTTCGTGCCCCGCTGGCAGAACGCCGCAGCAGCCTTCCGGCAGGCCCATCCCCCGCAGCCGCTGGGCCGGGGGCATCTGTTCCGCCCGGCAGGAACAGCACAGGGATTGATGGTTTTTATGCATGGCGGCTATTGGATGCGCTTCGATCCCGGCCTGTGGTCGCATCTGGCGGCGGGCGCCCTGGCGCGTGGCTGGGCGGTCGCCCTGCCCGGCTATACGCTGGCCCCGCAGGCGCGGATCGCGCAGATGGCGCGCGAAGTCGCGGCAGCGGTGGCCGAGGCTGCGGGGCTGGTGGACGGCCCTATTGCACTGACAGGCCATTCGGCGGGCGGGCACCTTGCGGCGCGGATGATCTGCGACGACGCCACGTTGCCCGATGCGGTTGCCGCACGGGTGACGGCCTGCGTCCCGATCTCTGCGCTGACCGACCTGCGCCCGTTGATGCGCACGGACATGAACGCCACCCTGCGGCTGGACCCTGCCGAGGCTGCGGCGGAAAGCCCGGCCCTGCTGGCGCCGCGCGCGGGCATTCCCGTCACCACCTGGGTCGGCGGGATGGAACGGCCCGAGTTCATCCGCCAATCGCGCCTGCTGGCCAATATCTGGGCGGGGCTGGGGGCCGCGACGGACTGCGTGATCGATCCCGGCCTGCACCATTTCGACGTGATCGAGCGACTGGAACAGCCAGACAGCCCCCTGCTGGACAGGCTGCTGGTCAGCCGGTGAAATCCGCCAGCGTCGCGCCCGTGACCGCCAGCAGCACCGTCGGGCTGATGGCGAAGACATGGCGCGGCGTTCCTGCCGCCGCCCAAACAACATCGAAATCCAGCAAACGGGGATCGAGGAAGGCCGTCACCGGCTTCAAATGCCCGACCGGGGCCACGCCGCCGATCGCAAAGCCGGTCTCGTCGCGGATCAGCGCGGCGTCGGCCTTACCCAGGGGTTGACCCGCGACCGCCGCCGCCCTTGCAGGATCGACGCGGTTGCCGCCTGCGGTCAGGAACAGGACGGCATGGCCCGTCGCCTCGCCCCGGAAGATGATCGACTTGGCGATCTGGTCCAGGTGGCAGCCTGCCGCCTGGGCGGCGTCCTGGGCGGTGCGGGTGGTCCCGGGCATCTCCAGGATCTCGGCATCCACCCCTGCTGCGTCCAAGGCCGCGCGGACCCGTGCCAGGCTCTTGCTCATCCATCCCCCTTGCCATGCGCCTTGCGCTTTGGCGCCAGTCGTGTTGTTGCACGGGCAATCATCACCGGAGGCCGCCATGAACGTCTATACCCTGCTGGTCGAGGTGGGCCGGACCGCGAACGACGGCCTGCCCGACGGATCGACCGGGGCCGCGCTGATCTGCTATGCCGCCGGCCATGACGAGGCCGAGGCGGTGCGCGAGACCGTGGCGATCCTGAAGCAGGCAGACCTTTCGCCGCTGGACGTGACGGGCTATGGCAGCCTGGACGAGCGCCTGGCCGAGGGCCACGAGATCGACGACGATGAGCGCGCCTTGATGCAGCGCGCCCTGGATGAAAATTCCGTCATCATTGCGCAGATGCAGCCCTTCTTCAAAGGCGAAGGCGCATCGGACGAGGGCGAGACGCTGCACTGACGGGCGCGCCAACCCTATTCAACCGAAAGTGTCTTCGCTAGACTGCCCCTAACAATAATAGCAGCAGTTACGGACAGGCGATCCCATGACATTTTCCCGCATCTTCCTGACCACCGCCCTGGTGGGTGCCCTGGCATCCTGCGCGGGGCCGATGAACCGGGCGCCCGGCGGCATGACCGGCGCCAGCCCGGTCACGCCCGCGCCGATCCCCGCGGCATCGGCAGGCGACGAGGCGGGGTTGCAGAACTTCGTCCAGTCGTTCCGGTCGCGCGCGGTCGCCTCGGGCGTGTCGCCCGCGACCTATGACCGCGCCATGCGGATCGCGCGCTACAACCCCGAAGTGATCCGCCTTGACCGCAAGCAGGCCGAGTTTTCGCGCCCCGTCTGGCTGTATCTGGACAGTGCCGTGTCGGACGTGCGCATCACCACCGGCCGCCAGAAGGCCGCGCAACTGTCTGGCACCCTGTCCCAGATCGAGGCCCGCTACGGCGTGCCGCGCGAAATCGTGCTGGCGGTCTGGGGGATGGAATCGAACTTCGGCGCCAATCGCGGCAAGATGCAGATCATCCCGTCGCTGGCGACGCTGGCCTATGACGGACGGCGCGGCGAGATGTTCCAGAACCAGCTGATCGCCGCGCTGCGCATCCTGCAGGCAGGCGACACCGATCCCGAACATATGCTGGGCAGTTGGGCCGGGGCCATGGGCCACACGCAGTTCATGCCCACGTCCTATCTGGATTATGCCGTCGATTTCACCGGCGACGGCCGCCGCGACATCTGGTCGGACGATCCGACCGACTCGCTGGCATCCACCGCGAACTACCTGCGCCGCAACGGCTGGGTGCCGGGCCAGGCCTGGGGGGCCGAGGTGCAACTGCCCCAAGGCTTCAACATGGGGCTGGTCGGCAAGGGCACGCGCCGGTCGGACTGGGCCGCGCAAGGCGTGCGCCCCATGGGCGGCGGCGCGCTGCCGGGCGGCAACGGGTCGATCATCATGCCGGCGGGGGCAAACGGCCCGGCCTTCCTGATCCTCGACAACTTCCGGTCGATCCTGCGCTATAACAACTCGGACAACTATGCGCTTGGCGTGGCCTTCCTGGGCGAACGCATCGCGGGACGGGCAGGCATCCAGGGGTCCTGGCCGCGCAACGACCGCGCGCTGTCCACCAGCGAGCGGCAGGAAATCCAGCAGCGCCTTCGCGCCAAGGGGTTCTACCAGGGCGAGATCGACGGGCTGTTCGGATCGGCCACGATGGAATCGGTCGCGGCCTATCAGCGGTCCATCGGGGTCACGCCGGACGGCTATCCGACCTCGATCCTGCTGGGCCAGTTGCGGCGGTAGGCAAGGGGGGCGTCCGAAAGGGCGCCCCTTTTGCCTTGGCGCGCCGAAGCCTGACGTCTCGGCGACAGTCCATCAGGGATTTTCGATTTTGAGGGGGTCTTTGACGAGCGTATAATCTTCATGTCGCCTCGGAAGGCCTTTGAGTCGAGGCGTCATGGCTTTCCCTGCTGTTGTTCAAAGGAGATATGGAAATGGCTCTCGCGAAAATGGCCCTTGCTGTTCTCTCGGTCGGCCTGCTTTCGTCCGGCGCCGCATTGGCGGAAGAACTGACACTCCGGTTCAAGCTTGTCATCACCACCACAAGTGACGCGACCATGGATCTTCCAAGCATCACGGACCAGTCTCTTGTGGCCAGAGAGGCGGTCGGCGTCGCGTTTTTCGAGGACGGGCGCGTGGCCTTCAAGCGGTTCGCTCTTGCTACCATCCGCGGCAAGGAAGACGGCAACTGGATGGGCCTCAGCACCTATACGTTCGAGAACGGCGACGCGCTCAACCTGCAATTCTCCGGCAGTTGGTCCCCCGAGGGATCGCAGGTCGAATATACGTTGCTGTCCGGTGCAGGCGCTTTCGAAGGCGCGACGGGAACCGGGGAACTCACCGGGATCAACACGTCATGGACGGATGCGCTTCTCTTTGACGGCAGCTTCACTCTGCAGGTTCCAGGGAACTGAAAACGGCTGTCCCAGACCAAGGTCACCGCCAATCCCGCTGGTTCTTCGCTGTGGAAGCAATTGGCAAGGCGCAGCTGTCTGGACACTGGGGCCGCTCGGAAAGATCGTGGCAATGATCCAGCGGAATGGGAAAGTCCGCTTGGCAGCTTTTGCCTTGCACAAGGCCTACCGCAGCCATTCCGGAAACGCCCCAAGCACCTCCTCATAGACTCCGCGCTTGAAGGGCACGATGTTTTCCAGCAGCGCCGCCGCAGGCATCCACCGCCATTCCCGGAATTCGGGGTGATCCGTGTCGATGCGGATGTCTGCGTCCTGGCCCAGGAACCGCATCAGCACCCATTTCTGGCGCTGACCGCCATAGCGGCCCTTCCAGACCTTGCCCAGCAATTCGGGCGGCAGGTCGTAATAGACCCAGCCGGGGGTTTCGGCCAGGACCTGCACCTTGTCCGGGGAAACGCCGGTTTCCTCGACCAGTTCGCGCAGGGCGGCCTGACGGGGATCCTCGCCCTCGTCTATGCCGCCCTGAGGCATCTGCCAGGCACCCTGGGTGTCGATCCGCTGGCCTGCGAAGATCAAGCCTTCAGCGTTGATCAGCACCACGCCCGCGCAGGGCCGGTAAGGCAGCCCGCCCGGCCCCGTCCGTTCCGCATCAGCCATTCGTCTTGGCGGCCCCGGTCCCCTCGGTCCCCGACCCTTCGCCCGTCACGGCGGGGGTGGCGGCGGCAGGCACCTGGCCCGCCTGGAAATCGACCGCAGCCAGACCCTTGAGGATATCCACGGCATAGGCCAGCTGGTAATCCTCCTCGCGCAGCTTCGCGGTGGCCTCGACCTCGGCGGCCTCGTCCTCAATCTGTTTCTTTTCGTCGTCGCTGACCGAATCGTTGTTCAGCGCGCCGCGCAGGTCAGCTTCGGACCGGCCGAAGTTCGATTGCGTGCGGGGGCCTTCCTCCTCGTCCTCTGGCGTGGCGGGGGGCGTGGGCTGGGCCACCAAGATGTCGGGCTGGATGCCCAGCGACTGGATCGACCGGCCCGACGGCGTGTAGTAGCGCGCGGTGGTCAGACGGATGGCGCTTTCGGCCGTCACCGGCATGACAGTCTGGACTGATCCCTTGCCGAAGGTCTTTTCACCCACCACGATGGCGCGGCGGTGATCCTGCAAGGCGCCCGCGACGATTTCCGACGCGCTGGCCGAACCGCCATTCGTCAGCACGACCATCGGCTTGCCCTGGGCCAGATCGCCGTCCTCGGCGTTCCAGCGTTCGCTTTCCTCGGGGTTGCGGCCACGGGTGGACACGATCTCGCCCGCGTCCAGGAAGGCATCGGACACGCTGATCGCCTGGTTCAGCAGCCCGCCGGGATTGTTGCGCAAATCCAGCACGAAGCCCGTCACCTTGTCGATGCCGCCCGCCTCGGCCACGGCCTTGTCCAGTTCGGACTTCAGCGTGTCATAGGTTTCGTCGTTGAAGGTGGACACGCGCAGCACGACCGATTTCCCCTCGATCCGGGTCTTCACCACGGTCAGCTTGATCGTGTCGCGCGTCATGGTCAGATCGAACGGCTCGGTCTCGCCTTCTCGCAGGATCGTGACGGTGATCTCGGACCCGATGGGGCCGCGCATCATGTCCACCGCCTGATCCAGCGTCAGCCCCATCAGCGATTCGCCGTTCACATGGGTGATGAAATCGCCCGTCTTGACCCCCGCCTGCGCGGCGGGCGTGTCGTCGATGGGGGAGACGACCTTGACCAGGCCTTCTTCCTGACTGACCTCGATCCCCAGGCCGCCGAAGCTGCCGCGGGTCTGGGTCTGCATGTCCTCGTAATCGCTGGCCGACAGAAAGGAGGAATGCGGATCGAGCGAGGTCAGCATTCCGTTGATCGCGGCCTCGATCAGTTCCTTGTCGTCGGGCGCCTCGACATAATCGGCGCGGACGCGTTCGAAGACGTTCCCGAACAGTTCAAGCTGTTCATAGATCGAGGCATTGCTGCCGGTTTCCTGCGCCACCAGCGGCCCGGCGATCTGGGTGGTCAGAAGCGCACCGGCCAGAACACCGCCCACGCCTGCGATCAGATAATGTTTCATGACGGCCTTTCCTGCCTTCAATCCTGTTCAGGCTCCACGACGGGATTCAGCACGAACCATTCCGCCGGGTCCAGAGTTTCCTGTCCCTTGCGCACTTCCAGATACAGGGATTCGGTCCGTCCCCCATTGCCGCCGATGGCGGCATCGGTAACGAATTGCGCGCCGAATTCCTGCGCCGACGCCTCGGTCCCGCCCATCAGGCCGATCGGATCGCCCGCTTGCAGCACGTCGCCAACTTCTCCGAACACCTGCGACATCCCCGCGAAGACCAGAAGATAACCGCGCGCGGGCTCGAGGATCATCACATTGCCGTAATCCAGCAGCGGACCGCGATACCGGATGGTGGCGGACCAGGGCGTGGTGACAAGTGCCGCTGGGGGCGTGGCGATCACCCAGCCGGGCCGTTCGACGCCCGCCGCGTCGGGCTGGTCGTAAAGACGCAGGATGGTGCCCACCACCGGCAGGGGCAGGGCGCCGCGCGCGCCCTCGAAATCCTGTAGCGGGGGGCCGACGTCCATCTGGATACTGGCGACCCCCGTGGCGAATTCGTCCAGCGACTGCGCCGCATCGCGCAGCTTTTGCATTTCCGCAGGCGCGTCGGCGTATCGGATGGGCAGGCTGGACCTGTCGGTGACGGCGCTTGCCAGCAACCGGCGCGCTTCCTGGACCGAGGCAAGCCCCGCACCCAGCATCTGCGCGGCACCCGCCTGCAAGTCACGCACCGTGGCGATTTCCTCCAGGTCGTCCTGCAGCCGTTCCGCCTCGGCCCGCAGGCCTGGGGTGACATCGGCCAGGACCATGCCCGACCGCGCCGTGGCAAGCGCGCCCGCCGGATGCAGCAGCATGGTGGTTTCCGGCGCCTGCTGCAGCGCCGTCATGGCCCCCAGGACCGAAGCCAGCCGGCCGCGCTGCGATTCGAAGCGGGCGCGCAGCTCGGCTTCGCGGGCACTGGCCTGGCGCAACCCGTCGCGCAGGGCGGACAGGCCCTGTTCGTAACCCCGGATCACCTCGGTCAAGGCGACGACCTGGTCATCGGCGGACACCGCGTCGGCCAGCTTGGCCACGGCGGCGCGCAGCTGGGCGGCGGCGTCCTGCGCCTCGGCCACGGCGGCGGTGACCGATGGTTGCACGTCCTGCGCCGACAGAGGCGCGGCGGCGATCAGGGCGGCAAGCGCCAAGGGCAGAAATATCTTCATGCGGTCACGATCAGGCTGGTGCCGGTCATCTCGGCGGGCTTGTCCAGGCCCATCAGCTGCAACACCGTGGGGGCCAGATCGGCCAGCCTGCCGTTGCGCAGATGCGCGCCAGGGGGACCGCCATAGACGATCACCGGCACCGGGTTGGTGGTATGGGCTGTATGCGCCCCCCCTGTCACGGGGTCGATGGTGGTTTCGCAATTGCCGTGATCGGCACAGATCACCGCCGCGCCGCCTGCGCGGTCCAAGGCCGCCAGCATCCGGCCCAGGCCGCGATCCACGGCCTCGCAGGCCAGGATGGCGGCGGGCAGGTTGCCGGTATGGCCCACCATGTCGGGATTGGCGAAGTTCACCACGACCAGGTCATAGCCCGCGCCGATCACCTCGACCAGTTTATCGGCAACCTCCTCCGCGGCCATTTCGGGGGCCAGGTCATAGGTCGCGACCTTGGGGCTGGCGGGCATGAATCGATCCTCGCCCGGTTCGGGCGATTCCTTGCCGCCGTTCAGGAAAAAAGTGACATGGGGGTATTTCTCGGTTTCCGCCAGGCGGAACTGGCGCAGGCCATGGCTTGCGACCCAGGCGCCCAGCGTGTTGACCACCTGGCGCTTGGGATAGGCGGCGGTCATGTACTCGTCATGCCGGGTGCTGTAGTCGACCATGCCAAGCAGCGCGGCCCATGCGGGGCGGTCATTGTTGTCGAATTCGGTGAACGTCGGATCCGCAAGCGCCGTCAGAATTTCCCGCGCCCGGTCGGCCCGGAAGTTGAGGCAGAAGAACCCGTCCCCATCCATCGCACCGTTGTACCCGTCGATGACGAAGGGAGGGATGAATTCATCGGTTTCCCCGCGCCCGTAAGCCACAGTGACGGCCAGATCGGCGGACAGCGCGGGTTCTCCCTGCCCGGCGATGATTGCCCGATAGGCGCGCTCGATCCGTTCCCAGCGATTGTCGCGATCCATCGCGTAATATCGCCCGATCACGGTGCCGATCCGAGCGCCTTCGGGCAGGCTGCCCTGCAATTCGGTGATGAAACCCATGGCCGATTGCGGCGGCACGTCACGCCCATCCGTGATGGCGTGCAGCACAACGGGCACGCCCGCCGCCGCAATTGCGCGAATGGCGGCCTGGACATGAACAACATGGCCATGCACGCCGCCGTCGGACACGATGCCCATCAGATGCGCGGTCCCGCCCGTCGCGCGCAGCCGTTCGACAAAGCGGATCAGGCTGTCGTTGCCCACAAAGCTGCCATTCTCGATCGCCAGGTCGATCTGGCCCAGATCCATGGCAACAACCCGGCCCGCGCCGATATTGGTGTGGCCCACCTCGGAATTGCCCATCTGTCCGCGCGGCAGGCCCACGTCGGGACCAAAGGTCGTCAGTGTCGCATGGGGGCAGGTGCGCATCAGCCGGTCGAAATTCGGCGTCTCCGCCTGGTCCGGCGCGCTTTGTTCGGGCCGGTCGGATATGCCCCACCCGTCAAGAATGCACAGGACCACAGGTTTCGTCATATCGCCCCTCGGATGATTTGCGCCTTGTTACGCGGGCGCGGCGGTTGCGGCAACCGAAAGGCCGGGGGCCAGACCCCGGACCCCCGGGATATTTACGCCAAAGTGAAGCAAAGCGGATTCATCTTGGCCCAAATATCCGCCCGGGTGAATTGGCCGCAGGCCAAGAGGGGGCGGCAGCCCCCCAACCTGTCGCCACCTTCATTCGCGATGATAAGGCGATCCGGCCAGGATCGTCGCGGCACGGTACAACTGTTCGGCCAGCATCACCCGCACCAGCATATGCGGCCAGACCATGCGGCCCAGGCTGATCTGCCAATCGGCGCGCGCGCGCAGCAGGGGATCCAGCCCATCCGCGCCGCCGATCACGAAGCAGAGATCTTTGGCTTGGTCGCGCCAGTCCGCCAGACGACGTGCAAATTCCGGCGATGTCGCCTGCTCGCCCCTTTCATCCATCATCACCAGGGCAGCGCCCTGCGGGATGACGCGCGCCAGCAACTCGGCCTCGGTCACCATCCCGCCGCCGCGCTTGTCTTCCACCTCGTGGATGGCGATGGGCGGCAGGCCAAGGCTGCGGCCGGTCCTGGCGAAACGGTCGAGGTAGTCCGCAACCATCGCCGCTTCGGGGCCTTTGCGCAGCCGGCCAACCGCGGCGATGTCGATCCGCATGGCGTCCTGCCCGGCCTAATGCGCGGGGCGGGCCTGATCACGCACCCGGACAAGCGCGTCCGAAGGCATCCACAACTTTTCAAGTTGATAGAATTCCCGAACTTCGGGGCGGAAGACATGGACAATGACATCATCGGTGTCGATCAGCACCCAGTCGCCGGTATCCTTGCCTTCGATCCGGGGGGTGCGGCCGGTCGCCTGCTTCATCCGGTCGGCCAGCTTTTCGGCGATGGCGCCCACCTGGCGCGCGCTGCGGCCCGATGCGATCACCATGTGATCCGCCATGGCCGACCGTCCGCGCAGGTCGATCGTCACGATGTCCTCGGCCTTGTCGTCGTCAAGCGAGGACAGGATGCGGGCAAGGATCTGGTCGCTGGTCAGATCCTGCGGCGCGGGGGTCGCAGCCGGCCCCGTGGCCGGCGAGACGTCTTGTGACAGGGTTCAATCCTCCGGTCAGCGCGCCGATCGCCCCCGGCGCAGGGGATGGATCAAAGATAGCAACTTTTCAGGCCATCTCAATGTTCCCGGCCCGATTCCGTATTGTCGGGCGGCGGATCGTCCATCTGGACCCGCAAGGACGGATTGACAAGCCGTACCTCGCGCTGCGGAAAGGGCAGCGTGATGCCCTGTTCCTTGAACGCGTCCCACAAGGCCAGGTAAACCTGCCCGCGCACGTTGGTCAGGCCTTTTGCGGCATCGTCGATCCAGAAACGCAGGACATAATCCACGGCATTGTCGCCAAATCCCGTGACCCAGCAGACCGCCTGCCGGTCGGACAGCACGCGCGGCACGGTCTTGACGGCGGCAATGGCCGTGGCGCTGACCCTGTGCGGGTCGTCGCCATAGGATGCACCGAATCGCAGATCCAGGCGCACGAAGCTGTTGGTATGGGACCAGTTCACGACCTGGCCTGTCACCAGATCCTCGTTCGGGATCAGGTATTCCTTGCCGTCGCGCGTCACCACGCTGACATAGCGGGCGCCAAGCTCCTCGATCCAGCCGAAGGTGTCGCCCAGGCTGATCACGTCGCCGGGCTTGATGGACTTGTCCAGCAGGATGATCACCCCAGACACCAGGTTCGAGACGACCTTCTGCAGCCCGAAGCCCAGGCCAACGCCCACCGCGCCGGAAAAGACCGCAAGGCCGGTCAGGTCGAAGCCCACGGCCTTCAGCCCGACCACGACGGCCAGGCTGAACAGAACCACCTGCAACAGCTTGGCCGTCAGCACCCGCATCGTGGGCGAAATGTCTTCGTTCCGCGCCAGCCTGCCGGTGATCAGCCGCGACAAGGCGCGCGCGCCGCCGATCAGCAGGCCGGTCACCACAAGGGCCTTCAGGACCGTCAGGGCCGACAGGCGCAAGTCGCCAATGGTGATGGCAAGGCTGTCCAGGAAATCGCCCGCAGGCTCGGTCAGGCCCAGCAGGAACAGCGTGACCCAGATCCAGCCCGCCCAACTGACGATGCGGCGCAGGAAGCGGTTGGCGATCAGCCGTGCCACGAAGAAGATCGCCAGCCAGGACAAGGCGATGGATGCCGCAAGCGCGATCAGCGCGCTGCGCGAGGGCCAGGTGATCTCTCGCATGACGATGACCACGGTCCAGGCCAGCAGCGCAAAGATCATCAGGCCCATCCGTCGCCCGATCAGCACGCCCAGCCGCAGCCGCCATTTCGGCCAGTCGCTGCGATCATGCAGCCAGGCGTTCCAGAACCGCAGCGCGATCCGGCCCAGGAGCCAGGACAGCAGGATCAGCCCGGCAATGGCGGCCAGCTGGTACAAGCGGGCGGGCAGGATCATGATCTCGAGGAACAGGGAAATGCGCGACCATAATCCTTGGGCGGCATCCACGATGTCTGGACCGACCGGCTCCATGGCCCCCCTCGCCTGCGACAATATTGCGTCAACGCCGAAAGACGCATAAAAGATCGGCCATGTCCGGGTTCATCTATTTCGACATCCATGACCGCGCGCGCCTGCCTTCGCGGTTCTTCGGCGAAACGCGCGGCGTGACGGCGCGACTGTGACGGGCTGCGGTCCTGCCGCAGCCGACCTGTCCGCCATGATCACATCACAGCCGAAAGCCAAGCAGCCATGACCTTTGATCCCCAATCCGCCGCCCCGCGGACGCTTTACGACAAGATCTGGGATGCCCATGTCGTCGACCGTCAGGATGACGGCACCTGTCTTTTGTATATCGACCGGCATCTGGTCCACGAAGTGACCAGCCCGCAGGCCTTTGAAGGACTGCGCATGACCGGCCGCGCCGTCCGCGCGCCCGAACGCACCATCGCCGTGCCCGATCACAACGTGCCGACCACCTGGGACCGCGAACAAGGCATCGACAACGAGGAGTCGCGCATCCAGGTCGATGCGCTTGACCGCAACGCCCGCGAATTCGGCGTGGTCTATTATCCGGTCAACGACATCCGCCAAGGGATCGTCCATATCGTCGGACCCGAACAGGGCTGGACCCTGCCCGGCATGACGGTCGTCTGCGGCGACAGCCATACCGCCACGCATGGGGCGTTCGGCGCCCTGGCCCACGGCATCGGCACGTCCGAGGTGGAACACGTCCTGGCCACCCAGACGCTGATCCAGAAGAAATCCCGGAACATGAAGGTCGAGGTGACGGGCCGCCTGGCACCCGGCGTTACCGCCAAGGACGTGGTTCTGGCGATCATCGGCCATACCGGCACGGCGGGCGGCACCGGCCATGTGATCGAATACTGTGGCGAGGCGATCCGCAGCCTGTCCATGGAAGGCCGCATGACCATCTGCAACATGGCGATCGAAGGCGGCGCCCGCGCGGGCCTGATCGCGCCCGACCAGACGACCTTCGATTACGTCAAGGGCCGCCCCCATGCGCCGAAGGGCGCGCAATGGGATGCTGCGGTCAACTGGTGGAAGACGCTTTACAGCGACGACGACGCGCATTGGGACAAGGTCGTCACCCTGCGCGGCGAGGATATCGCCCCCACCGTGACCTGGGGCACGTCCCCCGAAGACGCGCTGCCCATTACCGCAACCGTTCCCGATCCTTCGGATTTCACCGGCGGCAAGGTCGAGGCCGCGCGCCGGTCGCTGGATTACATGGACCTGACCCCCGGCACCCGGCTGACCGACATCGCCATCGACGCGGTTTTCATCGGTTCCTGCACCAACGGCCGGATCGAAGATCTGCGCGCCGCGGCCGAGGTTCTGCGCGGCTGCAGGCTGGCGGCCGGGGTGCGCGGCATGGTCGTTCCCGGATCGGGCCTTGTGCGCGCCCAGGCCGAGGAAGAAGGGCTGGACGTGATCTTCAAGGAGGCGGGCTTCGAATGGCGCCTTGCGGGCTGTTCGATGTGCCTGGGCATGAACCCGGACCAGTTGGCCCCCGGCGAACGCTGCGCGGCCACCAGCAACCGCAACTTCGAGGGCCGCCAGGGATACAAGGGTCGCACGCACCTGATGTCGCCCGCCATGGCGGCGGCGGCAGGCGTGGCCGGGCATCTTGTCGATATACGGGAGCTTGCGCGGGAACCGGCCTGAAATGGCCCGCCCCTGCGCAACCCGGTGTCGGCCGTCCCCCTCAGCCTGGCCACGCGGCCTGGCTGCGCCGGGCCGGTCTGCGCCTGCGCCACAGCAGCCAGGCTGCATTGACCGCGATCAGCACCAGCCCGGCGTTCTCGAACAGGAAGTTGTTCGTCACACCGAAGTTCCGGGTGCCGATCAGGCGGTCGAAATGGTGAAAGCTCAAGGCCCGGATCACCACGTAACACAGCACAAGGGTCAGTCCGGTCGCGGCCAGCAGGTTCTGGCGAAGCCTGCCCCACAGGCTGAGCGTCAGGCCCAAAAGCAAGGCAAGCGCGCAACCTCCGATCAGGCCGATGAACAGCGCCTGCATCAGGCGGCGTTGCGCATACCACCCTTGCGCACGGGCAAGGCATTTACCGGTGGCGGTGACAGCCGATTGCAGATCCAGTTGCTTGTTGACGGCCAACGCCACCAGCAGCAGCGACAGGACCGCCCAGAACAGGCGCCCCCGCTGACCCTTCAGCCGTCGCCACACGGCCAAGGCCAGCATCGCGCACAATGCATAGGCCAGGACCGTCAGCCATCCCGTCACCCCCGGATCGCCGATCTGCGGCGACCACCGTTGCATCACGCAGGCCTGCAACTCGCTTCCAGTCACGTCAACATACCCCTCGCCCGATCGCGGCCAGACTAGACCGGCCCGGGGCAAAGCAGAAGCCAAGAGGACCCATGGACAAGTTCACCACCCTGACCGGAATCGCGGCGCCCATGCCACTGGTCAATATCGACACCGACATGATCATCCCCAAGCAGTTCCTGAAGACCATCAAGCGGTCGGGGCTGGGGATCAACCTGTTCGACGAAATGCGCTATGATCGCGAAGGCAACGAACTGCCGAATTTCATCCTGAACCAGCCCGCCTATCGCCAGACGCAGATCCTGGTGGCCGGCGACAATTTCGGTTGCGGATCGTCGCGCGAACACGCGCCTTGGGCGTTGCTGGATTTCGGCATCCGTTGCGTGATCTCGACCAGCTTCGCCGACATCTTCTTCAACAACTGCTTCAAGAACGGCATCCTGCCCGTGGTGCTGCCCCAGGACGCCGTCGATACGCTGATGGAGGATGCCCGCAAGGGCGCCAACGCCCGCATCACGGTGGATCTGGAAAACCAGACCGTCACGACATCCGATGGGGTTTCCTTTGCCTTCGAGATCGACCCCTTCCGCAAGCATTGCCTGCTGAACGGATTGGACGACATCGGGCTGACCATGGAAAAGGCTCCGCGCATCGACAGCTACGAAACGCAGATGGCCCAAGCCCGGCCCTGGGTCTGACGGCATGAAAAAGCCCCGCCATGCGTTATGGCGGGGCAAGGGGGTTCCACCTTGGCGGCAGCCGGGGGAACCAGGCGAACCGTGAAGCCTCAGTTGGGGCGGGAAACCTCGCCTTCCATCTCGGCCCGGATCTGCTGGCGCAGGATGTCGATGGGGATCATCCGGCCTTCGCGCCGATAATGCCAATAGGTCCATCCGTTGCAGGAAGGGGCGCCCTCAAGGGCGGCGCCGACCTGGTGGATCGACCCCTTCACGTCATTGCCGATCAGCGACCCGTCGGCGCGGACCTTGGCCTTGTGACGGCTGTTCATGGAATACAGTTCCTCGCCCGGGCGCAGCATCCCGCGTTCGATCACCTGGCCAAAGGGAACGCGCGGCTCGGCACGCTTGGCGCGGGTGGTGGCAAGCGCCTCGGCATCCAGGCGGCGGATGCGCGAGATGCGCCTTTCCGCAACGGTGCGATAGGCTTCCTCGCGCTCGATCCCGATGAAATCGCGGCCCAGCATCTTGGCGACAGCGCCGGTCGTGCCGGTGCCGAAGAAGGGATCCAGAACCACGTCGCCGGGATTGGTCGTGCCGATGATGACGCGGTGCAGCAGCGATTCCGGCTTTTGCGTCGGATGGGCCTTGTCGCCCGCCGCGTCCTTCAACCGTTCACCGCCGTTGCAAATGGGCAGCACCCAGTCGGACCGCATCTGCGTGCCTTCGTTCAGCGACTTCAGCGCCTCGTAGTTGAAGGTGTATTTCGAGGCTTCGGATTTCGCGGCCCAGATCAGCGTTTCATGGGCGTTGGTCAACCGCTTGCCGCGAAAGTTCGGCATCGGGTTCGACTTGCGCCAGATCACGTCGTTCATGATCCAGAAGCCCTGGTTCTGGATTTCCGCCCCCACGCGGAAGATGTTGTGATAGCTGCCGATGACCCAGATCGCGCCGTTCGGCTTCAGCACACGGCGCGCGGCAGCCAGCCAGTCGCGCGTGAAGGCGTCATAGACGGCAAAGCTGGAAAACTGGTCCCAGTGATCGTCCACCGCATCGACCTTGGAATTGTCAGGCCGGTGCAGGTCGCCGCGCAATTGCAGGTTATAGGGCGGATCGGCAAAGATCAGGTCCACGCTGGCTTCGGGAAGCGCGTTCATCACCTCGATGCAATCGCCCGCCAGAATCTGGTTCAGGGGAAGTGGCCGCGCGGCTGCCATGCGCTGATCCTTGGTCTTTATCATCTCTGCCTCGGGGGTCGCTGCCGGCTTTTTGCCGGTCTGCTGTCCCGTTAACATGATTCAGACGCGAATCGGCGTCAATTTCTTTTTTGAATCAAGGGTTTGCCACCAGGGCTTTACACAAGATGTTGTGGACGGGCTCGAACGAACGCCTATGATAAGGGGTAACGCCCAAATCTAGCAGGGCCCGTTTGTGCGCAGGGGTTGCATAGCCCGCATTGGCTTCCCAGCCGTATCCGGGATATTGTTGCGCCAAATCCACCATAAGCCGGTCGCGCGCCACCTTGGCCAGGATGGAGGCCGCAGCGATGGTCACGCAGCGGGCATCCCCCGCGACAATGGCCTGCCCCGGGCAGGACAGGTCGCGCGGGACGCGGTTACCATCGACCAGAGCCAGGCAGGGCGCGGTTTTCAGCCCCGCGACGGCCTTGCACATTGCCAGATGGGCCGCGTGATAGATGTTGAGACGGTCGATCTCCTCGACCCCGACATGGACGATGCAGTGGTCGCAATGGTCCGCCAGCCATGCGGCCAGGGCCTCGCGCCGTCTGGCGGTCAGCTTCTTGGAATCGTTCAGCCCCTCGGGGATGTTGCCTGGGTCCAGCACCACGGCGGCAGCGGTGACAGGCCCGGCCAGGGGGCCGCGCCCGACCTCGTCCACGCCGGCGATGCGGCGGGCGCCACGGGACAGGGCGGCCAGTTCGGTGCTGAAGTCGGGCAGAGTCATGGGGTGATGGTTACAGGGGCGATGGTTACTTCTTCAAGGTTCACGCCGTCCCCCTCGCGATCCACGACCAGGAAATCCGCCGCCCTGTCCAGTGGCGTCAGAACCCCATGCCAGACCCCGGCCCGCAGGTTCACGCCGGTTCCCGCAGGCACCAGGAAGGCGCGCGGCATCCCCGGCTTGCCGCCATCGTCCGGGGCCA
Source organism: Paracoccus everestensis (assembly GCF_021491915.1). NCBI lineage: Bacteria > Pseudomonadati > Pseudomonadota > Alphaproteobacteria > Rhodobacterales > Paracoccaceae > Paracoccus > Paracoccus everestensis. Next base: position 451,140 of record NZ_CP090836.1, on the reverse strand, counting down.
CCACCGACAACCAGGCGTCCGGTCCAAGCGGCATGAAGGCCTGGCTGCCCAAGGGGTGGCGTTCCAGCAGGGTGCAATCATAAGGCAGGCTGACGGCATCGGACCGAAAGATCGAGATGATCGCCTCGCCCCCTGCCCGTTCCACGGTGGCAAGCGCGTGGTGGCGTTCGCAGCGGCCGGCGTTGATCATGCGGTCGGGCGTGACGCGCGGGGCCAGCACGTCCCCAAAAGGGGCGAAGGCATCGGCGGTGATGGGTTCCAAGCGGATCGTGGTCATGGGTGTCCTCCCTGCCCCTGTGCCTTATCCTGCCGCGGCCAGCCCGTCGAGGATCCGCGCCATGATCGCGCGGCGGGTGGCAGGCTTGCGGAGCAACGCAGCCTCAGCCCGCGCTGCGGTCGCCATGGCCTTGCATTCATTGGGATTTGCCCGCGCCCAAGCCAGTTTTTCGGCGATGTCGATGCCATAGCGTTCCAGCGGGATATAGTGTTTCCACGGCTGGAAGCGGTTGGAATAGAACACTTCCCACCTGTCCTCCTCCTTCAACAGGACGGATTGCCCATCGATGGCCCCGATGAAGTTCGATCCGTGATCATAGCCCGTCAGGCACAGCTGATAGCGGAAGCGGTGGAAGAAGGCGCGGTCCTGGCGAGGGGTGCAGAAAGGCGCCAGCAGCGGATCGCTTGCAAACTGGCGAAAGCCCCAGGCCATGACCACGCCCAGGTCGAAATCGGGATGCCCGAACCATTGCCGCACAAAGGCCAGCCGGGACGTGCCGCACAGCCGGTCCCAGGCCGCCCGGCGTTTGTCGGGATCGTCCCCGGCCTCGGCAAGCTGGCGCAAGGCGAGGTGGGACGCCGGGCCGGGCTTGACGCTGTCGCGCATCTCGCTGCCGGAAATCATGCCTCGCCAGACAATCTGGTCCAGCTTGTCCTCCCACGGGATCGGGTCCGGGGGGACATCAGAGTCAAAGCCCGGCAAGCCGATGCTGTGCTGGTCGGGCAGCGGCCACAGCACGGCATTCCGTGCGCCCTGGCGGCGGTTGTGGCACAAGGTGGGGGCCGACAGCGGCTCGCCCTGCGGGGATCCGAACCACCGCGAATCCTCCATGTCGATGCGCAGCGGCATGGGGCGGTTCAGGCGCAGGGCATCGTTGATAACGCCTTCAACGCGGATGATCTTGAAATGGCGGCCCAGGGCGGACAGGGCGATGCCGTCCTGGACCCTGATGCGCCGCTGCGCACCATGCCGGTCGGCCACGATACCGCCCCCGTCCCAAATGGAAAAATATTCGGAAAGCCCGGCGTCCTGGCCCGTTCCAGGTCCGACGCCGCGCAGGCAAAATGCCGCCACGTCATCGACATAGGCGGGATCCACCGGTTCCGGCGGGGGCTTGGCCAGCATCCCTTCCATGTCGGGCAGGGTTTTCGCGGCGGGAAACCACCCTTCTTGGGATCCCGGATCAGACATCGGCAGGATCGGATCCAGCCTGGCCGCCAGATCGGCAGGCGTATCACGGTCCAAGTCCACACGGATCAGGCGGGGATCGCCACCGAAGAACGCATCGACCGCGGCCAGGTGGGCGTGCCAGTCAGCCTCCCACAGGTCGGGCAGGTCGGCTGGGTCGCAGCCCCAGTGAAGGGCATGGCAGCGTGCGGCCGCGCCCCTGTCGCGGGTCAGCCGGTCGAGGATCCAATCCTCGGGCGGGCGGGTGGTCAGGACGAAACGCGCCTGGGGAAAGCGGCCGGCCAGCCACCCGAACTGCCGCCATGCCTCCAGCGGCGGGCGCCAATGCGGCGTGTCGCGATACAGGCCGGAAAACAGCACCGTGCCCCGCCACGGCGTCAGCGGGTCGCCGTTGGCTGCGCGGGCGAACAGGATATCCTCGGCCAGTTGCCCCTTGTCGTGGCAAACCGCCCGATGCCCGTTGCGGCGGAACAATCGGGCCAGTCGCGCCTCCGCACAGCCGTCGGGGCTGATGTGGAAGAACAGCGGTCCCGGGGTCATGGCGGATTCATCCGCCGATCAGCCGCCCCGGCCGAGGCAGGAAGATCGTCAGAATCCCCAGGATCGGCAGGAACGAACACAGGAAGAACACCGTCTCGATCCCCCGCGCGTCGGCCAGCACGCCCAGGGCCGCGGCGGCAATGCCTCCCATGCCGAAGCTGAAGCCGAAGAACAGCCCTGCAATGGTGCCGGTGCGGCCCGGCACCAGTTCCTGCGCAAAGACCACGATGGCCGGAAAGGCCGACGCCAGGATCAGCCCGATGATGACGGCCAGAACCCCTGTCGCGGCCAGCCCGACATGGGGCAGCAGCAGCGTAAAGGGCAGAACGCCCAGGATGGAAAACCAGATGACCCGCAGCGGCCCGATCCGGTCGCCGACGATGCCGCCCAGGATCACGCCCCCGGCCATGCCGCCCAGGAACAGGAACAGCATGATCTGCGCGCCCTGCGTGCCAAGGCCGAATTTCTCGATGGTGAAGAAGGTGAAATAGCTGCTCATCGAGGCGGTGTAGATGTTTTTGGTAAAGGTCAGCACCGCCAGCACGGCGATGGAGCGGATCACCAGGTTCCGGGGGTATCGCAACGCCGTGTCGGGCCGCGCGGTGGCGGCGCGGCGGCGCCCCTCGGCCCAGGTTCCGACGTGCCACAGCAAGGCCCCGCCCAGGGCTGCGGCCACCGCGAACCAGGCCACCGCCGGACGGCCCAGCGGCACGACGATAAAGGCGGCCAGCAGGGGGCCAAGCGACTGCCCGAAATTCCCGCCCATCTGGAACAGCGACTGCGCCGTCCCGAAGCGCCCGCCCGAGGCCATCCGCGCCACGCGCGAGCTTTCGGGATGAAACACCGCCGACCCGACCCCGATCAGCATCGCCCCCGCCAGCAGCATGGTGTAATGATGCGCGAAGGCCAGCAGCAGCACCCCGCAAAAGGTCGAGGCCATGCCGAAAGGCAAGGATCGCGGTTGCGGATGCTTGTCCGTCGCCATTCCGATCAGCGGCTGCAACAGCGATGCCGTCACCTGAAAGGCGAATGTCATCACCCCGATCTGCGCATAGGTCAGCGAGAATTCGACCTGAAGCAGCGGATAGATCGCCGCCAGCATCGACTGCATCACGTCGTTGATCATGTGGCACAGGCTGATTGCGGTCAGGATGCCCCAGGCCGTGCCGGTTGCGGCCATCGGGCCGGATGTCGGGATGTCGGCGCGCATCGTTCCCCCACGCTTACCTGCATATGATGCAATAGCAGCCGCGGGGACAGGTGCAAGCGGGCTTTGGCCGAAGCCCGCCCACTGACGATTTGGACAGCTTCCCTTGGCGCCGCCTGGACCCGACATTGGGATGGTATGTGTTTCGAGTTTATAAAGTTGTAAAATGGCAAAGATTCCCGGCAACCTCGTCCGGTCGCTGCGCGCATCGGGCGCGGCGGGCGGCGGACGGCGCATGAATACCTGGCAATCCGTCCGCGCGGACGTTCTGGACAGGATACGCTCGCGGGAATGGCCGCCGGGCGAGTTGATCCCGACCGAACAGGAGCTGGCCCACAGCATGGGTTGCGCGCGGGCCACGGTGAACCGGGCCTTGCGGGAACTGGCCGACAGCGGCATCATCGAACGCCGCCGCAAGGTCGGCACGCGCGTCGCCGCGACCTCGGCCCGGCGGACGGTCCTGGATATGCCCGCCGTGCGCACCGAGATCGAAGGCATGGGGGCGGCTTATTCCTATGTCCTGGCCAGCTTCACAACCCAACGCCCGACCGAGGCTGCGGCCCGCGCCTTGCAGGTGCCCGCGTCCCAAGAACTGGTGCTGGTCAAGGCCACCTATACCGCCGACGGCCACCCGCATTGCTGCGAGGCGATCTGGCTGAATCCCGCCATCCTGCCGCCGCTGACACGCCAGGACGTGGAACAGCAATCCGCGCATGAGTGGCTGGCCAGCCAGGTTGCCCTGACGCATGGGCGGTTCTCGATCCTGGCGGATGCCGCCAGGGGCGATTGCGCCCATCACCTGAACATCCCCGAAGGCACGGCGGTGTTGACCATCGAACGCACGAACTGGTCCGATACGACGCCCGTATCTTTTGCCCGCCAATTCTATCCTCCCCAGCACCGGCTGGTGTCCGAGGATTAGAACCCTCCGGTCAGGCCCGGAAACAGTGCCAAGGCCGCGACGACCAGAAGGTCCAGGAAAAGGAACCGGCCCAGGCCCCCAAAGACGGCGCGGGCCGGGATATCGCGGGCCGCCGTGGCGACAACCACCGCATTCAGGCCCAGGGGCGGCAGGATCAGCGCGATCTCGACCAGCTTGACCAGAAGGATGCCGGACCAGACCGGCTCCTGGCCATAGGCGGTGCCGATGGCCAAGGCAAAGGGCAGGGTCAGGACCAGGATCGCCACCGGTTCGGCCAACAGACCCAGTGCGGCGCAGGCCAGGCCCAGCAACAGGATCGTCGCCAGGCGCGGCAGGGCGGCGGCACCTTGGGCCAGCATCGCGGGCAGGCCGGTCATGTCCAGAAACGTCAGGAACAGGCGTGCGGCGACCAGCACCAACAGGATCATCGCCGCCTGCGCCAGGCTGCCGCGAAGGGCTGACCAAAGCGTTTCAAGCGTCAGGCGATGCTGGAGAATGGTAACGGCCAGTGTCAGGGCCACGCAAATCCCCAGGGCCACCACCAGCGACATGGCCCCCGACCAGATGCCACCAAGGATGATCCCGAACACCACCGGCGCGGGCCAGATCGCCCGCAGCGCCGCCTCGCGCGGCGGCAGCAAGGATTGCGACGGGGGCGCGGCCTGGGGATCGTGCCGGGTCCACCACGAAAGCACGGCAATCATCCCTGCCAGGGACAGGGCCGCAGGCAGCAGGGCCGCCAGGAACACCGCCGCAACCGGCGTGCCTGTCAGCAGCGCCCACAGGATCAGCAGCATCGACGGCGCCAGCAGCGCCCCCAGCGTGCTGCCTATTGCAACCGAGGCACCGGCCAGCCGCGGATCATAGCCCGCACGCAGCATCTCGGGGATGGCAATGCGCGACATGGTGGCGGCGCAAGCCACCGATGACCCGCAGGTCGCGGCAAAGCCCGCGCAGCCCAGGATCGCGGCGCCGGCAAGCCCGCCGCGCCTGTTCTGCAACAGCACCGCCGCCGCATCATGGACCCGCGTTGCAAAGCCCGCATAGAAGGCCAGGTTGCCCAGCAACAGGACCAGCGGCACCGCCAGCAGATCGGGCGCCCGCAGCAGCGCGTCCAGCTGGGTCCAGGCTTGGTCCCCCGCCCCCACAAGTGCCAGCCCTGTCCCGCCCGCCAGCATCAGCGCCAGCGCCACGGGCATCCGCAGGGCCAGCAGGGCAATGGCTGCGGCAATGGCGGCAAACCCGGTCATGTCCATGGTCGAACTGTCCTGCCCGCCGGTCCGTGCTGTATCACCGTTTCCCCGGATCCGTTGTCGCAACGGCAGGCTAGTGCGAGGTCGCGGCAAACTCAAACTGGAATTGACCGAAATGTGACTGGCGGTCTATCTGGCAAATCCGCGCAAGACACTGAATGCTGCGCCCACCCCGACGGAGAATTTGATGTCGCGATTCACCCCCCGGATCCCCCTTGGCCGAATCCCGCTTGCCTTGGTTATCGCCGCACTGATGGCCCTGCCTGTGGCGGCCCAGACGGATCTGCCCTTCACGGCAGCCGAGATCGAGGCGGCGGCCTATGATGGCGGTGACCTGCCCTCGGGACGGTCGGCGCTGACGACCAAGGTTCAGGTGCTGCTGGACCGGTCGGGGATCTCGCCCGGCGTCATCGACGGCTTCAAGGGCGGCATGAGCCAGAGCGCGATCATGGCATTCGAACGCCGGTCGGGCCTGCCCATCGACGGGGTGATGGACCCGCATGTCTGGAACCTGCTGCAATCTTTCGCAGCCCAGCCCGCAACCAAGGATTACACGATCACGGCCGAGGACGCGCAGGGCCTGGTCGATGCAATCCCCACCGACTATGCCGAAAAGGCGCAGATGACCGCCATGGCCCATACCAGTGTCGCCGAACGCCTGGGCGAGCGGTTCCATATGGATGAAAAGTTCATTGCCTTTCTGAATCCCGGCACGGATCTGGTGGCGGGGGCCACGATCAAGGTGGTCGATACCGGCAGCCGGATGCGCGGCAGCGTCGCGCGGATCCTGGTCGATGTGAACACGCGGCGGGTGGCGGGATTCGATGCGAATGGCAAGCTGCTGGTCGATTACCCGGCAACGATCGGATCGTCGGCCACGCCCTCGCCTTCTGGCGAGCACCGTGTGAAAACGGTCGCGCTGAATCCGAACTATACCTATAATCCGCAAAAGAACTTCCAGCAGGGCGACAACGACAAGCCCTTGGTGGTTCCGCCGGGGCCGAACGGGCCGGTTGGCACGGTCTGGATCGGGCTGTCCAAGCCGACCTATGGGATCCACGGCACGCCCACGCCCTCGACCCTGTTCCGTAACCAGTCCATGGGATGCGTCCGCCTGACCAATTGGGACGCCGAGGAACTGGCCCGCATGGTTGCGGCCGAAACCACGACGGTTCAATTCCTGCCCCAGGGCATGACCATTGCCGATGCCACGGGGGCGACTGCCACCCCGGCGACGGAGCCTGCGGCACCGGTCGAGGCAGTGGCCGAACCCGCCCAGACAACCCCGGCCGCGCCGCTGGATTACGCCGATCCGCTGGCCGCCAAGCGCACCCCGTCCGAGCCGGTTTATGAAAACACCTCGGAGGAAGACGCCGAGGCGTTGGCCCCTGCCGGGGATTCGCTGACCGATGCGCTGACGGGCGCCCTGCCCGACGGGTTCGTGACTGCGCCCGTGGACGAACAACCGTGACCCGGTGGGGCGCAATCCTGTGCGCCTTGGCCTTGTGCCAGACAGCGCCCGCCGCCGCGCAGGACCGCCCACCCGAACGCCCCGCGCCGGCACAGCCCCAGCCGGTCCCGCAGGCCCAGCCGGATCCGGGGGCCGTTTTTGGCCCCCCTGCCCCGCCCCGCTGGTTCAGCCTGCGGGAAACGGACGAGGATCATGCCGCGTGCAAGCTGGCGCTGTCCCTCCTGGGCACGGTTTATACCGAGGAGCCGTCGATCACCGACCCCGACGATCCCGATTGCGGCATCGCCCGCCCGGTCCGGGTCGAGCGCATCCTGCCCGACCTGACGCTAGAGGGCGATGCGGTGATGCGCTGCGATACGGCCCGGGCGCTTGGCTTCTGGGCGCGCGACTTCCTGCGCCCGGCTGCGGCGATGCTGCCCGGCGCGCCTCGTGTCACGGGCCTGCAGCTTGGCACCGCCTATGACTGTCGCCCGCGCCTAGGCACCGGGGCAGAGCAGCCAAAGCTGTCGGAACACGCGCTTGGCAATGCCATCGACATCGCGGCCTTTGTCTTTGACGGCGCGGACCCGCTGATCGTCCAGCCCCGCACCGACACCGGCGATCTGGCCGAGGCGTTCCAGCGAACCGTGCGCGCCGCCGGATGCCTGTTCTTCAGCACGGTGCTGGGTCCGGGATCCAACGACGCCCATGACGACCACCTGCATCTGGACGTGGCGGTCCGACGCGGAGGCTGGCGGCTGTGCCAGTGATCACCGCTGGGTGCGTTCCAGGTCCAGATAGGCCGGATCGAACCGCGCCAACAGCGCCAAGCCCTTCCAATCGGTGATCGTGATGTCCGCGCCCAGCCAGCGGATCAACCCGCGATCGCGCAGGTCGCGGACGGCACGGTTCACATGGATGGGCGAATAGCCCAGGATATCGGCCAATTCGCGTTGCAGCAGCGGCAGGTGAAACTGGTGTTCCGACGCGACCCCTACGGCGTTCAACCGCGTGTAAATCTCGCACAGAAAGTGGGCAAGATGCGCGCTGGACCGCAGCGATGCCGCCGCGACCAGCCATTGCCGGTGGATGGCGGAATCGATCACCGTCGTCATCCACAACAGCCGGGTCAGATGGGGAAAGTTCTGTGATATTTCAGTAAGTTCTTCGTGATTGACGAATTCGACCTCGGTCGGGCCTACCGCAATGATGGAATGGTCCAGTTTCGCCATAAGAAAGGCATGAAGGTCAACGAAATCCCCTGGAACGTGCAAGGCCGTGATGACGCGATCCTCGGGTCGCCCGACAAGAGGGTGGGACCGGGCCGACAATCCGCGCAGCATCATGCAACTGCGATTGGGACTGCTGCCAACGGGAACGATCACTTCGCCCGGGGCATAGCTGGCATGTTCGATCTTCAACGAACGCAAACGTTCCAGGTCTCTTGCGCTCAGCTGGTCGCGCCGTTGAAGATAGCGGACAAAATACTCGGTGATCGCCAATTCCGTTGCCCTTTTCGTTCTGCTGTGTGCAACCGCCTCGACTTTCGCAGTCGACCGCAAGCCCCGCTAACCTTCATCAAGCCAACACAGATCCTTGGCTCTGGGTTTCAACCCCGCGCCTGCCGCCCCTGCGCCGGGATCCGCAAGGCCGTGCCAAGGGCGGCAAAGCTTTCGGCGATGCCCGGTGTCTTGACCGTCACCAGATCATCCAGCTGCGGAAACAGCTTCACCGCCTCGTCCAGGCGCGGATCGGCCCCCGGCGCATAAAGGCCCGCGCGGATCATCAATTCCGATTCCGCATAGGCGCCCAAAGCCGCCCGGGCCTTGCCGATCATCCTGTTTTCGTCCGCGGTGGCGGCATCGGGCAAGGACCGCGATACCGATCTTACCACATCAATGGCCGGAAAGCGCCCGCGTTCGGCAATGGTGCGATCCAGGACCACATGGCCGTCCAGCGTGCCGCGCAGGATGTCTGCAACCGGCTCCTCCATATCCGATCCCGCGACCAGCACGCTGAAGATGCCGGTGATGTCGCCCGTCCCCTCCAAGCCCGGGCCGGATCGTTCGGCAAGCGCCATGATCAGGTTCGAAACCGACGGCGGAAAGCCGCGATAGCTGGGCGGCTCGCCCGCGGCCAGGGCGATCTCTCGATGCGCTTCGGCGAAACGGGTGATCGAATCGGCCAGGAACAGGACATGGTGGCCCTCGTCGCGGAAATGCTCGGCCACGGCCATGGCCGCCCAGGCGCAGCGCCGCCGGATCAAGGGAGAGCGGTCGGATGTCGCGGCCACGATCACCGCCCGTGCCATGCCTTCGGGTCCCAGGGTCTTTTCGACGAATTCGCGCAGTTCCCGGCCCCGTTCGCCGATCATGGCGATAACCACGACATCGGCCTGCACGCCCTTGGCAAGGCCGGACAACAGTGTGGACTTTCCCACCCCCGATCCCGCGAACAGCCCGATCCGCTGGCCCGTGACCAGCGGCAGCAGCGTGTCGAAGACCGCAAAGCCGGTGGGAAGGCGCATCCCCAGCCGCTTGCGCCGCACGGCGGGCGGGGCTTCGCGGCGATAAGGACGGGGTTCGCGCCCTTGCGGCAGGGGGCGCCCGTCCAGCGGCTGACCCAGCGGGTCGATGATTCGGCCCACCCAGGCGTTGCAGGGGGCGATGGTCGGCGCGAACAAAAGCTCAACCCCGGCACCCACGGACAGCCCTTCGGCATCCCCTTCGGGCAGCACATCCGCATGGCGCGGGGCAAGCCCCACGATTTCCCCCGAAACCTGACCTTTCTGGAGGAAAATCAGAACCCTGTCGCCGACCGAGGCATGGCTGTTCAACCCTTCGACCCGGATCAGCCCGGCCTGCATCGAATGCACCCGGCCAAAATGCCGCGTCATGCGCAAGTCCGCGATCCGCGCCGCAACTGACGCCAACTGATCCATCTCCGCCTCCGTTTTTTCCAAGCCGCAAACGGTTTCTAAACGAATCACGGTTAAGACCGGGTTATCGCCAATGAGGAGAAGCCTCATGTTTGAAAAGATCGAAATGATGCGCATGGCCCGTGCCCTGGGCGCCCATGCCAGCCAGCGGCATCTTGTGGTCACCCGCAACATCGCCAATGCCGACACCCCCGGCTTCAAGGCCGCCGACACGGCGTCCTTTGCCGACAGCTATCGCAGGGCGGACCTGACGCCGATGCGGACCACCGATCCGCGCCACCTGGCCACGCCGGACTGGTCGCCCTTGACGCGCCAGACCGCAGACGAAACTGGCGCCTCGCCCAACGGCAATTCTGTCTCGTTGGAGGAGGAGATGCTGAAGGCGGCCGAGGTCAAGCGCGGCCACGACCTGTCGCTGGGCATCTACAGCTCGGCGCTTGATCTGATGCGCACCAGCATCGGACGGAGGGCATGATGGACCGTCCCGTTTCCGCCCTGCACCTGGCCGCCTCCGGGATGCGCGCGCAAAGCGAACGCCTGCGCCACACGGCCGAGAACATCGCCAACACCGACACGCCCGGCTATCGCCGCAAGCTGGTCACCTTCGAGGAAGCCACCCGCTTCGGCCGTCCCACCGGAGAGGTTTCGGCATCGCGGCTGCGGCTGGATCAAAAGGAACTGCCGCGCCTTTACGATCCCTCGCATCCCCTGGCCGACAAGGACGGCTATTACCTCGGCTCCAACGTCGATCTGGTGATCGAGATCGCGGATTCGCGCGAGGCGGGCCGCAGCTATGAAGCCAACCTGAAAATGTTCGAGCAGACGCGCCAGATGGGTGCGTCGCTTCTGGAACTTCTGCGCCGCTAGAAAGGTCGCCCATGTTCACCAGTTTGAATGCAGCCACTGCCTATTCCGCCGCCCGCACCGCAGTCGCGCCGGGTCAGCCCGGTCCCGCCGTTCAGGCGCTGTCCAACGCCGCCCAGGATTTCGCCGCCCAGATGGGAAAGGTCGATCAGGTGGCGACCGGCGCCATGACCGGACAGGTCGAAACCCACCGCCTGGTCCAGACCCTGGCCGAGGCCGAGATGGCCATGGAGACCGTGGTCGCCATCCGCGACAAGGTGGTCGAGGCTTATCAGGAAATCCTGCGGATGCCGGTGTGACCCATGGATGAAACGCTGCTGTTCGATATGCTGCGACAGGCCTTGCTGATCTCGGTCCGCATTTCCGCCCCGATGCTGGCGGTCGCGCTGATCGCGGGCGTCGTGATCGGGCTGTTCCAGGCGCTGACCTCGGTCCAGGAAATGACGCTGACCTTTGTGCCCAAGGTCGGGCTGATGCTGGCCGTCTTCTGGGTCACGATGAGCTTCATGACCACCGCGCTGTCCGATTTCTACCTTGGGCAGATCATCCCCCTGATCGCGGGAAGCTGACCCATGGACAATGCGATCTATGCAAGCCTGACCCGCCAGGCCGGGCTGATGGCCGAAATGCGGGTGGTGGCCAACAACATCGCCAACGCCAACACCACCGGCTTTCGCCGCGAAGGGGTGATCTTTGCCGAACACCTGTCGGCACTCGACCGCAACGGCGACACGCTGTCGATGGCCCATGCGCGCGGCCGGACGCTGGATCTGGACCAGGGCGTGCTGACCCAGACCAACGGCAACTTCGACCTGGCAATCGAGGGCGAAGGATTTTTCCTTGTCGAAACCGCTGATGGCACCCGCCTGACCCGCGCTGGCGCCTTTCTGCCCTCTGCCGAGGGCGAGGTGATGACCGCCGAGGGATTTCGCCTGCTGGACGAGGGCATGGCGCCGATCATCGTTCCCGCGGGCGCCAGTGGCGTGGCAATCGGCGCTGACGGCACCCTGTCGGCGAATGGGGTGGTCTTTGGCAAGATCGGCGTCTTCAATGCACCCGATGACGCGCAACTGACCCATCAGGGCGGCACAGCCTTCACCACCGACAGCCCGCCCGAGCCGGTGGATGACGCCCGCATCCGCCAGGGTTTCCTGGAAGAATCCAACGTCGATTCCGTCTTCGAGATTACCCGCATGATCGAGGTCCAGCGTGCCTACGAACTGGGCCAATCCTTCCTTGACCGCGAAGATCAGCGCATCCGCAGCGCGATCACCGGCATGACACGCTGAAAGGACCACCGATGAGAGCCCTGCAAATCGCCGCCACCGGCATGAGCGCGCAGCAAACCCGGGTCGAGGTCATTTCCAACAACCTCGCCAATATGTCCACCACCGGCTACAACGCCCGGCGTGCCGAATTCGCAGATCTGCATTACCAGCAGGCCACGCGCCCCGGCACGGTCACGGCAGCGGACGGCACGGTCATTCCGGCAGGCGTCCAACTGGGCCTGGGGGTGCGGCCCACGGCGGTCAGCATCAACCTGCAACAAGGCGCGCTGACCCAGACCGGGGGCGACCTGGACATGGCCATCGACGGCGAGGGTTATCTCGAGGTGACGCTGCCGTCCGGTATCTCGGCCTATACACGCGATGGTGGACTGAAACGGTCCCCCGACGGGCTGATCGTGACCTCGGACGGCTATCCGGTCGTCCCTGGCATTACCATCCCGGACGACGCGCGCACGATTTCCATCAACGCCGCCGGAGAGGTTTACGCCTATTTCACCGACCAGGTCGAACCCGAGATGTTGGGCCAGCTGACCCTGGCGGGCTTTTCCAACGAAAAGGGGCTGGAGGCGATCGGGTCCAACCTGTTCCTGGAAACCGGCGCGTCTGGCACCCCGCAGGTGACGACGCCCGGCGTGGACGGCCTTGGCACGCTGCGCCAGGGATATCTGGAAGACAGCTCGGTCGATTCGGTGCGAGAGATCACCGAACTGATCAAGGCGCAGCGCGGATACGAACTGAACGCCAAGGTCATCACCGCTGCCGACCAGATGCTGGCGGCCACCACGCAGGTGCGCTGATGCGGTGGCTCGTGCTTCTTCTGGCGCTTGCCCCCCTGCCCGCCACCGCGGCGGTGCTGGCCGCCGCACGGACCCTTCCTGCGGGGACAGTCATCACCGCGGCCGACCTGCGCGCTATCGATGGCGACCGCCCCGGCCTGTCCGATCCGTCCGAGGCGATCGGGCTGCAAACCCGCATCACGATCCACGAAGGCCGCCCGCTGCAAGCATCCCTGCTGCAAGCGCCCCGGCTGATCGCCCGCAACCAGATCCACCCTCTGGTCTTCCAGCGGGGCGCCCTGCGCATCGTGACCGAGGCGCGGACCCTGTCCGATGGTGCGGCAGGCGATGTGATCCGCGTCATGAACCTCGAATCCCGCGCCACGATCAGCGCCGTCGTCCAGCCGGACGGCAGCCTTCTGGCCATGAAATAGACCGACAAGGACATCCGATGAAACCGACCCGCCTGATCCTCCTGGCCCTTGCCGTGACCGCCTGCGCACGCGCCGACCACCTGGGCAAGCCGCCGACCCTCACCTCGCCCCGCAACAGCGAGGAGTTCATCGCCATGACCAACCCGCCCCTGGAAATCCCCGTCGATTCCGGCCGCCCCGAGGCCGCCGCCTCGCTCTGGGCCGGGACTACCTCGTCGCTGATCAGCGACCGGCGGGCGGCCACGCGCGGCGACATCCTGACGGTGGTGATCGAGATCGACGACGAGGCGCAGATGACCAACACCTCGGGGCGCAGCCGCCAGTCGGGCGAAAGCGTCAGCATCCCGCAGATGATCGGCATTCCGCAGCGCCTGAACGAAAAGCTGCCCGAGGGTGCCAGCTTCGACAACCTGGCCGAGGCGGAATCCTCATCCACCTACAAGGGCAGCGGCAACATCACGCGGCACGACAAGCTGACGCTGCGCGTGGCCGCCACCGTGATCGACACCCTGCCCAACGGCACCTTGCAGATCGAGGGCACCCAGGAAGTCCGTGTGAACTACGAACTGCGCGAACTGACCGTCAGCGGCTTCGTGCGCCCCGCCGACATCGACCGCAGCAACGAGATCGCCTATGACCGCATCGCGGGCGCGCGCATTTCCTATGGCGGGCGCGGGCAGATCACCGATGTGCAGCAACCCCGCTTCGGCCAGCAGATCGCCGACGTGATCCTGCCATATTGAGGTTGGATCATGAAAAAGCTCTTGCCCCTGCTGATCCCCGTTGTGGCCCTTGTCGGGGGAATCGCCGCAGGAGACTGGCTGCGCCCTGCCCCAGAGGGGGCTGGCCATGCCGCCGAAGCGCCGGCCGGTGAACATGGCGAAGCAGAAACCGACGCCCATGGCAGCGACGATCATGCCGCGGATCCGTCGGATCACGCCGCCCCCGCCGCTGATCACGCCGCTGCCAGCGACCACGGCGGCGGGCATGATGACGGCCATGGCGGCCCCGTCCCGGCGGAGGGGTGGTTCACCTTTCCATCCCAGTTCTTCGTTCCCCTGATGCGCAATGGCGACATGGGCGCCGTGATGATCCTGACGCTGACCATCGAGACCCCCGGTGCCGAACTGGCGGCAATGGAACAACAGGAACACCGGCTCCGCGACGCGCTGCTGCGCGAATTGCTGATCCATGCCAACACCGGCGGCTTCGACGGCAACTTCACATCCGAGGCGCGGCTGGCCCCCTTGCGCGAAAGGCTTCACAAGGCCGCGCAGGCCAGCACCGACCTGACTGTCAAGGCCGTCCTGATCGAGGATATCGCCAGGCAGGCAGGGTGATAAGGCAGCCGCCGCCTTATCTTTACCTCCTTACCAAGTATTCTTCAGCGTTGCGGAAACCAATCCGCGACCCTGCGTTGCGACATTGGGGCGACAAATGCCCACTACATCCGTCCGGTTGCACCAACTAGCCTCAGGGTCCATTGATATTGATCCTTTGGCGTGCTTCAGCCTCCGCAAGGAGACTGAACGATGAGCAACCTTTTCTGGCTTTCGGACGCGCAGATGGCACGCCTGCAGCGGTTCGTCGGGAAGACAGTCCACTGGACTGTCTTCTGATCCGCCTCACTCCCCAAGAGCCATGGCAAGCCTCGCGTTGATGATCGGCGTGTGCTCAGCGGCATAGTCTTTGTCAATCGCAATGGGTTGCGATGGTGCGATGCACCCAAGGAGTATGGTCCGGCAAAGACGCTTTATGACCGTTGGAAGCGGTGGAGCGACAATGGTGTCTTCGCCCGGATCATGATGGGTCTGGCCGCCGAGAGTGCCGAGAGCAAGACGATCATGATCGATGCAACCTATCTCAAGGCGCATCGCACGGCTTCCAGCCTGCGTGCCAAGAAAGGGGGCGTGGACGACAGATCGGGCGCACCAAGGGTGGCATGAATACCAAGCTGCACGCCGTCACTGACGCCAGGGGCCGCCCGATCCGGTTCTTCATGTCGGCGGGACAGGTAAGCGACTACACTGGTGCGGCAGCATTGCTGGGCCGCCTGCCGAAGGCAGATTGGCTGCTCGCGGACCGGGGCCATGATGCAGACTGGCTGCGAAAGGCGTTTGAAGACAAGGGGATAAAGTCTTGCATCCCAGCAGGTTGTCTCGAAAGAAGACTGTGAAATACGACAAGCGGCGTTACAAGCGGCGCAACCGCATCGAGATCATGTTTGGCCGCCTGAAGGACTGGAGGCGTGTTGCAACTCGATACGACCGCTGCCCGGAGACCTTTTTCTCAGCCATCGCGCTCGCCGCAACAGTCCTGTTCTGGCTCTGAAACTCAATGAGCCTGGGGCCTAACCAGTCGGGATTGAAGCGGACACTCGCCTCGCGCATGCCCACCTCAAATCCTAGCGCACCGCCGCCGTTCTGCGCCATCTCGATTACGGTCAGGCGCCCGTCCTCAAGCGAGGCCAGCCATTCGCGCGTGCCATCGGACGATCCATTCTCGACCACAATGACATGATCGAGTGGTTCCGCCAGCAGCCGGGCCAAGGTTTTCCGCATCTGCGGCAGCCTGTTATAGGTGACGACAACAGCGGCGACCACAACGGCGGATGGATTGGATAAGGACAAGACGGACTCACTTGGCGGGCATCGCGTAAAATATGCGCCATCTGATAGCAAGTCGCGGCGCCATGAGGAAGCAATGGTCGATGCTTATCGCCCGTCGCCCAACAGCCCGAGCAAATAACGGCCATAGGCATTCTTCGAGTATTTCTGCGCCTGTTCGCGCAAGGCGTCCTCGCTGATCCAGCCTGCCTCGAAGGCGATTTCCTCGGGACAGCCGGTCTGCAATCCCTGCCGGTTTTCCAGGGTGCGCACGAAATTGCCCGCGTCCAGCAGGCTGCCATGGGTGCCGGTATCCAGCCAGGCAAAACCGCGGCCCATCTTTTCGACCGTCAGGCTGCCATTGTGCAGATAGCTTTCCAGCAGGGTGGTGATCTCCAACTCGCCCCGATCGGAGGGCTTGACCTGCCTGGCGCGCGCCGGGGCGGTGCCGTCCAGGAAGTAAAGCCCCGTCACAGCAAAGTTCGACGGCGGCAGATCGGGCTTTTCGATGATCGCGCGGACCCGGCCGTCGGACTGGAAATCCACCACGCCGTATCGTTCCGGATCCGACACGCGATAGCCGAAGACCGTGCCGCCATCCTTGCGGCCATCGGCGGCCTTCAACAGTTCGGGCAGGCCATGGCCGAAGAAGATGTTGTCGCCCAGAACCATGGCCGAAGGGGCGCCGGACAGGAAATCCTCGGCCAGGATATAGGCCTGCGCCAAACCGTCGGGGGACGGCTGGATGATCCATTCGAAGCGCAGCCCCCATTGCGCGCCATCGCCCAGAAGCCGCTGGAACTGGGCCTGATCCTCGGGGGTGGTGATGATCGCCATCTCGCGGATGCCGGCCAGCATCAGCACGCTGATCGGGTAATAGATCATCGGCTTGTCGTAAAGCGGCAGAAGCTGCTTCGACACCCCCATGGTGATGGGATAAAGGCGCGTCCCCGACCCGCCCGCCAGAATGATGCCCTTGCGTGTGGTCATGTCGGATATCCCAGTTGATTCAAGACCCGGTCCAGATCGGCCCGCCAATCGGGGCGGGCAATGCCGAAATCGCGCGCGATCCGCGAACAATCCAGCCGCGAATTCGCCGGCCGCCGTGCGGGGGTCGGATAGGCGCTGCCGGGGATGTCGCGCACCGCGCAATCCAGCCCGGCGCGCTGAAAGATGGCGCGCGCAAAATCAGCCCAGCTGACATCGGGGGCGCCTGCGAAATGGTAAAGCCCGCCCTTGCCCCGGTCGGCCTGCATCTGCCGCGCCATCTCCAGCAAGGCCTGCGCGATCCGGCTGGCCTCGGTCGGTCCGCCGATCTGGTCGGCCACAACGGTGATCGTGTCGCGTTCGGCCCCCAGGCGCAGCATCGTCTTGACGAAATTCGCCCCGTCCGGGGAAAAGACCCAGGACGTGCGCATCACGGCCCATTGTCCACCCGCCGCCGCGACCTGGCCTTCGCCTTCCAGCTTGGTGCGGCCATAAACCCCCAGGGGCGCGGTCGGCGCGTCTTCAGTGCGCGCGGCATTGCCGGACCCGTCGAAAACATAATCGGTCGAGACGTGGAGAAACGGAATGCCCAGTTCTGCCGCCGTCCGGGCCAGCAGGCCAGGGGCTGTGGCATTCAGCACCCTTGCCGCCTCGATCTCGACTTCGGCGCGGTCCACGGCAGTATAGGCAGAGGCGTTGATGATCGCCTGTGGACGCAGGTTGTGGATCGTCTCCATCACCAACTGCGGATCGTTCAGATCGGCATCCGCCCGGCCCCAGATGGTCGCCCCGGGCGCCAGGCGTGCCAAGGCCTGGGCAAGCTGCCCGGACTTTCCCAGAACCAGAAGACCGTTCATCGGGCCTGACCCAGGCGTTGGCCGACGCCCTGGCGCGACAACAGCGGCTGCCACCAGTCACGATGGGTCAGATACCATTCCACCGTCCGCCGCAGCCCTTCCTCGACCGTGACCGAGGGGCGCCAGCCCAGTTCCGTGCGGATGCGCGTCGGGTCGATGGCATAGCGGCGATCATGGCCGGGTCGGTCGGTCACGAAGGTGATCAGGTCGCCGTGGCGCGCGCCTTGGGGATGCAGGTCGTCCATATGGGCGCAGATGGTGCGGACCAGGTCGATGTTCCTGGCCTCGTTCTCTCCGCCGATGTTGTAGCTGTGGCCGACCCGCCCCTTTTCGACCACCAGCAGCAGCGCATCGGCGTGGTCTTCCACATACAGCCAGTCGCGCACATTGCCGCCATCGCCATAGACCGGGATCGGCTCGCCCGCGAGCGCCTTCAGGATCACGACCGGCACCAGCTTTTCGGGGAAATGATAAGGGCCGTAATTGTTGGAACAGTTGGTCAGCACGACGGGCAGGCCATATGTCTCGTGCCAGGCGCGCACCAGATGATCCGATCCGGCCTTGCTGGCGGAATAAGGACTGCGCGGGTCGTAAGGGGTGGTTTCGGTGAACTGCCCCGTCTCGCCCAGCGATCCGAACACCTCGTCGGTGGAAATATGGTGGAACCGGAAGCTGTCCGGCCGGCCCCGCGCGGTCCAGTAGCTGCGCGCGGCTTCCAGCATGTTGAAGGTGCCGATCACGTTGGTCTCGATAAAGGCGGCGGGACCGTCGATGGACCTGTCCACGTGGCTTTCGGCCGCAAGATGCATCACGGCATCGGGCTGGTGGTCCGCAAAAACCCGGTCCAAAGCCGCGCGGTCGCGGATATCGACCTGTTCGAACCAATAGCCTGGGCTGTTGGCGGCATCCGCCACATTCGCAAGATTGGCGGCATAGGTCAGCGCATCGACATTGACCACTTCGTGGCCGCGCGAAATCGCCAGCCGAACCACGGCCGAGCCGATGAAGCCCGCACCCCCGGTGACAAGGATCTTCATGCCGCCACCGTGTAGTCGAACGGGGACACCCAATCGGCAAAGGCAGGCGCATCGCGATCCTTGTCGGACAGCAGCGGATCCTCCACCCCCCAGTCGATGCCCAGGCTGTCCCACCGCACTGCCCCGTCGCTGGACCGGTCGTAATGCGCGGTGCATTTATAGACGATTTCCGTATCGGGTTCGCGCGTGACAAAGCCATGAAGGAGCCCCGCCGGAATCCAGAGCTGGCGTCCATTCTCAAAGGACAGTTCGACCGCGACCCACTGGCCATAGGTCGGGCTGCCTCGCCGCGCATCGACCGCTACGTCCACAAGCGCGCCGCGCCCGCAACGCACCAGCTTGCCTTGCGCAAAGGGCGGCGCCTGGTAATGCAGCCCGCGTACCGTTCCCGCGCGGCGCGACATCGAATGGTTGTCCTGCACAAAGTCGGGCAGCACCACCCCAGCCGCGGCCAATGTCTTGCGGTTCCAGCTTTCGGAAAAGAAGCCCCGATCATCCCCAAACCGGGCAGGCGTCAGAACAAGAACATCAGGCAAGGCGGTGGCTTCTATCTGCATCAGATCAACCCAAGGCTGGAAATGTCGCTTCCGTTTATGCGATGGATCGAGGCCTGTCACTTGCCCGCCGAAAAATCCTGTTCCCGTCATTCGATGATCAGATCGGCATGTAGCGCCCCCGCCGCATGGATCGACTTCAGGATGTCGATCATTTCCCGGGGTCTGACACCCAGGGCGTTCAGCCCTTGGACCAGATCGCTGAGCGAGGTTTCGCCCGCCACCTCGGCAAAACCGATGCCCGGCTCGTTGCGCAATTCGGCCACGGTACGGGGAACGGTAACGGTTTCCCCCCGGGCAAAGGGGTTGGGCTGGGACACCATCGGCGCCTCGCTGACGCTGAGGGTCAGCGCCCCTTGGGACACCGCGACCCGAGAGATTCGCACCCGTTCCCCGATCACGATGGTGCCGGACTTGTGGTCGATGACCACCTTGGCGCGATCTTCCGGCTCGACCGTCAGGTTTTCGATGCGTCCCAGGACGCGGGCCGGATTGACCTCGCCCAACTGGCGGAATTCGACCATGACCGTGCCGCTGTCCTGGGCGGTGGCGACGCGGCGGTCGAAGTCACGGTTGATGGCGTCCTCGATCCGGGTCGCGGTGGTGAAATCGGCATTGCGCAGGGCGACGCGGATATTCTGAATGCCCGCGAAATCGAACTCGACCTCGCGCTCCACGCGGGCGCCCACGGGAATCTTGCCCGAGGTTGGCACGCCTTCGACCACCCGCGCCGCCTCACCTTCTATTGCGGCACCACTGGCGATGATCGACCCCTGGGCCACGGCATAGATGTTGCCATCCGCCGCCTTCAGCGGCGTCATCACCAGCGTCCCGCCCAGCAGGCTCTTGGCATCCCCGATGGTGGATACGCTGACATCGATGCGGCTGCCCGACCGCGCGAAGGGCGGCAGAGCCGCGGTCACGACAACGGCGGCGACGTTTCGGGACCGCAGCGCCTCGTCGGTGACGTTGACGCCAAGCCGTTCCAGCAGGCCTGCCAGCAACTCCTCGGTAAAGGGGGCGTTGCGAAAGCCGTCGCCGGTGCCGTCCAGACCCACGACCAGGCCATAACCCACCAGATCGTTGCCACGCACACCGTCGAAATCGGCCAAGTCCTTGATGCGGACCGGCGTTGCAGCCGCGATCGCAGGCAGCAGCGCCAGGACGATCATCGCCAGAAAGCGCCCCATCACAAGTAGTCCGCCAGCTTGAGTTGCGACAACCGTCCGATCACGGAATACAAGGTCTGCAGCTTCGTCTCGGACTCGCTCAGGGCGGCCGAGGTGGCAAAGGGATCGGCCTCGCGCAGGGTGTTGCGGGCAATTTGCAGCGTGGCGGTCGCGGCGGTTCCCTCGGTCTGCGCCGTGGCGATGACCTGCTGGGCATAGCCAATGCGTGACATTTCAGCAATAAGGGGGGGCGAGTTGTCCAAAAGCGCCTTGCCGGCAGCCTGCAACAGCTTCCGCCTCTCGGCGCCATCCCCCGCCAAGGCGCCGTGATCAACCAATGCCGCCATCGCCAGACCCTTGAGGCTGTCACGGAGCGCCGGCGACAAGGCGGTCGTGGTCAGGGCGATTGTCGCATCTTCAGCAATGGGCGTCAGTTGCCCCCCTGATCCGCCGTGATAGGCGACATCCGCGAAACCGCCCATGCCGGGGGGCGCGTCGAACCAGGCCGACACGGCCTGGGCCACGTCTTGCGCCGTGGCCAGCCCCGCAACCTGTGCGGTCAGGGCAGTCAGGATCGTGTCCGCCGAAGCCAGGGGCTGAGTATCGCTTTGCGTGCCGGAAAACAGGAACCGCTGCCCCACCGTGCCGTTCAACTGGCCGATCACCGCCTGCAGCGTCGATGCGGCCTCGGCTGAACGCGCGGCAATCAGTCCGTCCGTCACCCCCAGGGGTTCGAGATAAAGTCCCTTTCCCAGATCGCCGGTCATCGACTGGACCGAACTCAGGGCGTCTTGCATCCCCCTGGTATGGGCTGCGGCCTCGGCCGCGTTGCGCCCGAATTGCGCCAGCATGGAAAGCCGCGATTCGATTCCGGCCAGGGCTTGCGTATTGCCCTGCAGCCTGCTGCCCAGATCGGCGACCTCGCCGCTGGACAATTCGGCGGTCAGCGTGGCCATGGTGGTCTTGATCCGGCTTGACGCGGCCTGCATGGCAAAGGCGCGCGCCTGGTCCCCGATGGATTGCACCGTCATCGTCATATCCCCAGTATCTGATCCATCATGGTCTGGATGGCCTGAATGACCCGCGCATTGGCGGCATAGGCCTGTTCGTATTGCAGCAGCCGCTGCATTTCGGCGTCGCTGTCCACCCCGTCGGCAGCCAGGCGGGACCAGATCGTATCGGCCTGCCCGTTGCGGATCGCGGCGTCGGACTGGGCGTTCACCCGCGCGGTCGAAACCTGTGATTCCACCGTGCCCAGGCGGTCGGCCAGCGAGGCCTTGCCGCTGAATCCGGTGCCCGTCAGCGCGGATGTCGCCTGTTCCAGCGCGTCCGACACCGCGATCAGCAGGGACGCATCGCCGACCGCGCCCTCGGCCCCGGCTTGCAGGCCGGACCGCAGGCGCCAGACCGCGCCTCCTTCCGATCCCACAACAACGGCGTTCACGCTGATCCGTCCGGCCAGCCCTGTCTTGTCCGCCAGACTGGCGCGGGCGCCGCTGTCGGTGAACAACCCTGCCGAGGTCGCGTTCAGCGTGCTGTCAACCGCCGGATTGGCTAGGCGTTCGTGCAGGTCATATGCAAGGTCGTCCAGCGATGCCTGGATCGCCGGGGCAAGTTCGTCGCGGATGGCGAAGTTCGCCGCCAGCGATCCGCCCGCATAAAGCCGCATCTGCGACGCCGTCAGTTCGGCGCCATTCTGCGTCAGCAGCGCCAGCCCCGCCCCGACGGTCAGGCCCGCCGTCACCTGCCCCGCCGCGTCGAAGGACAGCGCGGTCGGTGTGGTGCCGTCCAGGAGCACGGCGCCTTCGGCCGTGAACAGCGCCACGGCCCCTGCGGCCCGCGTCACCTCCTGCACCGGGACGATCTTCGCGATTTCGCCGATAATCCCCTGCCGCTGGTCGATCAGCGCCGAAGGGTCCGAGCCATCTGCTTCCATCACGGCAATACGGCGGTTCAGATGCGCGACTTCGGCCAGAGAGGTGTTCAGCGTGGCGACCTCCGTGGCAATGGCCTGATCGGCCGCGCCGCGCGCGGCCTGAACCTGGCCAGAGGCTGCATTAAACCTGGCAGCCAGGGCCTTTGCCTTGTCCACGGCCTGTGTCAGACGGATTTCGTCGTCGGGGCGGCTGGCCGCAGACGACAGCGCGGTCTGGAAATCGGTCAGCGCCGCGCCCAGACTGCCCGGATTGCCAGCGATACCGATCCGTTCCTCGATCTGCGTTGCAAAGGCAAGCCTGGTGGAAGCCTCGGCCCGCGCAGCCTCGGCCAAGCGCGATTCGGACAGCACGCTGGCATTGACCGCGCGGGTGACGCCGTCGACACGCACCCCCCCGGCATTTCCGCCCGCTGTCTGGGCGCTGACCGCCAGTTCGCGCCGGGCATAGCCAGGGGTCGCGGCATTGGCCAGGTTCGCTGCCACGGTTTCGGTGCCCCGTGCCGTGGCCGTCAGGCCCGTCATGGCATTTCCCAAGGCGCGTGCAATGCTCATCGGCTTGGCCTCCTCAGCGCTTGATGTTGGTGGTTTCCTGCAACATCTCATCCACGGTCTGGATGATCTTGGCGTTGGACGAATAGGCCCGCTGCGTCTGGATCAGATGGGTCAGTTCCTCGGCCACATCGGTGGTCGATCCCTCTAGGGCAAAACCCTGGACCGATCCTGTCGGCCCATCGCCCGAATCCCACAGGAAAAAGCTGCCCGAGGTAGGAGAGATCGTGAAGGCCTGAGAATCGACGGAGGTCAGGCCGTTCGGATTGGGCACATCCACCAGCGGGATCTGATACAGCGTCTTGACGAAGCCCGTGTCATAGCTGGCCTTCAGGAAACCGTCCGCATCCACCTCGACCGTGGTGAGGTTGCCGACCGAGGATCCGTTCTTGGTGATGTTCGTGGGCGAGAAGCTGGCCGAAAGCTGGCGCATTCCGGTTGTCCCGCCCGGCGTGCCGATGACCAGGTCCATCGGTCCGCCCGCCACGGACAGGCCGATCGCCCCCGTCACCGGGTCATAGGCCCCGCCGCTGAGGGTGGTCACGCTGGCAATGCTGCCGCCTTTGGCCTGGCTTTCATCAAAGGTGATGCGATGCGACCCCACCAGGTTCGATGCGGGATCCGAGGCTGAATCGCGCACCTCCATCACCCAGGTGTTGGACATACCTGTTGAATCCGACGTGTCTGGGACAAAGCTGATGTTCAAAGCTTCCGACGTGCCCAGGTTTCCGAAATACTCCACCTTCAAGGCCAATGGGTCGCCGGACTTGGTGGGCAGCGTTTCGGTGGCGGGCAGGTTTACGCCCAGCGACACCTGGGTTGTCGGGTCGCCTGCGGTCTGATTCGCGCTGATCCGCAACGGCACCAGCCCGGTCATGGTATCGCGGGACATCACCGGGATCGAGCCATCAGACTGGGCGGGCCATCCCATCAGGACCAAGCCGGACTGGGTTTTCAGCACCCCTTCGGCATCGGTGCGGAACGACCCTGTGCGGGTCATCATGAAAGGCAGGTTGGTAAAGCCGTTGTCCAGATCCACCGCCGACGTGACCGGCAGCATCCCCCGACCCGACACCGCAATGTCCAGCGGATGCGAGGTCGTGGACAGCGCCCCGTCATCTTCGATCACCCGGTTGGTCGTGGCCGTGACGCCGCCCGCCGAATACATCCCTGCAATGCGGTGCTGGTTCAGCACGAAGGAATTGAAGTCGGTTTCCATCCGCTTGTAGCCATAGGTGCCCGAGTTCGCGATGTTGTCGGAAATCGTTGCTAGACGGGTGGAATTGGCCGCCAGCCCCGAGACACCGGCGCTCATCGCGGAAGACATTGACATGGCATCACCCTTTTACAGTTCGCCTTGATCATCCACCGCAGGGCTTAAGATTCGCCTAATCGCGTCGGCTATCTCAGTAAAATCACCTCGATCCGGTTATTGGCGGGATCCATGGGGTTGCCGGTCTTGCCCTTGCGGTCGGCATATCCCGTAATCCGCTGGATTCGCTGTCCGTCCAGGCTGGACCCCTCCAGCAGGTTGCGGACGGCATGGGCGCGCGCATCCGACAGCGCCCAGACCGGCGAACTCACCAGGGTTTCGGGATAGGCGCGGACATGGCCCGATATGGCGATCTGGTTGCGGGTCTTGGCAATGACGCGCGCGATGATTCGGGTCAGCTCCGACAGGACCGGCTGCGGCTGGCCCGTATCCTCGACGAACAGTGCCTGCTCGGTCAGATCGCCCAGTTCAATGACCAGGCCTTCGTCGGTCATGCGCGTGACGACATGGCGCAGCAGGTTGGTCAACTGCTGCGATTCGCCGCCGCTTGCGCGAAGCTGACGGTCGATCTCCTCGGCCACCTGCTGCAAGGTGATGTCAGACGATTCCTTGCCCTGCTGTTCAACGCCCTCGCCCGAAGCGCCGGGCGTTCGCACGATGGTGGGGTTGAAATAGTCGGCCAGTCCCGCCCGCTGCTGTTCGGTCGTGGCATTCAGCAGCCACATCAGCAGAAAGAACGCCATCATGGCGGTCACGAAATCCGCATAGGCGACCTTCCAGGCGCCGCCATGGTGGCCGCCCTCGCCGGAAGCGGTCACCCGCTTGATCATGATCGTGGGGCCTGCCGCCCCCTTCTGCCTTGCCATCGCCATACCGCCTTCGATTACCAGACGGAATGTCGCGGCAAGTCGGCCCCGGAACAAGCCGACCCCTCAAATGCAAGGCATTATCCCCTGCCGTGACGGCGGTTCAGTCGCCGTGCCAGCCGCTGATGGCCTTGGAGTCCATGAATTCCTCAAGCCCCATGATCCCGCCTTCGCGGGCGCGGCCCGACATCTTGACACCCCCGAATGCCGACCCCGCACCGCGCGACTGGCCGTTCATTTCCACCATGCCCGACCGCAGACGGCGGGCGACACGGTTGCGCTTAGTCCCGTCCTGCGACTGGACATAGTTGGTCAGCCCGTAAGGCGTGTCGTTGGCGATCCTGATTGCCTCCTCCTCGGAATCGAAGGGGATGATCGACAGGACCGGGCCGAAGATTTCCTGCTGGGCGATGGTCATGTCGTTTCCGACATCGGCGAACACGGTGGGGCGGACGAAATAGCCGCGGTTCACGCCTTCGGGCAGACCGGTGCCGCCGGCGACAAGGCGCGCGCCTTCGTCGATGCCCTTCTGGATCAGATCTTGGATCTTGTCCCATTGCGGCTTGCTGACCACGGGGCCGATATGCTTGCCCGGCTGATGGGCGCTTGCGACAGGGGTCTCTTGGGCCACCTTGGCCGCCGTTTCGACCGCCTGGTCATAGACCGAGCGTTCCACCAGCATCCGGGTTGGCGCGTTGCAGGACTGCCCGCTGTTATAAAAGCAATGCCGCGCGCCCCGCACCACGGCCTTGTCGTCGGCATCGGCGAAAACGATGTTGGCGCCCTTGCCGCCCAGTTCCAGCACGACCTTCTTCAGCGTGTCGGCGGCAGCCTTCGTGATCGCGATCCCCGCGCGTGCCGATCCGGTGAAGCTGATCATATCCACGTCCTTATGCGTGGAAAGCTGGGTTCCGACACCCGGCCCGTCGCCGTTCACCAGGTTGAAGACGCCTTTCGGCAAGCCTGTCTCGTCCACGATCTCGGCAAAGACCATCGAGGACAGGGGCGCGATCTCGGACGGTTTCAGCACGCAGGTGTCGCCCGCCAGGATCGCGGGTATGACCTTCAGCGTCACCTGGTTCATGGGCCAGTTCCAGGGCGTGATCAGGCCCACGACGCCCACCGGCTCCCACGCGACCCTGGAGGCCGGGGCATGGTCCCCAAGCGGCTGAACGAATTGGAAGTCCCTGAACGCGTTTACGAAATTCTCGATATGATAGGTGCCTGCAGCAACCTGATCGCCCAGGGACATATCCTGGGGGGCGCCCATTTCATGGCTGATCGCCCAAGCCATATCCTGCGCACGGCGGTTGTAAACCTCCAGGATCCTTTCGACGTGGCGCAGCCGTTCGGCGGGTTCAGTGCAAGACCAGGTCGCGAAGGCCGCCTTGGCTGCGGCCACCGCGCGGTCGGTATCCGCCTGATCGCCCAGACTGATAACGGCCACCGCTTCCTCGGTCGAAGGGTCGATCACCTCGAGGTCTTTGGCACGGACAGGATCGACCCATGCCCCGTCGATATAGAACTTGCGCTTGTCCAGCAGACCGGTCATCGCGACCCCCTCCCCTTCGGATTCCTTGCACAAGGTGAAACGATGGCGAGGCCCGCGCAAGCCTTGTAAATATCGACAAATTCCGTCGATAAAATGACTGGCATTCCGGTCCGCTTGGCCTATCTTGCACCGGCAACCTTTTGGAAGGACGCCCATGTCCCTGCGCATCAACGACATTGCCCCCGATTTCACCGCCCCCTCGACCGAGGGAGAGATCCGGTTCCATGACTGGCTGGGCGACAGCTATGCCGTCATCTTCAGCCATCCGCGCGATTTCACGCCGGTCTGCACGACCGAGTTCGGCGCCGTGGCGCAACTGATCCCAGAATTCGAGAAGCGGGGCACCAAGGTTCTTGGCGTGTCGGTCGATTCGGTGGAAGACCACGGCAAATGGAAGCGCGACATCGAACAGGTCGCCGGCGTTCCCGCCAACTTTCCGATGATCGACGACCGCGACATCACGGTGGCCAAGGCATACAATATGCTGCCCGCTGACCACGACCTGCCGGCCGAGGGCCGCACGCCTGCCCATTCGGCGACCGTGCGCAGCGTTTTCATCATCGGCCCCGACAGGAAAGTCCGGCTGACCATGACATACCCCATGTCCGTGGGCCGCAATTTCGCGGAAATCCTGCGCGCGCTCGATGCGGTGCGCAAGACCGACGGCGTCCCCCTCGCCACACCCGCCGACTGGGTGCCGGGCCAAGACGTGATCGTAGCCCTGGCCTTGGACGACAACGCGGCCGAGGAACGCTATGGCCCTTTGGATATCAAGCTGCCCTATCTGCGGTTTGCGAAGGATCCGGTGTGATTTCCGGGCCGGCCAGCCGTCATCGCGGCTGCCCCGCCTTTCCCTGCCACTTGTGCCGCATTGCCCATAACCTATCCCCGGCCATGCGCACCTGCCGGATCAGTGGGTAAAGAGGGTGCCGACCGCCGGAGGATCGCTTGGGCTGCGAATGCGACGCGATCTCGCTGTCCGCCCCGGTCGTTGCAGCCAGGGGCGGCCAGACCGCCAAGCCGCGATCGCGTCGCGCCAGCCAGTGGCGCATCTGCATGTCGATGGGTGCCATGATCGCGCGGTTCTGCGCAACAAAGGCCTGTGCCCCCGTCCGGGTCCACAGCAGGGCGGTTGTCGTCATCGGAAAGTAATGCGCATGGGTCAGGCCGTGTCCCGCGCCCAGGGCCCCCAGCGGCGTGAAGATCTTGTGTCGGACCGGTGCCAGATGAACGATGTCCCAGTTTTCGCGCCGGGGTCCGAGCCAGTCCAGCAAGCCCTCAAGGCCAGCCACAAAGGCCGCGTCCAGCAGGACATCGTCCTCGAGCACCAGGCACAACTCTGATCCGGTGCGCAGAAAATGGTCCAAGCAGTCGAGATGGCTCAGATAGCAGCCGATTTCCCCGCCCCGCATCGGGCGGCCAAGTCGGCGGCGCGCGGCGTCCGGATCGTGGCCGGGAAACTGGCCGGCCGGACGCGTGCGCCCGTCAAAGGCCGGCACGCGTTCGAAAGCCAGACCGGCGCGGTCAAGCTGTCCGGCCGCCGACCGCAGGCGTTCGGTCGAATCGTCGAGGTTAATCAGATAGACGGGGAAATCGATCACAATGCCCCCCCGAGCACCCGGCCCAGAAAGCTCCGCTCGGGCACCTTGCCCCCATGCCGCCTGTCCAGTTCGCACCGCAGATCCTTGGCCCACAGATGCACGGCCCAGGCATCCTTCGGAAGATCCGACATGGTCACGCCGTCGGGAATCAGAAAGCGCGCAGCCTCGCGTTGGGGGATCGCATAAAAGGTGGAAACAGGACGCGCGTGGCAGATCTCGCCCGTCACCCGCAGAAAATGCGTCAGCCCACGCGGCCCGGTTGATCCCCACGGCCAGCGGTCTATCGGCATTCCGCGCCCGAGGGTCCGCACTCGGTACTTGAGCCTCCGAAAGCCAGACATGAAGGGCGGAATGCCCCTTGTCCCGGGATGGAACTGCCGTAGCAGGCGCAGGGTCCGACTGTCCTTCGGAAGGCGCAGAACGGCGTTGTTCACCGTTGTTTCGTCCTCGTGTCCAAAAATCCAGGGGGAATTGCCATCAAAGGGGCGCAAGGCGATGACGTCGAGGTCCACCCAGATCATGTCGGTCTGTTCAAGCAGAGCATAGCGAAACAGGTCGGCATGCGGCGCTGGGCTGCCGGACCGTCGGTCCCTCAAGATCCCTTGGGTGGGAAGGATCTCGTGTGCGTCCCGCCACATCACGCCCCCTGGCAGGCCGCCCACCGGCGAGGGCGAGAACACGGTGACGCTGTCGCCATGACGCAGGAACGACCGCAGGCTTGCCATCTCGATTGGACCCAGGCCCTCTCCGATCCAGAAAGACGCCAGATTAGCCATTCACGTCCCCCTCAGCGGAAAATGCCCCCGGAAATCGGGGGCATTCCATCGGCGCACGACAAAAGGCATCAGCCCTCGGCTGTTTCTTCCTTGGCTTCGGTGATCTCCTGGCCGGTTTCCTGGTCGACCATCTTCATGCCAAGGCGGACCTTGCCGCGGTCGTCAAAGCCCAGCAGCTTGACCTTGACCTCTTGGCCTTCCTTCAGGATCTCGTTCGGGTGGTTCAGGCGCTTGGAGGCGATCTGGGACACATGGACCAGGCCGTCGCGCTTGCCGAAGAAGTTCACGAAGGCGCCGAAATCGACCAGCTTGACGACCTTGCCGGTGTAGATCTTGCCTTCTTCCGGCTCGGCCACGATCGAATAGATCATGTCATAGGCCTTCTTGATCGAATCGGCATTGGCCGAAGCAATCTTGATGGTGCCGTCGTCGTTGATATCGACCTTGGCACCCGACACTTCGACGATCTCGCGGATGACCTTGCCGCCCGAGCCGATCACTTCGCGGATCTTGTCCGTGGGGATCTGCATCGTCTCGATCCGCGGGGCATGGGCACTGAACTCGCGCCGGCCTTCGGTCAGGGCCTTGGCCATCTCGGCCAGGATGTGCAGGCGGCCGTCCTTGGCCTGGGCCAGGGCCTGTTCCATGATCACCGGGGTGATGCCCGCGACCTTGATGTCCATCTGCAAGGAGGTGATGCCGTCGGCGGTGCCTGCGACCTTGAAGTCCATGTCGCCCAGGTGATCCTCATCCCCCAGGATGTCGGTCAGGACGGCCCATTTGTCGTCCTCCAGGATCAGGCCCATGGCCACACCCGCCACCGGCGATTTCAGCGGCACGCCCGCGTCCATCATGGCCAGCGATCCGCCGCAAACCGACGCCATCGAGCTTGATCCGTTGGACTCCGTGATCTCGGACACCAGGCGGATGGTATAGGGAAAGTCCGTGGGCGCGGGCAGAACCGCCTGCAGCGCGCGCCAGGCCAGCTTGCCATGGCCGATCTCGCGACGGCCCGGCGAACCGACACGGCCAACCTCGCCCACCGAATAGGGGGGGAAGTTGTAATGCAGCAGGAAGTTCGACCGGAAATTGCCGTGCAGCGCGTCGATGATCTGTTCGTCGTCACCGGTGCCCAGTGTGGTCACGACCAGGGCCTGGGTTTCGCCACGCGTGAACAGCGCGGAGCCATGCGTGCGGGGCAGGATGCCCACTTCGCTGTCGATGGCGCGGACGGTGCGGGTGTCGCGGCCGTCGATGCGGGCGCCGCCGTTGATGATGTCACCGCGCAGGATGCCCGATTCCAGCTTTTTCAGCGCCGAACCCAGGTTCGGATCGGCCAGTTCGCCTTCGGACAGTTCGGCCACGATCTTTTCGCGCACAGCCTGGATGGCGTCGCGGCGCTCGGCCTTGTCGATGATGCCGTAAGCCGCGCGCATCCCGGTTTCGCCCAGTTCCTTCACGCGGGCGGAAAGCGCGCTGTAGTCGGGCGACTGGAAATTGAAGGGTTCCTTGGCCGCAGCCTCGGCCAGGTCGATGATCAGGTCGATCACGGGCTGCATCTGCTCGTGGCCGAACTTGACGGCGCCCAGCATTTCTTCCTCGGTCAGCTCATAGGCTTCCGATTCGACCATCATCACGGCGTCCTTGGTGCCGGCGACAACCAGATCCAGGCGCTGCTCGGGATTGGACCGCAGCTGGTCCATGTCCTGAACCTCGGGGTTCAGCACATAGGCGCCATTGGCAAAGCCCACGCGCGCCGCGCCGATCGGACCCATGAAGGGCACGCCCGACAGGGTCAGCGCAGCGGATGCCGCGATCATGGCCACGATGTCGGGATCGTTGACCAGGTCATGCGACAGCACGGTGCACATCACCAGCGTTTCGTTCTTGAAGCCGGGTGCGAACAGCGGGCGGCAGGGACGGTCGATCAGCCGCGCGGTCAGCGTCTCTTTTTCGGTCGGCCGCGCCTCGCGCTTGAAGAAACCGCCCGGGATCTTGCCGGCGGCATAATATTTTTCCTGATAGTGAACCGTCAGCGGGAAGAAATCCTGCCCGGGCTTTGGTTCTTTCGCGAAGGTCACGTTGGCCATGACGCTGGTCTCGCCCAGGGTGGCGATGACCGTGCCGTCGGCCTGACGGGCAACCTTGCCCGTTTCCAGCGTGAGCGTTTCCTGGCCCCACTGGATGGATTTCTTCACTTCATCAAACATCTGGTTTCCTCTGGGCCGCGCCAGCCCTCTGGCCGCGCCCGTGTCATATGGCGACCCCATTGCCGCCGCCCCTATCCTTTGCATGTGCCCCGGGGCTTGGGCGTCACGTCACAGATGGCGGGGCCTTACAGGAAAACAAGGGGTTTGGGAAGTGGCCGGATGCCTGCTCTGGCAGGGGGAACGGCATTCCGAAGGCGGCTCCACGGACGGTCTTGCGGGCTGCCAAGACAAGACGCCCGCGACCAAGGGCCACGGGCGCTGCCTTTCCGGCTGGGCAATGGCAGGCGCTAGACGGCCGCCGTCCGTTCGGACGGCGCGGCCTGGACAAGCGGCTGCGCGGCGGTGTGTTCGGCCACTTCCTTCTGGGCAGGATCGGCCTTGGGATTGACCTTGAGGGTTTCGACAAGGCTCAGCAGCTTTTCGCGTTCCATGCCCCGGATCGCCCAGGCACGGGCGCGCTCCTCCTCGGTCGGGTCGCTGGCCTCGGCGGGTTGGCGGGCCGCCATGTCGGACGCCTTAAGCACCGGCTCGGCTGCAGGCCGGACGGAAACAGGGGCTGTGCGCGGCGCGACAATGGCCGGTGCGGCGGCAGCAGCGGTTGAGGCGGGCTGGGTTTGGGGTGCAGCCGAGGGTGCGACCGGCCCGGATGGGGCTTGCGTGGCCGGTGGCAGGACAAGGGACTGTGCCGCGGCAGCATCCTCGACCAGTTGCAGCGCCTTGTCCGACAGGTCGAACGTGACCCCTTCGGGCTGCGCCTGCTGGGCGTTTTGCTGTTGGGCTGCCGCCTGCTGGGCTGCTGCTTCCCGGGCCGCCTGCTGGGCCGCAGCCGCCCGGCCCACGGCGCTATTAGGGTCTGCATTGGGTGCCGCCGGGGGCAAAAGCGGACTTAGGATCGGTTTCAAAACACCAAGTACCATTCGCGGTTCCTTTCGTTGACGCCTTCGATTTTAGAAGGCGCCGAAACCGATTCCACAGAAAATCCTTTTGTATTTTAACGAAAAATTAACCAACCCAGCGGTGCGAAATGCAAAGCGCCCGCGACAGGATCGCGGGCGCTTTGTTGTTCGGTCGGGCCGAGATCAGCGGCGCAGGCCCAGCTTGCCGATCAGGTCGGTATAGCGGGCTTCGTCCTTCTTCTTCAGATAGTCCAGCAGCTTGCGGCGCTGTGCGACCATCATCAACAGACCACGACGCGAATGGTTGTCTTTCTTGTGGGCCTTGAAATGCTCGGTCAGGGTAGCGATGCGCGACGACAGGATCGCGACCTGCACCTCGGGCGAACCGGTATCGCCTGCGGCGGTGCCGAATTCCTTGATGACGCGGGCTTTTTCTTCAACGGTGATCGACATCGGGATCTCCTTTCGGAAAGGGGTTATGGCGCAGGCCGGGATGTCGTCCAGCACAGGCCCGTGGAGTGTCCGGCCGGCGAACCGGAACGGATGCGCGCCTATAAGGGAAAAGCGCGGCCGGGGAAAGGGGTTTCGCCTGTCAGCCGGGCAGCCGGACGATCACGATATCCCCAACTGTCAGACCACCTCCTTGCAGCATCCGGGCAATCGGATCGCCGTTCAGCGTCACCAGCATCGTGCCGTCCTGATCGGGGGTCAGATCGATTTTCGCATCCTGCGCCATGCTGTCGGGCAAGTGCAGGATCATCTGATCCTCGCGTGCGTCGAAATCGGCAATCACCGGAAGCTCGGCCGCGCCGGGCTTGACCACGAAATCATCCGCACCCTCCTGCCCTTCGGCGAAATCGGCGCTGCCCGGCATCAAGGTATCGTCGCCTTCGCCGCCATGCAGCCAGGCGGTCTGGGGATCGTCGTCACCGACCAGCTGGTCGTTGCCGCGCCCGCCGTCCAGATCGTCGCCGCCACCGCCCGCCACCAGGATATCGTCGCCATCATGGCCCGAGATCCAGTCGTTGCCGGACCCGCCAAACAAGCTGTCGTTGCCCTCGCCGCCCAGGATGGTGTCGTCGCCCTCGTCCCCCCAGACGATGTCGTCGCCCCCCCTGCCCGGCCAGCGAATCATCGCCCGCGCCGCCATGGATTTCATCCCAGCCCGGTTGGTCGAAGGTGCCATCGCCCTGGACCCAGTCATTGCCGGACCCGGCGGCGATCGTGTCATTGCCAAACCCGCCTTGCAGGTCGTCGCCGCCGTCACTGCCTTCGATCAGATCATCGCCCGCCGGAG
This sequence comes from Paracoccus everestensis, assembly GCF_021491915.1. NCBI lineage: Bacteria > Pseudomonadati > Pseudomonadota > Alphaproteobacteria > Rhodobacterales > Paracoccaceae > Paracoccus > Paracoccus everestensis. Next base: position 417,836 of record NZ_CP090836.1, on the reverse strand, counting down.
GTTCGGGCGATGGCAAGGGCAGCGGCCAGTCGATGCCGTCATCGCCACCCTGTTCGGCCGTATCCGAGCTGACATCCCCGATCTCTCCTGCGTCCGGGGGGCCGAGGGTGGGGCCGAGGGTGTCGGTTTCGTCGTCTTCCAGGTCGCGGCTGCCTGTCAGATCAAGCGCGGCGCCTGCGGCTGCAAGCGCCATGAGACTGGCAAGCACAAACATGGCGACACCCCGAAACCAACTGCAAACCAGCCGTACAACCGCAAGGGGTCATTAACCAAATACATTGTTAAGAACGGGTTAACACGCGGCAGAAAAGCCACGAGGACATGAAAAAACCCGCCGGATCGGCGGGTTTGTTTCGTCTTCGCAGTGATCTCGCCGGATCAGCCCTGGCGGGCCTTGAAGCGGCGGTTGGTCTTGTTGATCACGTAAATGCGGCCCTTGCGACGCACCACCTGACAGTCGCGGTGCCGGCTTTTCAGCGAGCGGAGCGAATTGCGAACCTTCATCGGTTTTTCTCCATCACGCGGCTCGCAGCCGCAGGAAAACGAAAGACCCCCGACGAAGCTGCCGGGGGCGGCGAAAACATGGTGGGCGGTACTGGGATCGAACCAGTGGCCACTACGATGTCAACGTAGTGCTCTACCGCTGAGCTAACCGCCCGTCCTTGGGTGGAACTGTCCGCATCCCGGGGGAAACATCCTGAACCGCCTTTGGTCCGCGTGTCTATATAGGGGGGCCTCGGGGGTTTCAAGACCTATCGCAGCAAGAAACTTATCGTCTATAACGGTCAGGAAGAAACCGCCTGCCGGGGTCTGATGTGACTGAATCCGACCTGCCTGTCCTGATCGACCGGCCCGATCGCTGGGCCAGCGGCGTCATTTTCGGATCGCCTCATTCGGGCCGGGCCTATCCCGATTGGTTCCTGGAAGGCACGAAGCTGCCCCCTGAAACATTGCGGTCGTCCGAGGATGCCTTCGTGGACCGCCTGATCGCCTGCGCCCCGTCGTTTGGCGCGGTCACGATTCGCGCGCAGGTTCCCCGCGCCATCGTGGATCTGAACCGCGCCCCGGACGAGATCGACCCCCTGGTGGTTCGCGGCGTGCCGCGCCATCCGCTGAACCAGCGGACGCTGGCGGGCCTGGGGGTAATCCCCCGCGTCGTGTCCCAAGGCCGCGCCATCCTGGAACGCCCCATCGACCGGGCCGAGGCCGAACGGCGCATCGATGCCTATTGGCGCCCTTATCACCAGGCCCTGGCCAGCCTGATCGCCGAGGCGCGGTCGCGGTTCGGCCAGGCGATCCTGATCGACATGCATTCCATGCCGCATGACGCGCTGAACCACCTGCACGGCGCGCGCCCCGACATGGTGCTGGGCAACCGCCACGGGCTGTCCGCCGCCGCGCACGTGTCCGACGCCATTGTCACGGCGATCGAGGCCGAAGGCTGGCGCATCCGGCGCAATTCGCCCTTTGCCGGCGCCTATATCTGTTCGGCCTATGGCCGCCCCGGCGCGAACGTCCATGTCGTGCAACTGGAAATCGACCGGGCGCTTTACATGGACGAAAAGGCCATCGTGCCGCATGACGGGTTCGACGATGTCGCGGTCCGCATGGCACGGGTGATTCGCAAGCTGTCGGTGCTGGATGCCGACGGCCGGCCCGACGCCGCGATCGCCGCAGAATAACAGGAGCGAGACGATGGACGACCTGCCCGGCCTGATCGGCCAGAACCTTGCATTGATCGTCTTGGCCGTTGTCATCCTGATGGCCGTGGCCTCGGCCGTGAAGATCGTTCCGCAATCCGAGAAATACGTGGTCGAACGCTTTGGCCGGCTGCATTCGGTGCTTGGACCTGGGATCAACCTCACCGTGCCCTTCCTGGACCGGGTGGCGCATCGCATTTCCGTCCTGGAACGGCAGTTGCCCACGAACAGCCAGGACGCCATCACCGCCGACAACGTGCTGGTGCAGGTGGAAACCAGCGTCTTTTATCGCATCATCGAACCCGAAAAGACCGTTTACCGCATCCGCGACATCGACGCGGCCATCGCCACCACCGTCGCGGGCATCGTGCGGTCGGAAATCGGCACGATGGAACTGGACGGGGTCCAGTCGAACCGCGCGCAACTGATCACCCGGATCCGCGAATCGCTGGCCAACGTCGTGGACGACTGGGGGATCGAGGTCACGCGGGCCGAGATCCTGGACGTGAACCTGGACCAGGCCACCCGCGCCGCCATGCTGCAACAACTGAACGCCGAACGCGCCCGCCGCGCCCAGGTGACCGAGGCCGAGGGAAAGCGCCGGGCCGTCGAATTGGCCGCGGACGGCGACCTCTATGCCGCCGAACAGCTTGCCAAGGCCAAGCGCGTGCTGGCCGATGCAGAGGCCTATGCCACCGCCGCCATTGCCGAGGCAATTTCCCGGAACGGGCTCGAGGCCGCGCAATACCAGGTGGCGCTGAAGCAGGTCGAAGCCCTGACCGACATCGGCAAGGGCCAGGGCAAGCAGGTCGTGCTGGTGCCCGCCGCCGCCCTGGATGCCTTTACCGACGCCTTTGGCCTGCTGCGTGGGCGGTCGTCGTGATGAATGGCTGGTGGTGGCTGATCGCGGGCCTTGTGCTGGCGGGAATCGAACTGCTGGTGCCGGGCTGGGCCTTCATGGGGCTTGCGGCATCCGTTGGGCTGATGGGGGTTTTGATGCTGACCGGGCTGTGGACGGCGGGGCTGCCGGTAACGCTTGTCGTCACCGCGCTGTTGTCGGCGGCGGCCTGGATGCTGTTCCGGCGCTTGTGGCCGACCAGCCAGGGCAGCAGGCGCGTCTGGGACCGCGACATCAACGAGTGACGCCACTCACCGCATTGCGGCAACGCCGCGCACCAGCGGGCGCAGGGCATCGCCCTTGACCATCCAGCTTGTGGCAAAGGCAAGAGTGGCCACAGTTTCCAGCCAGAAGACCGGGCGCCACCAGGACAGCCGGTCGTCCAGGCCGGTTGCGAACAGCACGCCCAGCACGCCGATGACACCAAGGATGGTCCAGCCGCAGACACGATAGATCCGGTTCGAGGCGTCCTTTTCCACCCCGTCCACGGCCCCCTTGGTAAACAGCACGAGGCAGTACACGGCAAGCGCGCCGAAAAACACCGCTGCCGACACCAGATGCAGGGTGGATGACACATCCGGCCCAAGGAGGAATTGCAGCAGCGTGCAGGACAGGCCGGCAGGGGCTTCCCCGGCCTTGTCTCCAGGATGGGTCGGGGCCAGGGCGACCAGGGCAATCGCCACCGCCGCCACCCGCGCCGTGGCCTTGTCGCTGACCAGATCGCCCGCATCGGGGCGAAAGCCTTCGTAGCTCCACAGGAACACCGCCTGCGCCATCAGGCAGCCCACGAAAACCTCTCTCATGGGGGAGTAATAGGCAGAGGATATGCTGGGCAAAAGATCGCCCGTGGACAGGCCATAGGCCAGCAGGGCCAGCGGCAGGAAAAAGCCAAGCGCCCCGATGGCCCGGCGCACGGCCAGAAAGGACAGCACCAGGTCGTTATGCGACTTTTGCCAGATGCCGCGTTCGTCCGCCATCCCGCCCCCCGTTTTGGCCAGACTGGCGCGGATGGCGGGGGCGGTCAATCAATCGTTAACCGGGCAGCCACGCAGTTCCGCCAGGATCGCCTGCGCCGCCGCGCGCGGGTCGGCGGCCTGCCAGACCGGACGCCCGACCACGATATGATCCGCCCCCGCCGCGATGGCGCTGGCCGGGGTTTCCACCCGCTTCTGGTCCCCCAGGGCCGCGCCTGCGGGACGCACCCCCGGCGTCACGATCAGCCGCGCATCCGGCAGGGCGCGGATCGCCTGTGCCTCGCGCGGGGAACAGATGATGCCGTCGGCGCCTGCCTCGAATGCGCGGGCGGCGCGTTCCACGGTGATCTCGTGCAGATCGCCGGGGCGGATCATGCCCGCATCCAGGTCCGCGCGTTCCAGCGAGGTCAGGATCGTCACGCCCAGGATCTTGAGGTTCGATCCCGCCGCGCCTTCCTTGGCCGCGCGCACGACATGGGGATCGCCATGCACCGTCAGGAAATCCAGATCAAAGGCCGCCAGCCCGCGCACGGCGGATTCCACCGTGGCGCCGATGTCGAACAGCTTCATGTCCAGGAAGATCCGCTTGCCGTGATCCCCCTTCAACTCGTTGGCAAGCGCCAGCCCGCCGCCGGTCAGCATCCCCAGCCCGATCTTGTAGAAGCCGACGGCATCGCCCAGCCGTTCCGCAAGGTCCAGCCCCGCCAGGGCGTTCGGCACGTCCAGTGCCACGATCAGCCGGTCATCCATGCTTAACCCCGTTGTCCCTGAAATCGCGGCGTTATGGCATAGTGCCCCCCGGCTTGAAAGCGCCGCAAGACATACCAGATCATAATCGAAGACCCGGACCGGGGCGCGCCGACAGGGCGTCTGCGACACGGGGGCTAGCACAAGGAGAATATGCCGATGAACATGGAAAAGTTCACCGAGCGGTCGCGCGGCTTCATGCAGGCCGCCCAGACCATCGCGATCCGCGAGGAAAACCAGCGGGTCGTGCCTGAACATCTGCTCAAGGCGCTGATGGATGACGACCAGGGGCTTTCGTCGAACCTGATCACCCGCGCGGGCGGCGATGCGCGCCGCGTGAAGGAAGCCGTGGATGGTGCGGTCGCCAAGCTGCCCAAGGTCAAGGGCGGCAATGGCCAGGTCTATGTGGACCCCAGCCTGGTGCGCGTGCTGGACGAGGCCGAGCAGGTCGCCAAGAAGGCGGGCGACAGCTTTGTCCCGGCCGAGCGTATCCTGATGGCGCTTGCCATGGTCAACACCAACGCGCGCGACGCGCTTTCGGCGGGCAACGTCACCGCCCAGAACCTGAACGCCGCCATCAACGACATCCGCAAGGGCCGCACGGCGGACAGTGCGTCCGCCGAGGACAGCTATGAGGCGCTTGAAAAATACGCCCGCGACCTGACGCAAGCGGCGCGCGACGGCAAGATCGACCCGATCATCGGCCGGGACGAGGAAATCCGCCGTGCCATGCAGGTGCTGTCGCGCCGCACCAAGAACAATCCGGTGCTGATCGGCGAACCCGGCGTCGGCAAGACGGCCATCGCCGAAGGCTTGGCCCTGCGCATCATCGACGGCGACGTGCCCGAATCCCTGCGCAACAAGCGACTGATGGCGCTGGACATGGGCGCGCTGATCGCGGGCGCCAAATACCGAGGCGAATTCGAGGAACGGCTGAAGTCGATCCTGAAGGAAATCGAGAACGCCGCCGGTGAAATCATCCTGTTCATCGACGAACTGCACGTCCTGGTCGGCGCGGGCAAGACCGACGGGGCGATGGACGCCGCCAACCTGATCAAGCCTGCGCTTGCCCGGGGCGAGTTGCATTGCGTCGGCGCGACCACGCTGGACGAATACCGCAAGTACATCGAAAAGGACGCGGCCCTGGCCCGGCGCTTCCAGCCGGTCCTGATCGAGGAACCGACGGTCGAGGACACGATCAGCATCCTGCGCGGCATCAAGGAAAAATACGAACTGCACCACGGCGTCCGCATTTCCGACGCCGCCCTTGTCGCCGCTGCCACGCTGTCGCACCGCTATATCACCGACCGCTTCCTGCCCGACAAGGCCATCGACCTGATGGACGAAGCCGCCAGCCGGTTGCGCATGGAGGTTGACAGCAAGCCCGAGGAACTGGACCAGCTCGACCGCCAGATCCTGCAGATGCAGATCGAGGCCGAGGCGCTGAAAAAGGAAGACGACGCGGCATCCAGGGACCGGCTGGAACGGCTGGAAAAAGATCTGTCCGACCTGCAGCAGCGGTCGGCCGAGATGACCGCCCGCTGGCAGGCCGAGCGCGACAAGCTGGAAGGCTCGCGCCACCTCAAGGAACAGCTTGACCGCGCGCGGGCCGAACTGGACGGGGCCAAGCGCGAGGGCAACCTGGCCCGTGCCGGGGAACTGTCCTATGGCATCATCCCCGGCCTGGAAAAGCAGTTGGCCGAGGCCGAGAATGGCGGCCCGGACGGGTTGATGGTCGAGGAAGCAGTGCGCCCCGAACAGATCGCCGAGGTCGTGGAACGCTGGACCGGTATCCCCACCAGCAAGATGCTGGAAGGCGAGCGCGAGAAGCTGTTGAAGATGGAAGAACAGATCGGGGCTCGCGTCATCGGCCAGCAGGAAGCGGTCGTGGCGGTCAGCAACGCCGTCCGCCGCGCCCGCGCCGGCCTGAATGACGAGAACCGCCCGCTGGGGTCGTTCCTGTTCCTGGGGCCGACCGGCGTCGGCAAGACCGAACTGACCAAGGCGCTTGCCGAATACATGTTCGACGACGACAGCGCGATGGTCCGCATCGACATGTCCGAGTTCATGGAAAAACATTCCGTGGCGCGGCTGATCGGCGCCCCTCCGGGCTATGTCGGCTATGACGAAGGCGGCGTGTTGACCGAGGCCGTTCGGCGGCGACCCTATCAGGTGATCCTGTTCGACGAGGTCGAAAAGGCCCACCCGGATGTCTTCAACGTGCTGCTGCAGGTTCTGGACGACGGGCAGTTGACCGACGGCCAGGGCCGGACGGTGGACTTCAAGCAGACGCTGATCATCCTGACCTCGAACCTGGGGTCGCAGGCGCTGTCGCATCTGCCCGAAGGGTCGGATTCATCCGATGCGCGGGCACAGGTGATGGAGGCGGTCCGGTCCCATTTCCGGCCCGAGTTCCTGAACCGCCTGGACGAGATCATCATCTTCCGCCGCCTGTCGCGGCAGAACATGGACGGGATCGTCAGCATCCAGTTGCGGCGTCTGGAACAGCGGCTTGCCCCGCGCAAGATCACGCTGGATCTGGACGATGCGGCGCGCAAATGGCTGGCCGACCAAGGCTATGATCCGGTCTTCGGGGCGCGTCCCCTGAAGCGGGTGATCCAGCGGGCCTTGCAGGATCCCTTGGCCGAACTGCTGCTGTCGGGCGAGGTTCTGGACGGGCAGACCGTCCATGTCAGCGCCGGGCCGGACGGGCTGATCGTCGAAAACCGCATCGGCCGGGCGGGTCACAAGCTTGGGGCCGTCGGCGAGGGCCCCAAGCCCGAGGCAACCGTTCACTGAGCACGAACAGCGCGGGGCAAAGGGAAAGTCCCGCGCTTTTCCCTTGCGAGAGAGGCCGCCAGAGACTTCGCAGGGAGGAAGGCGCGTCTCTGGCGGCTTTGACGGCAGGGACCGTCCTGGTCGGAGGGAAGCGGGAAGGAACCTGCCCGCATGTCCATAATGCGCCAGATGCCTTCCGGTATTCCGTTACATGACGAAGATCATGCTGCAACGCAGAGAAAATCCTGCATCCTGATCATCAGATCGGCACGCTGCCCGCACTTTGGGCAGTCAGATCATGCCGTCTTGCCCGCCAGTTGCGCCACGCCCATGACCTCCAGCACCTTGGCTTCGATATGGGCGGCGTTCAGCGCGGATGTGTCATACATCGCAAAGGGCGCGTCGTGATCGACGAAGCGGTCGGGCAGGACCATGGACCGGAAGCGCAGGCCACGGTCGAACACCCCTTCGTCCGCCAGCAATTGCGCGACATGGCTGCCGAAACCGCCGACCGCACCTTCTTCCAGCGTGATCAGCGCGTCATGGCTGCCTGCCAGCCGCAGGATCAGGTCGCGGTCCAGCGGCTTGGCGAAACGTGCATCGGCGATCGTGGGCGTGAGGCCGCGCGCGGCCAGCGATTCGCAGGCCTTCTGCGCCTCGGACAGGCGGGTGCCAAAGGACAGGATGGCTATGCCCTTGCCCTGCTGCACGATGCGGCCCTTGCCGATCTCCAGCACTTGCCCGCGTTCAGGCATTTCGACGCCCGTTCCCTCGCCGCGCGGAAAGCGGAAGGCGATGGGACCGCTGTCATGGGCGGCGGCGGTGGCGACCATGTGCAACAGTTCGGCCTCGTCGGCTGCGGCCATCACGACCATGCCGGGCAGGTTCGCCAGGAAGGCGATGTCATAGGCGCCCGCATGGGTCGGCCCGTCCTGGCCTACAAGCCCCGCGCGGTCGATGGCAAAGCGCACGGGCAGGTTCTGGACCGCCACGTCATGAACCACCTGGTCATAGCCGCGCTGCAGGAAGGTCGAATAGATCGCGCAAAAGGGCTTCATGCCGCCCGCCGCCAGTCCCGCCGCGAAGGTTACGGCGTGCTGTTCGGCGATGCCCACGTCGAAGGTCCGGCGCGGAAAGCGTTCGGCGAACTGCTTCAGTCCCGTGCCGTCCGGCATGGCGGCGGTGATGCCGACGATCCTGTCGTCGCGCCCGGCTTCGTCGATCAGCGCCTTGGCAAAGACAGAGGTATAGCTGGGGGCATTCGACTTGGCCTTGGCCTGCACGCCCGTCACCATATCGAACTTGCCCGTCGCATGCCCGCGGTCGGAGGCGTTTTCCGCCGGGGCATAGCCCTTGCCCTTCTTCGTGATGGCATGGATCAGCACAGGGCCGGTCGCCCGCGACTTCACTGTGCGCAGCAGCGGCAGAAGCTGGTCCAGATCATGCCCGTCGACCGGGCCGACATAGGAAAAGCCCAGTTCCTCGAACAGCGTGCCACCGATGGTCATGCCCTTCAGCATTTCCTTGGCCCGGCGCGCGCCTTCCTGGAAGGGCGGGGGCAACAGGCCCACGGCGCCCTTGGCGGCGGCCTTCAGATCCTGGAACGGGCCGCGCGTGTAAAGGCTGGTCAGGTATGACGACAGCGCCCCCACCGGCGGGGCGATCGACATTTCGTTGTCGTTCAGGATCACAATCAGCCGCTTGCCCAGATGGCCCGCATTGTTCAGCGCCTCGAAGGCCATGCCCGCGCTCATGGCGCCGTCGCCGATCACCGCGATGGCATCGCCCGGATCGCCGCCCAGATCGCGCGCCACGGCAAAGCCGAGCGCCGCGCTGATTGAGGTGCTGGAATGGCCCGCGCCGAAAGGGTCATAGGGGCTCTCGGCCCGCTTGGTGAAGCCCGCCAGCCCGCCGCCCATGCGCAGCGTGCGGATGCGGTCGCGCCGGCCGGTCAGGATCTTGTGGGGATAGCACTGGTGGCCGACGTCCCAGATGATCTTGTCGCGCGGCGTGTCAAAGACCGCGTGCAGCGCCACCGTCAGTTCCACCACGCCCAGGCCCGCGCCCAGATGCCCGCCGGTGACGCTGACCGCGCTGATCGTTTCCGCCCTGAGTTCGTCGGCAAGCTGATGCAGTTCACGGTCGCTGAGCGACTTCATGTCCGAGGGCAGCGTGACCCGGTCGAGGATCGGCGTCTTGGTCAGGTCGGTCATCGGCTGGCCCTTCGGGCGAAAGATTGCAGGGGCGGGCGTCGGTCAGGTGTCGCGTTCGATAACGAAACGCGCCAATTGGCGCAAGTTTGCAGCGGCTTCGCCATAGGGGGCAAGGGCAGCATCGGCATCCGCGACCAGCCGCGCGGCCTCGGCGCGTGCGCCGGCAAGACCCAGCAGGGACACGAAAGTCGCCTTGCCCGCCGATGCGTCCTTGCCCACGCGCTTGCCGGTCACAACTTCGTTTCCGGTCACATCCAGGATGTCGTCGGCGATCTGGAAGGCAAGGCCCACGGCATCGGCGTATCGGGCTAGGGGCCCAGTGTCGGCATCGGCGATCAGCGGCCCTGCGATGGCGGCAAAACGGATCAGGGCGCCGGTCTTGCCGCCCTGCAACTGGGTGATCTGGGCCAGGGTCAGCGGGGCCGCGGCAGATTCAGCCGCGATATCCAGCGCCTGCCCCCAGACCATCCCTGCCCCGCCGACAGCCTGCGCAAAGGCCGCGACCAGACGGACACGGGCAGCGGGATCGCCAATGGCGGGACTGGCCAGCAACCCGAAGGCCAGGGTCTGCAAGGCATCGCCCGCCAGGATCGCGGTCGCCTCGGACCATTTCACATGGACGGTGGGCTGACCCCGCCGCAGGTCGTCGTCATCCATCGCGGGCAGGTCGTCATGGACCAGGGAATAGGCGTGCAGCGCCTCGACCGCCGCAGCGACCGCCAGGGCGGCATCATCGGCCACGCCATGAAGGCGGGCGGATTCCATGACCAGGAAGGCCCGGATGCGCTTGCCGCCCGCGCAGGCATAACCCATCGCATTGCGCAATTCGCCGCCGGGCATATCCCCGATCACCTGGTCAAGCGCGGCTTGGACCTGGCTCTTTACCGCCGAAAGCCGGTCATGCATCACAGCCCCTCGGCCGGTTCCGTCCCTGTGGGCTGGCCATTGGCCGCAAGGGTGATCTTTTCCACCCGATCCTCGGCCTCGCGCAGGCGTTTTTCGCAATGCTGGCGCAGGGCGGCGCCGCGTTCGTAAAGCTTGATGGATTCGTCCAGGGACGCGTCGCCGGTTTCCAGCTTGCCGACCGTGGCCTCAAGTTCCTTCATGGCTTCCTCGAAGCTCATGGTCGCGATGTCAGTCATTCTCGGGCCTCCAGCAGGACTTGGACATGGGCGCGGGCGGACCGGCCCAGGGCGTCCAGATCATATCCACCTTCCAGGCAGGATACCACGGGGGCTGACAGATCCGCCGCCATGTCGCAGATCATGCGGGTGATGGCCGCGAAGTCATCGTCATCCCAGTTCAGTTGCGCCAGCGGATCGGCCGCATGGGCGTCGAACCCGGCCGAGACGATGACCAGCTGCGGCGCGAAATCGCGGCAGCGGGACAGAATGTCGCGCCATGCCGCCTGCCCCGCCGCCCCGTCCGATCCAGGCCGCAGCGGCACGTTCACCATCTGCCCATGCGCGCCTTGTTCCGACGCCGCCCCGGTGCCCGGATAAAGCGGCATCTGGTGGCTGGACGCAAAGAAGGCGCGGCGTTCATTCCACAGCAGATCCTGCGTGCCGTTGCCATGATGCACGTCGAAATCCAGCACCGCCACGCGGTCCAGCCCATGATGATCCAGGGCGCGCATCGCCGCGATGGCCGCGTTGCCGAAGATGCAGAAACCCATCGGCGTTTCGCGTTCGGCATGATGGCCGGGCGGGCGCATGGCGACAAAGGAATTGGGGACCTCGCCTGCCAGCACGGCATCGACGGCCGCCACCGCGCCCCCTGCGCCGCGCAGCGCGGCATCAAGGCTGCCGGGCGACATGTGGGTGTCGGCGTCCAGCATCTGCCAGCCTTCCTCGGGGATCGCGTCGCGGATCCGCTCAAGATAGGACAAGGGATGGCAGCGCAGGATCTCGGCCTCGTCCGCGCGCGGCGCCTCGCGCCGGTCGAGGGGCAGGTCGGCAAGCGCGTCCAGGACGGCGGCATGGCGCGCGACCTGTTCGGCATGGCCGGGCGGGGTGATGTGGCGTTCGGCGTCGGGATGGGTGAACAGGGCCGTGGTCATGATGTTTCCTCAGATATCCATCTTGCCGATCAGGGGCAGGTCGTCCTCGGGACCGACGCTGTTTCTTTCGATCATGCGGTGAACCAGCGGGCCGCCCTCGCCCTGGTGCAAGGCGCGCAGGGCCTCGGTGATTTCCGCGTCGGATTTCGTGCGGCGCAGGTTGTGGCGGACATATTCGTCCCAGGTGGCAATGTGATAGCTTTCGGACCACAGGTCGGGATGTTCCAGATCCCGCAGCAGCGCCCAGTTCCGTGCCCCGTCGCGGCGGCGGATGTTGCGGCGCAACTGCATCAGGCGCAGGAACTCGACCGTGTCCTTCTGGGCGATCTGGTAATCGACCATCACCATGATCGGTCCCGACCGTCCCCGCAGATCAAGCCGCAGCGCCGGCTCGCGGAAGCGGTTGGCCGGATCCAGGTCGGCCGTGCCGAATTCCGGCACCTTGAACCAGACGCCGATCACCGCCCCCGCCAGCAGCACGCCACCCGCCGCAGTCAGGGCATCGCCCAGTCCGTGCGCCCCGGCGATGCTGCCCCAGATCCAGGATCCCGCCGCCATGCCGCCAAAGGTCGCCGTCTGGTACAGCGCAAGTGCGCGAGCCACGACCCAGCGGGGAGTGGACAGTTGCACGGTGACGTTGAACAGCGACAAGGCCAGCACCCAGGAGGCGCCGGCGGGCAACAAGGCCAGCGCGTGCATCCAGGTGGCCTGCGTCTGCCCCAGGACGATGGCCGACAACGCAAAGCCCGCAAAGGCCATGCGCACGATGTTCTCGTTGTTGAACCGCGTCCTGATGCGCGGGTTCAGCGCAGCCCCCGCGATGGCGCCGATGCCGTAGCAGCCCAGCAATCCGCCGAACAACATCGACCCGCCCTCGGGGTGGGACTTGGCAACCAGGGGCAGCAGCGCCAGCACGGACACGGCGGCGAATCCGAACAGGGCGCCGCGCCCGATCACCTTCATCAGGTTCGGCGACAGAAAGACATAGCGCAGGCCAGCGGCAACGGCGGGTAGGAATTCCTCGGGCGGGGCGGTGCGGGGGGCGATGTTCGGGCGCCACCGCAGCAGCGCCCCCAGCAAGGGCGCATAGCTGAGCGCGTTGACCGCGAATGCCGCCGCCGCCCCGAAGACCGCGACGATGAAACCGCCCGCCGCAGGCCCGACGGAGCGCATCAGGTTGAACCCGACCGAGTTCAGCGTGACGGCGGCAGGCAGGTCGGCGCGCGGCACAAGATCGCCCATGCTGGCCTGCCAGGGCGGGTTGTAGAGCGCCTGCCCCGCCCCGATCAGAAAGGTAAAGGCCAGCAGCAGCCAGGGCGTCAGCCAGCCCTGCCACGCGACCACCGCCAGGGCCAGCGATACCGCCGCCATGAAGCATTGCGCAAACATCAGGATCGCCTTGCGGTCGAAGATGTCGGCCAGGGCGCCCGATGCCAGGGCCAGCAGCATGATGGGCAGCGTGTTGGATGCCTGCACCAGGGCAATCAGAGTGGCGCTGTCGGTCAGCTGCGTCATCAGCCAAGCCGCGCCCACCGCCTGCACCAGCCCGCCAAAGTTCGAGACCAGGGTCGCGCTCCACAACAGGCGGAAATCTCGGTGGCGGAAGGGGGCCAGGGCCGAAGATCGGGAGGAGGTCGGATCGGTCACGGACACCGTCGCTTTGGGCTTCACGTCAGCCTAGCCAGCCGGATGCGGCAGGGCAATGTCGGACGAGCGCGCTTCTTTCGATGGCGATGAAACCAAAACAAACAGGAATTTGTTCCGCCGTTAGCCAATCTTGACCGGACTGCCGCCCTTTCGCCACAACGCAAGCCTTGTTACGCGCCGGGCTGGGCCGCAAGTCTTGACGGCCCCTGCCTGTGACAGGCTGATGAACCATAGCGCGAATCACCCTCCGTCCTGCGGATGGGGGTGTTTCACACGAAGTCTTGGATGCTGCCGGCGCCTCCGACAGGCTGCCCGATGCCATGAAGGAAAATGATGATGCGTCTTGTTACCCTGTTTACGGCGCTTGCCCTGGGCCTAGCCGCATGTGGAAGCAGCCAGCCCATCACGCTGGCCACTCCCCCTGTGCCCGAAGCCTATCAGGCCCGCACCGATACCGGCCCGAACGGAGAGGTGATCCCGATCCCCGCCGTCCGCGCCGCCTATCTGACCGAGCGCAATCAGCGCCAGCAGGTGCCCTATAACGGTCCCGAAGGGCCCGGCACGATCGTGGTCGATCCTTATGCACGCGTGCTTTATCATGTGCAGCCGGGTGGCCAGGCGATGCGATACGGCGTGGCTGTGGGGCGGACCGGCACCGGCTATGCCGGAACCGCCACCATCGCGCGCAAGGCCGCATGGCCCAGCTGGCGCCCGACGGACAACATGATCCGCACCCAGCCCGATCTTTATGCGCAATTCGCGGGCGGGCTGTCGGGCGGCATGCACAACCCCCTGGGGTCGCGGGCGCTGTATCTGTATGAAGGCGGGCGCGACACCTATTACCGCATCCACGGCACGATGGACCCGTCCTCGATCGGAAAAGCCACCTCGGCTGGCTGCATCCGGCTGTTCAACCAGGACATCATGGATCTGTTCGGCCAGGTCGGCAACGGCACCACAGTCCATGTCCGCAGCGAGGCTGAAAGCATCCGCTATGAAGGCCAGATGATCGAGACGCCGGAAGGCTATGTCACGCCCGCCGGGCAGGCGCCCATGGCTGCGGCCCTCGTCGCCCCGACCACGTCGCAAGTCACGGATCCTTATGCGGTCACGACCATCTCCACGCCCTACAGCGCGCCGGTGACGACGATGTCCCCGGTGGAAAGCGCCGTCCAGTAAGGGCGTCACGCTGACCGCGCCTTGAAGGGCCCCGGTTCCGCCGGGGCCTTTCCATTTGCAAATCCCAAGAATCTTTCGCAAAATCCGCGCGAAAAACAAGGCCCGCGCCAAGGAAGTAGCGATGCCCAACTACAGCAAGCTGGAACAGGAACTGCTGTCCGCCGAACAGCGGGCCTTGACCGAAAACAGCCGTGGCCCGGCGCTTGGGCAGATGGACGATCCGGGGCTGTCGGGGCTGATCGCCGACTTGGAAGCCGCATTGGGCCAGGCGGGACCAAGGGGCGAAAACGGCCAAGTGACAGCGGCAAACCTTCTGGTCAACGCGGCAAGACGGGCCAAGGCCGAGCGGCGCAGACGCAAGACCGCCCCGCAGGAAGCGGGCGAAAAACCCGTCGAAGGCATTGCAGCCAAGCCAAAGCCGCCCACCAAGTCCGCCAAGCGCAAGCCCGCGTCCCCGGCCCGCAAACCTGCGGGACGCGAAAAGGCCGAGCATCGCAAGGCCGACCTGCGCACCGGATCGCGCCGCGTCGCCAAGGCCGGGGCAAAGCCCGCAGCCCCTGCCCCGTTGGATCCCGCGCCGCAGGCCGCCGCAATGTCAGCCCCGTTCAAACCCGCGGCGCCCGCCGTCACCATCCCTCCGCCCGTGGCAGGCGATGCCGCCGTTGCGCCAAAGTCCAAGGACAAGGCTGTTCGCAAAGCCGCGAAAGAGGCCGAGAAAGTGGCGCGCAAGGCCGCCCGCAAGGCTGAAAAGGACGCGGTCAAGGCAGCCGAGAAGGCTGAAAGAAAGGCCGCTCGCCAGGCCACGAAAGCCGCCCGCAAGGCCGAGGACGCAAAGACGGACAAGCCCAGGGGCAAGGGCAGGGGAAAAGGCAAGGCACGGGCGTCCGAGCCTTCGGAAAACGCTTGATGCGGACATGATGGGTCTGGTCGCCCTTTGCCGCAGCATGGCTGGCGGGTTCTGGAAAGCGGCTGCGGCTCTCGCGGTTCTGGCCGCGCCTGCGCAGGCGCTTCCGGCAGTCGATGCCCTGGCCGGGCGCCCGCCTGCCCGCCAGTCGGAAACGCTGCGCTGCACGGATGACGGGCGCGATTGCGTGCGGCTGGACCATTACGCCGCCGATGTCTGCAAGCTGATCGAAAGGAACGCGACGGAACGCGGCCTGGACCCGAATTTCCTGGCCCGGCTGTTGTGGAAGGAAAGCCGGTTCGAACCGGGTGCGATCAGCCCCGTGGGTGCGCTTGGCATTGCGCAGTTCATGCCGGGCACCGCCGATCTTTACGACCTGCACGATCCCTTCAACCCGGCGCAGGCGATCCACAAGTCGGCTTGGTACCTTGGCCACCTGACCGCAATGTTCGGCAATATCGGCCTGGCCGCCGTTGCCTATAACGGCGGTGAAAACCGCGCGGCGCGCTTTGTCGCCCGGACCGGAGGCCTGCCCTATGAAACGCAGGATTACGTGGCCTCGATCACCGGGTTCGAGGCGCTTCGCTGGCGCGACAACCCGCCCCCGGCCAGCGAATTGAAAATGGCGCTGAACCCCGACATGGCCTTCCGTCCCGCCTGCGAGAAGCTGGCGGGCGACCGCCGCCTGCGCGAATTCATGATCCAGCCCAAGGTTTTCCCCTGGGGTGTGATCGTGGCCAGCCATCCCAGCCAGTCGGGCGCCATCCAGCAGGTTGCCCGCCTGAACCGCAGCCTGCGCCCGATCCTGGGGGACAAGCAGGTGGGCTATGTCAGGAAGCGCATCACCGGAATGCCTCGCGCCGTCTATACCGCGCAGATCGGCTGGGACAGCAAGCGCGAGGCCGCAGCCTTCTGCAATCGGCTCAAGCAGCTGGGCGGGCGCTGCATTGTGTTGCGGAATTGATCCCGGGCGCGATGGCTGTTGGCCCGTCCGCCCTTTTGGCAGCCATCTAACCTTGGGGCGCAGGCCCTGCCCTAGGCTATTGCACCAGCCTGGACAAGGATGCGCGCCGGCTGGACCACAAGCAGCCCCGGAATCCTGACGGTTCGACCTCTCTGACAGCAAAGGGCATGGGCGGCTTGCGAACGGGGTTCCCGGGTCAGCTGCTAAAGGAAACTTTGCGGGTCGATGTCCACCGACAGCCGCAGGTTCGTGGGCGGCTTGTGCGGGGCCAGCCAGTCGGCAATCGCGGTTTGCACGGGCGCCTGGCGTGGCGCATGGACCAGCATCCGCATCCGGTGGCGCCCCCGGATCCGCGCGATGGGCGCAGGGGCCGGTCCCCACAGTTGCGCACCCGCCTGTTCCAGGGGTGCTGCATGAGAGGCCAGGTGGCGGGCGAAATCGGCGACGATGCCCAGGTCGGGATGGGACAGGATGATCCCCGCCAGACGGCCAAAGGGGGGCATTCCGTTAGCCTGGCGCCCGGCAGCTTCGGCGTTCCAGAAGGCCTCGTCCTCGCCCCCCAGGATGGCGCGGATGACCGGGTGGTCGGGCTGGTGGGTTTGCAAGAGCGCCACCCCCGGCGCCGTTCCCGCAAGGCGCCCCGCCCGGCCCGCGACCTGCCGCATCAGCTGGAAACTGCGTTCCGCCGCGCGCAGGTCCGCGCCTTGCAGGCCCAGGTCGGCGTCGATCACGCCCACCAGCGTCAGGCGCGGAAAATTATGGCCCTTGGCGACGATCTGCGTGCCGATGATGATCTGGGTGTCGCCATTCGCGATTTCCGCAATCGTGTCCTTCAGGGCGCGGGCGGAATAGAACAGGTCCGAGGACAGGACCGTGGCCTTGGCGTCGGGAAAGCGGGCCGCCACCTCCTCGGCAATGCGCTCGACACCCGGGCCGATGGGGGCCAGCTTGCCTTCGACCTTGCAGGACGGGCAGGCAAGCGGGATGGGGCGGGTTTCGCCGCATTGATGGCAGATCAGGCGGTTCTGGAAGCGGTGTTCCACCATCCGCGCGTCGCATTGATGGCAGCCGATCTGTTCGCCGCAGGCCCGGCAGACGGTCACGGGCGCGAATCCGCGCCGGTTCAGGAACAACAAAGACTGCTCGCCACGCGCCAGCCGCGATTCGACCGCGCTTGCCAGCGTGGGGGATATCCAGCGGCCCGACGGCATTTCCTCGGCCCGCAGGTCGATGGAGGCCATGTCGGGCAGTTCGGCGGTGCCATAGCGCGACCGCAGATCCAGCCGCCGGTATTTTCCGATGCCCGCGTTCACCCAGCTTTCCAGGGACGGGGTGGCCGAGGCCAGCACCACCTGCGCCCCGTTGATGGAGGCCCGCAGCACCGCCATGTCGCGGGCGCTGTAATAGACCACGTCTTCCTGCTTGTAGCTGGAATCGTGTTCCTCATCCACGACGATCAGGCCCAGGTCGCGAAAGGGCAGAAACAGCGCGGACCGGGCACCCACCACAAGGCCCGCATCGCCGCGCCCGGCCATGTGCCACAGCCGGCGGCGTTCGGACCGGGTGATGCCGCTGTGCCATTCGCCGGGCCGCGCGCCGAACCGCGCCTCGACCCGGTCGATGAATTCGGCCGACAGCGCGATTTCGGGCAGCAGGACCAGGGCTTGGCGGCCCTGGGCAAGGCATTCGGCGACGGCTTCCAGATAAACCTCGGTCTTGCCCGATCCGGTGACCCCGCGCAGCAGGGTGGTGCCGTAACCGCCCGACCGGACCGCGCCGCGCAGGGCATCCGCCGCTGCCTGCTGGTCGGCGTCCAGCGGCTTGCCGGGGCGGGCAGGGTCCAACAGCGGATAGGGCAGGTCGCGCGGGGCCTGAACCTCGGCCAGGGTGCCTGCCGCGACCAGGCCCTTGACGACCGCGGTGCCGACGCCTGCCAACTGCGCCAGTTCGGACGGGGCAAAGCTTGCCCCGCCGTGATCGGCCACCACCTGCATGACCCGCTCCCGCGCCTCGGTCATGCGGGTCGGGGGGGCGCCGCCCGGCACGATCACCCGGCGCGCGGCAGGCGGCTGGTCCAGGTCGGGCGCCCGCGTCGCCATGCGCAGCATCAAGGGCAGCGGCGTCAGGGTGTAATCGGCGGCGCGCGTCAGGAAATCCAGGAATCGTGCGTCAAAGGGATCGGCATCCAGCACGCGCGCCACGGGGCGCAGCTTGGCCAGGTCGAAATCGCCCAGGCCTTCGCCCCAGACCAGGCCCACCACCCGGCGCGGGCCCAGCGGCACCAACACCAGTTGCCCCTGGGCCACCCCGCCTTCGGGCGCCAAGTAATCCAGCACGCCGACGGGTTCGACCGTCAGGACGCCGATCCGGGCACGAGCGGGAAAAAATGTGGGCAGGGTTTTCATCGCCTTGATAAAGCCCCGCCCCGCCTCCGATGCAAGGCCCGCCCTGCCCCTTTCGGCTGAGGCGGTTTTGCGCTATCACCCCAGCGAACCGCCTTACCCGGAGCATGACCATGAAATTCTTCCTTGATACCGCCGATGTGGATGCCATCCGCGAATTGAACGAACTGGGCATGGTTGATGGCGTGACCACCAACCCCTCGCTGATCCTGAAGGCGGGTCGCAACATCGAGGAGGTCACCGCCGAGATCTGCGCCATGGTCGAAGGCCCCGTTTCAGCCGAGGTCGTGGCCGAAAGCGCCGAAGACATGATCCGCGAAGGCCGCCACCTGGCAAAGATCGCCAAGAACATCGCCATCAAGGTGCCGCTGACCTGGGACGGGCTGAAGGCTTGCCGGACCTTTGCCGACGAAGGCCACATGGTCAACGTCACGCTGTGCTTTTCCCCCGCGCAGGCGATCCTCGCGGCCAAGGCGGGCGCGACATTCATCAGCCCCTTCGTGGGCCGGCTGGACGACATCGGCCTGGACGGCGTGGACCTGATCGCCGACATCCGCGAGATTTACGACAACTATGGCTATGAAACCCAGATCCTCGCGGCCTCGATCCGGTCGGTGAACCACATCATCGAGGTGGGCAAGATCGGTGCCGACGTGATCACCGCGCCCCCCGCCGTCATCAAGTCGATGGCAAAGCACATCTTGACGGACAAGGGTGTGGAACAGTTCACTGCGGATTGGGCCAAGACCGGTCAGAAGATCGGCTGAACACACAAGGGGACAGGCATGACGGCGGAACAGCAGGCGGGGCTTGATCCCGAAACACGCGACAAGCTGCTGGCCGATCCCGGCGTCATCCTGGCAGACCGCGACCTGATGCGCGCCCTTGTCGCCGCCCGCGAGGCCGAGATCGGCGACAATGTGATCGACATCCGCGGCCGCGCGATGGAGGTGCTGGAAACGCGCCTCGACCGGCTGGAAACCCAGCATGAGAGCGTGATCGCCGCGGCCTTCGACAACCAGTCGGGGATGGCGGTGATCCATCGCGCCGTGATCGGCCTGCTGGAATCGGCAGACCTTGCGGAACTGGTGGACAGCCTGCAATCGGATATCGCGCCCTTGCTGCGGATCGAGACGCTGCGGCTGGTGATCGAACCCGACCCTGCCATTCCCGGCCTGCCCGAGGATGCGGTGGTTGTGCCCGAAGGCGCCATCGGCCGGATCATCGCCGCCGGGCGGCGCACGCCCCGAGGCGACGATATCGTCCTGCGCCCCGCATCCCCCATTACCCAGCCCCTGCATGGCCGCCAGGTCGCGTCTGAAGCGATGCTGCCCATCGACCTGGGCGCACGGCGGCCCCGAGCCATGCTGTTGATGGGCAGCGGCGACAAGACCCGCTTCATGCCTGCCCATGGCACCGACCTGTTGCGGTTCTTTGCCCAGGTCTTCCGGCTGGTGATGCTGTCGCGGCTGCGCGGATGACCCCGCCGCTGGCCCTGGCCCCCGCCATGGCCGATGCCCTGGCCCGCTGGCTGGAGGTCGAGGCCGCGACCCGCGACCGGTCGGACCACACCATCACCGCCTATCGCGGCGACCTTCTGGCCTTTCTGGGCTTTCTGGGCGGCCATCACGGGCAACCCGCGACACCCAAGTCGCTGGCCGAACTGCGTCAGGGGGATATGCGCGCCTTCGCCGCCTCGGAACGCGCGCGGGGCCTGGGCGCGCGGTCGCTGGCGCGCAGGCAGTCGGCGGTGCGCAGCTTTCTGCGCTGGATGTCGGATCGCCAAGGCTATGACCTGTCCGCCGCCCTGTCCACGCGCAGCCCGAAATACACCCGCTCCCTGCCCCGCCCCCTGACGCCCGACCAGGCCCGGAACACGCTGGACATGGTGGCAATCGGCCATGACACCCCTTGGGTGGCCGCGCGCGACGTGGCGGTGATGACCCTGCTGTGGGGCTGCGGGTTGCGCATATCCGAGGCCCTGAACCTCGATGGCGCCGACTGGCCTTTCCGGGACAGCCTGACCATCACCGGCAAGGGCGGGCGCCAGCGGCACGTCCCCGTCCTGCCGGTGGCGCGTGACGGCGTGGCCGAATACCTGCGCCAATGCCCCTGGCCCCTGGTTCCCGACCAGCCGCTGTTCCGGGGCGTGCGGGGGGGGCGGCTGCTGACCGGGGTCATCGACAGCGCCATGCAAAAGGCCCGCGCATCCCTTGGCCTGCCGCCTACCGCCACACCCCATGCCCTGCGCCATTCCTTTGCCACGCATCTGCTGGCAGCGGGGGGCGACCTGCGCACCATCCAGGAATTGCTGGGCCATGCCAGCCTGTCCACGACCCAGGTTTATACCGGGGTGGACGATGCGCATCTGATGGCGGTCTATCATGCCGCGCATCCGCGGGGCTGACATCGAACCCCGCCCCGCCTTGCCGCGTTCACCGCGCAGGATCAGAAGGATGTCACCATGACCACACACGCGATCTTCGACCGTCCCATGGACGCACCCGTCCCGCAGGGCCTTGACCAGGCGATCTTCGGCATGGGCTGCTATTGGGGCGTGGAACGGCTGTTCTGGCAGCAGAACGGCGTCTGGCTGACCCAGGTGGGCTTCGCCGGGGGAACGGTTGAAAACCCGACCTATGACCAGGTCAAGACCGGCGCCACCGGCCATGCCGAGGTCGTGCGCATCATCTATGACAGTTCCAAGATCAGCTATGACCACCTGCTGCAACTGTTCTGGCAAAACCACGACCCGACCCAGGGGGAACGGCAGGGAAACGACATCGGCAGCCAGTATCGCAGCCTGATCATGGCCTTCAACGACAGCCAGTGGTCGGCGGCCGAGGCCTCGAAGATCGACTATGACAACCGCCTGGCCGTGGCGGGCTTTGGCAAGATCACCACGCAGATCATCGGCCCCGCCCCCTTCTGGCCCGCGCATGAGGCGCATCAGCAGTATCTGGAAAAGAACCCCGACGGTTATTGCGGCCTGAAGGGCACGGGGATAGAGGCAAGCCTGCCCAACCCGGATCCGATCTGATGACCACCTATTCCGCGCTGACCCATACCCAGGGCCGCCAGGCCGCCGAAGCCCTTGCCGAGGCTTGCGAGGATCTGGATCCCGAACCCTTCGGCACCGGCGTCTTCGAGATCGAGGACGGGTCGGACCGCTGGGAAGTGGGCGCCTATTTCACCGAAAGCCCCGACGATATCGCGCTTGCGCTGCTGGCCGCTGTTCATGGCGCCAATCCCTTCGCGATCTCGGAAGTGCCGGACGTGGACTGGGTAGCCCATGTCAGGCGCGAACTGACCCCGGTGCGCGCGGGCCGATTCTATGTCCATGGCAGCCACGATGCCGACACCGTCCCCGAGGGGGTCGAGGCCCTGTGCATCGAGGCCGCGATGGCCTTCGGCACCGGCCACCACAATACCACCAAGGGCTGCCTCGAGGCCCTGGACCGGCTGGCCACCCAGGGCTTCCAGCCCCGCCGCGTCGTCGATATCGGCTGCGGCACCGCCGTTCTGGCGATGGGGGCGGCGCGGCTGTGGCCTGTCACGGTGCTGGCCAGCGACATCGACGCGGTGGCTGTGGACACGGCGGCCGCCAATGTCATCGCCAACGGCCTGGACGGCCGCGTGATCTGCATCGAGGCTGCGGGCTTTGGCCACCAGATGCTGGAAGACAACGCGCCTTATGATCTGGTGCTGGCCAATATCCTGAAGCAGCCCTTGATCGACCTGGCCCCCCAGATGGCCCAGATGGTCGCGCCGGAAGGCTGCATCATCCTGTCGGGCATCCTGACCACGCAGGCGGACGAGGTTCTGGATATCTATGGCGCGCAGGGCTTTGGCCTGGACCGGCGCGACGACCTTGGGGACTGGTCCGCGCTGACCCTGACGCGGCGATCCTGACCGGCAAAAGGCCGGACTTGAAAAACCGGCCGCGATTCGTTATGTAGGCTTGGCTGATGTTCTTCCTTCGACCTTCTGTCTGCTTTACGGCTTCAGATGTTCCTGCGACGACTGAGCCGCGCCATCGCAATCTCGCGGGTGGCATACAATGACAGGAGTTATCACGATGGCCAATGGCACCGTGAAATGGTTCAACGCAACCAAGGGTTTCGGCTTTATCGCGCCCGAGCATGGCACGAAGGACGTGTTTCTGCACATTTCCGCCGTCGAGCGTGCTGGCCTCCAGCAGATCAAAGACGGTCAGGCCGTGACCTTTGACGTGGAACGTGGCCGCGACGGCCGCGAATCGGCGACCAACCTCGCCCTGGCCTAAGACGCCTTTGCGACATCATCGGGTGGCGGCATTTGTCGCCTCCCATTCCCGATCCCCAGACGCCCCGGCGCGGGATCGGATGCATTCCCTGAAAGATCAGTTTTGATAGAAATCAACTGGGGCCAGCCCCTGTCCTTTGTCGTATCGCCCGAGGGCGACGTAAAGACCTTCACCACCCTTGAAACCGCCGCCTATTGGCTGCAACGCAAATGGCCGGTCGATGACGTGACCCGCCGCCATGCCGCGCAGGTGCTTGATGCGGCGGCCCATTGCATGACGCCGGTCGGATCGGCCCGCACGGCCTTTTCGGATGCCGCCCGGACGGCAGGGTTCAAACCCTGCTGATCCCTGAGGGGACGGATGCCGGAACAGGAAAAAACCCCCTCTGCATCCGCATTGGGGGTTCGTTCGTCTTGACGGGGACGGCTTGGCCTAGAAGCCGCGCGCAATCCGCTCGATGTCGCCGCGGCACAGACCGATATCGTCCAGCTCGCGATCCGACAGGCGGCTCAGTTCACGACGGGTCACACGGGCATCGTTCCACGTGCTCAACATCGAGAAAAAGTTCGCAACGACATTGCCAACGCCCCCAACAGCCACGCTGCGGTTCAGTTCGATCGTCGACATTTCCATCACCTGTTCCAGAAGTGCCCGACCATCGGGCATTCGCTTCATGAACAAGGATATAGATTGAGCAGTCAAATAAGAGTAGGCGCAGGCCGGGCAAGGCCGCTATGCACCGCGTGCAGATTGAGAAACGGTTAACCGCGGGCGCGTGTCGCTTTTGCAGCATGAAATGCCGCATTGCAGCATCAGTTTATTGCCAATCGCCTAACGCTGCCTGCCACAGCGCAAGTGCCGCGACGGCAGCCGTATCGGCGCGCAAGATCCTCGGGCCAAGGCTGACGCGACTCACAAAGGGCAGGGCCGACAGGCGGGCGCGTTCGGGATTGGAAAACCCGCCCTCGGGACCGATCAGGATCGCCCAGGGACCCCGCGGCAGGCCGGCCAGCGTTTCCGCCGGTCCTGCTATCGCCTCGTCCGCCCACAGGATGCGGCGCGATGCATCCCAGGCGTCCAGCAGGCGGGCCAGCGGCACAAGATCGGCCACGGCGGGGACAAAGGTGCCGCCGCATTGTTCGGCGGCCTCGACGGCATGGGCTTGCAGGCGGTCCTGGCGGATGCGTTCGGAATTGGTGAAATCGGTTTGCACCGGCATGATGCGCGCGGCCCCCATCTCGGCCGCCTTTTCCACGATGAAATCGGTGCGCGCTTTCTTGATGGGCGCAAAGCACAGCCACAGGTCGGGGGGATTGCGCTGCGGGGCGGACTGGTCCAGCACCTCCAGCGAACCGCCGCGCTTGGCCGCCGCAAGGATGCGCGCGGACCAGGCGCCGTCGCGGCCGTTGAAGACCTCGACCACCGCGCCGGGCGTCAGGCGCATCACGCCTCCTAGGTAATGCGCTTGGCCCGGGTCCAGCGGGACGGGTTGTCCGGCAGCCAGCGGGTGATCTATGAACAGCCTGATCCTTGCCATGGGGCCAGACGCTATGCAAAGCCGGACGGAAAGACCAGACACCGTCATCGACGCCCCCAAGGGCAACTGGGTGGACAACCTTGCCCCCCCCGCATGGAGGCCGTGGCTGCGCCTGTCCCGCGCCGACCGGCCCATCGGAACATGGCTGCTGCTGCTGCCCTGCTACTGGGGGATCGGGCTGGCGATGATGGCCGATGGTCCCCGCTGGATGGACCTGTGGATCGCCCTGGCCTGCACCATCGGCGCCTTTGTGATGCGCGGCGCCGGCTGCACTTGGAACGACATCACCGACCGCGACATCGACGACAAGGTGGCCCGCACCCGGTCCCGTCCCCTGCCGTCGGGGCAGGTGACGTTGCGCGGGGCATATCTGTGGCTGGCGGCGCAGGGGTTGGGGGGGCTGGTGATCCTGCTGACGCTGGACCGGGCGGCGGTCTGGATGGGGGTGGCGTCCCTGGCGCTTGTGGCGATCTATCCTTTTGCCAAGCGGTTCACCTGGTGGCCGCAGGTGTTCCTGGGCCTTGCCTTCAACTGGGGCGTGATGCTGGCCTATGCCGCGCATATGGGCCGCCTCGATCTGGCGCCGGTGGTGGCCTGGCTGGCGGGGATCGCCTGGACGATCTTCTACGACACCATCTATGCCCACCAAGATGTGGAAGACGACGTCCTGATCGGCGTGAAATCCACCGCCCGGCTGTTCGGCGACAACAGCCCGCGCATCCTGGCGGGCTTTGCGGTGCTGACGGTCCTGCTGCTGGCTGTGGCCATCCTGCTGGCGGGTCGCAATCTGTTGATGGCCTATGTGGGACTGGCCGGATTTGGCGCGCACCTGGCCTGGCAGTTGCGGAACTTCCAGCCGGAACAAGGGGCTGTCTGCCTGCGCCTGTTCCGGTCGAACCGCGATGCGGGCCTGATGCTTGCGCTGTTTCTTGCCTTGGCAGGGCTGGTCTGATTGCACGAACCCCCACCTGCCGCTAGACCGCGCGTTCAGGAAACAGCCCAAGGTCATGCCCCATGGCGTCATCCCGCAGGCGGCTTTTGTCATCCTTCGCCACCGTCCTGGCCTTGTCCGCCGCGGGCGGGCTGTGCTGGCTGGGCGCCGAATCCGCCGCCCGCTACCTCGAGGAGCGGTCGCTTCAGGAGGTGGAGCTGGCCCTGGCGGCCTCTGGCCAAGATTGGGTCGATGTCGCGACCGACGGCCTTCAGGTCCGCCTGACCGGCACCGCCCCGTCCGAGGTTGACCGTTTTCGGGCCATGACCCAGGCGGGCAGCGCCGTCGATCCGTCCCGCGTGGTGGACCGCATGACCGTCGCCTCGGCCGACAAGATGACCCCGCCGGATTTCAAGGTCGAGTTGCTGCGCAACGACCAAGGCATCTCGCTGATCGGACTGGTCCCGGCATCGACCGACCGGGCGGGATTGCTGCGGGTGCTGCGCGACGAAACGGCGGCCCCCAATGTCACCTACCTGCTGGAAACCGCCGATTACGCCGTCCCCGACCAATGGGATGCGGCCCTGCAATACGGACTGCGGGCGGTGCAGATGGCTGCGCGGGCCAAGATCTCGATCCAGCCGGGCGGCGTCACGATTTCGGCGCTTGCCGACAGCGCGGCCGAAAAGGGGCGGCTGGAATCCGCGCTGCGGCGGGCGCTGCCTGACGGGGTGACGCTGGTCACGGATATTTCGGCGCCGCGCCCGGTGATCGCGCCCTTCACGCTGCGCTTTGTCAAGGATGGGGACGGCGCGCATTTTGAAGCTTGCGCGGCGGATACCGAAGAAGGGCGGGACCGCATCGTGGCGGCTGCCCAGGCAGCAGGTGCCCGCGACGTGCCCGCCTGTACCCTGGCCCTGGGTTCCCCGTCCCCGGACTGGGCCGATGCGGCGGCAGCGGCCATTGCGGCGGTGGGCGACCTGGGCCAGGGGGCGGTCACGCTGTCGGATGCGGATGTTGCGCTGACGGCGCCGCCCTTGGTGGAAAAGCCCGCCTTCGATGCCGCCGTAACCCGGTTGCAGCAAGCCCTGCCCCCGGTCTTTTCGCTGCAGGCGACCCTGGAACAAGCGCCGGATGAAACGGTCGCGGTCCCGGCGGAATTCATCGCCACCCTGTCGGACGCGCAGGTTCTGAGCCTGCGCGGCGCGATCAGCGACGACCGGATGCGCGACACCGTGGACAGTCTGGCCCGCGCGCGCTTTCCCACCGTCCAGGCCGACCTGACCGCCAATCCCCAGGTGCCCCAGGGCTGGACCGTGCGCGTCATCGCCGCCATCGAGGCCCTGGATACCCTGCAAACCGGCAGCGCGGGTGTCACGCCCGACCTGATCCGCGTCACTGGCACGTCGGGCGATCCGGGCGCGGCCGAGGCTGCGGCGGTCCGGTTGTCCGAACGGCTGGGTCCGGGGGCGGCATACGAACTGGCGATCCGCTATGACCGCAGGCTGGATCAGTCGCTGAACCTGCCCGATGGGCCGGAATGCGTGCGCCGGATGAACATCGTGATGTCGGAATCCGAAATCGGGTTCGAGCCTTCGAAATCGGCCATCGCGGGCGACCCCGCCCCGACGCTGGATCGGCTGGCCTCGGTCATGGCCGAGTGCGCCGATTACCAACTGGAGGCGGGAGGGCACACCGATTCCCAGGGGTCCGAGGGCTTCAACGCCGACCTGTCGCGTGGCCGGGCGCAGGCTCTTGTTGCCGCCATGGCGGGCGCGGGCATCGACGTGACGAACATGACCGCACGCGGCTATGGCGAAAGCCAGCCCATCGCCACCAACGAGACCGAGGGAGGACGCGAGGAAAACCGCCGCATCGAATTTCGACTTCTGTCGGACCATCCGGTGCGCATGGCGCCCCTGCCCCCGCCGGTAACGCTGTCGGGGGTGACCGCCGAACCCCTGCCCCCCGACCAGCCCGAGACGGACCTGATCGGCCCCGTCCAGCCGCCCGCCCAGCCGCAGATTTTCGGTCCCGAAATGCCGCGCGTCACGATCGGTCCCACTGCCCCGGCGACGGTCGGCGCCAGCGAGGTCTTTCAGACGCTGGACGAACGCGAGGAAAACATTAGGCTGCCGGTCCAGACGCCCACGCCGGACACGCCCCGCCCATCGCCCCGCCCGGACGACGCGCCAGGCGCCGCCGATTGACCGCAAGGCAAGCCATCCCCATGAACCGCACGGAATTCGTCACCATCACCACGATCATCCTGTTCGGCGTCTTTGTGCTGGGCTGGTTCGCAAGCTGGCTGATCGGGCGCCTGACCCGCCCCAGCCTGGCGGACCTGAGCGAACTGGAGCGCAAGGTGCGCGACACCGAACGCGAACGCGACAAGGCGATTGCCATGATCAAGGAACGCGACACCCGCCTGTCCGCTGCCGAGACGGAACTGGAAGCCGCGCTGGAAGGCCTGCGCGAAAGCCGCACCGAGATCGAGGAATTGCGCGATTATATCGAAAGAAAGCTGGCGCGGCGCTAGGGCGCGTGGGCCGCTGCCAGGCCCCTGACGCGTCAATGCATGACGGATTTCGAAAAGACATTGATGACGATCACCCCGGCAAGGATCAGGGAAAGCCCCAGCAGCGCAGGCGTGTCCAGCGCTTGCCCATGCCAAAGCCAGGCCACCGCCGATATCAGCACGATGCCCATGCCCGACCAGATCGCATAGACGACGCCGGTCGGGATGACGCGCATCGGAAAGGACAGCAGCCAGAACGCGGCGACATAACCCAGCACGGCAATGACGCCGGGCACCGCCTTGGTAAAGCTGGCGGATCGGGCCAGGGCGGTGGTGGCGATCACCTCGGCCACGATCGCCAGCATCAGGATGGCATATTGTCTTGACATATGGATGCCGGGTTCACGCCACCTCGGCAAAGACCTTTCTCAGCGCCCGTTCCAGCTTGTCAAAGGTCTCGTCCATCTGCGCCTCGGTCAGGATGAAGGGCGGGCACAGCACGATGGACTGGCCCAGCGGGCGGCAGATCAGGCCCAGATCGGTGCAGGCATTGGCGATGCGTTCGCTGACCGACAAACCGGCGTCAAACGGCGTCTTGGTGGCCTTGTCGCGCACTGCCTCCAGCGCCCACATGAAGCCCACGCCGCGCAATTCGCCGATATGGTCGCTGCGCTCCATGATGGCGCGCAGGCCCGCCTCCAGACGCGGCGCCAGGCGTTTCACGTTGTCGGCCAGGCCTTCGTTCATCACCACGTCGATAGCCTTCAGCGCGATGGCGCAGCCGACCGGGTGGCCGGATGCAGTAAAGCCGTGGGGGAATTCTTCGATCTTTTCCACTGCCGCCTGGACCCGGTCGGAAAGGTCGCCGCCCAGGATCACCGCGCCCATCGGGAACAGCCCGGCGGTCAGGTTCTTGGAACTGATGATCGCGTCGGGCATGAAGTCATAGGTCTGGCAGCCCCAGGTCTTGCCGGTGCGGCCAAAGCCCGTGATCACCTCGTCCGCGATCATCGGGATGCCGTATTTCTGCAAGACCGGCAGCACCGCCTGGAAATAGCCGGCCGAGGGTGGAATGACCCCGCCTGCCCCCTGCACGGGTTCGGCAAAAAATCCCGCGATGGTGTCGGCGCCTTCGCGCAGGATCGTCTCCTCAAGTTCCTGCGCCAGCCGCCGAGTGAACTGCTCCTCGGTCTCGCCCTCGGCACCACAGCGCCAGTAATGCGGGCAGGTCAGGTGGATGAAGCCCGGCAGCGGCAGGCCGAACACCTCGTTATAGGGCTTGCCGGTCATGGATGCCGAAACCACCGTCACGCCGTGATAGGCGTTCCAGCGGGTCAGGATCTTGCGCCGCTGCGGGTTGCCTTCGGATGCGTGCAGGAACCACAGCATCTTGACCATGGTGTCGTTCGCCTCGGACCCCGAATTGGTGTAGAACACCTTGCCCCGATCAAAGGGCGATACCTCGACCAGCTTTTCGGACAGCATCACCGTCTGGTCGGACAGCCGCCCGAAGAACGCGTGGTATCCGGGAAAGCGGTCGTATTGCGCCTTGGCGGCCTCGGCCAGACCCTTGTGGTCAAAGCCCGCGACCATGTTCCACAGGCCGGAATTGGCGTCCAGGTAGCGGCGGCCGTTCACATCGACGACATAAGGTCCTTCGCCATGGGTCAGCACCACCGCGCCGCGGCTGGCGACGCTGGGCAGGTCCGTGAACCCATAGAGCGAGAATTCGTCAGCCCGGGCTTCCCAGCTTTGCGGTTTGTTCATGGTGGCCTCCATCGGTTTGAACCGCAGGCTAGCCGGGCGGGTGCAGGCGTTCAAGGACGGCGCAAACCGATCAGGTCCAGTTCCGCCTCGATCCCCGACAAGGGCTGGCCGCGCACCTCGGCCACAAGGGCATCGAACCGCGCGCAGCGCGGCCTTTTCCGCGCCCCGGCAATCGTTCCAGGGTCGTCCCTGCAGGGCCATTACCAGGACATAATACCAGATGAAATGAGGCTTGCTGCCCGCGACCAGCATGGCGCGATAGGCGTCATGCGCCCCGACCCGGCGCAGCGTGGCGGCATCGGGAATACCGGCGGCGATCAGGGCCCTGGCGGTGGCAGGGCCGATCGTGTTGATGGTGGTCAGATCACTGTCCATCGCGCGCCTTTCCAAAGTCCTGCAATTCCTGTATCAGCACCGAACCTCCCAAGGACAGCGGCAATGAACGACCAGGCCAATCCCCCGGCAGTGAAAAAGCTTTTCATCAAGACCTATGGCTGCCAGATGAACGTCTATGACAGCCAGCGCATGGCCGAGGCCATGGGCGCGGAAGGCTATGTCCTGACCGAGGATCAGGCGGACGCGGACATGGTGCTGCTGAACACCTGCCACATCCGCGAAAAGGCGGCCGAGAAGCTGTATTCCGACCTGGGCCGCCTCAAGCCGCTGAAGGCGGAAAAGCCCGACCTGAAGATCGGCGTGGCGGGCTGCGTGGCCCAGGCCGAGGGCGAGGAGATCGTGCGCCGGATGCCGCTGGTCGATCTGGTCGTGGGACCGCAGACCTATCACCGCCTGCCCGCCATGGTGCGCGGAGAGGCGCCCGCGATCCTCACCGACTTCCCCGAGGAAGACAAGTTCGACCACCTGCCCCAACGCCGCGCCACCCGCCGCGCGCCTGCGGCCTTTCTGACCGTGCAGGAAGGCTGCGACAAGTTCTGCGCCTTTTGCGTCGTTCCCTATACGCGGGGGGCCGAGAACAGCCGTCCCGTGGACCGCATCCTGCGCGAGGCACGCGACCTGGTGGACCGGGGCGTGCGCGAGATCACCCTGCTGGGCCAGAACGTGAACGGCTGGCACGGCGCGGGCGGGGACGGCGAATGGGGCTTTGGCCGCCTGATCCGCGCCCTTGGCGACATCGAGGGGCTGGACCGGATCCGCTATACCACCAGCCACCCCAACGACATGGCCGAGGATCTGATCGCGGCCCATCGCGACGTGCCGCAACTGATGCCCTATCTGCACCTGCCGGTGCAATCGGGCAGCGACCGGATCCTGCGCGCGATGAACCGAAAGCACACGGCGGCCCAGTATCTGCGCCTGATCGACCGGATCCGGGAAGCGCGCCCGGACATCCTGCTGACCAGCGATTTCATCGTGGGCTTTCCGGGCGAAACCGATGCCGACCACCAGGACACCCTGCGCCTGGTGGCCGAAGTGGGCTTTGGCACTGCCTTCAGCTTCAAGTATTCCCCCCGCCCTGGCACCCCTGCCTTTGACCGCCCCGAGGTGGACAGCCAGGTGGCCGACGACCGCCTGCAGGAATTGCAGGCTCTGCTGACGAAACAGCAGAAGGCCGCGCAGGAAGGCATGGTCGGGCGCACCCTGGGCGTCCTGTTCGAAAAGCTGGGCCGCCAGGACGGGCAGATGATCGGCAAATCCGATTACCTGCACTCTGTCTTTGTCGATGCCCCCCGGGCCCAGGTCGGCGATCTGGTTCAGGTGCGGATCGTGGCAAGCGCCTCGAACTCGCTGCAAGGAGAGCTGGCGGCCTGAAAACGCCCCTTCCTCGGAACCGCCCTTCGCGCGTGCGGTTAAGCCTGACGCATCACGCAAGGAGGGACTGGATGGACGACGACCGGGTCTGGAAGTTCGAGGAAAGCCTGTGGCGCGCCTCGCAGGAACGCTATCATGAACGGGTCGATCCCGAATGCATCATGGCGCTGAGCCATGCGCCGCATCTGTTCGCGGGCGAGGATGCCACCCGCGCCGTCAGCGGCACGCCCGAATGGGACGAAGTGACGTTCCAGGACAAAAGCGTGTCCCGGCCCGAGGAAGGGATGATCGTCGTCGGCTACAAGGTCAGGGCGGAAAAGGGGGAAACCTGTTTTACCGCGGCCTGCACCTCGGTTTATCGACGCAAGGGGCACGAGGACTGGACCGTGGTCCAGCACGCCCAGGTGGCTCTTGGCGGGGAAGGCTGACGCCGGCGGCGTCTGGAAATGAATGCGGCCGACCCCCCGGAACGCGCGAACATAAAGGGGGCCGGCCTCTTTCGCGTCAGTGGACCGACACGAAAGTCCGATGCGCCGGGCCATCGCCATCGGCGATAACGGGCGCTATGATGAAAGACCGGCCCCCAGGAGCGCGCGAACAGGACGGGGACCGGTCTCTTTCGCCCGCGGTGGTGTGCGCAGGCGAAAGCCGGGGTCTGGGCAGGGGTTACTCCCCGCCGCCCAGACTGTGAACATAGGTGGCGACAGCGCGGATCTCGGCCTCGGACAGGCGCGTGTTCCAGGCGGGCATCACCCCGTAAGGGCCTTCCGACACGATGCGGGTCAGCGTCGCGTGGTCGTTGCCATACAGCCAGACGGCATCGGCCAGGTTCGGCGCGCCCTGACTGCGGTCGCCGCTGCCGTCTTCCATGTGGCAGGCCGAACAGTTGTCGGAATAAACCTGGGCGCCTTCGGCCGCCTTGCCGGCGTCGTGCGGCTGGTCCGACAGCGCCAGGACGTGGTTCACCACCTGGTCGATCTGCGTGCGGTCCAGAATGCCGTCGCTGCCGAAATGCGGCATTTCGGAATAGCGCGTGTCGCCGTCCTGCGGATCGCGGATGCCGTGTTGCAGGGTGAGGTGGATATCCTCCAGCGTGCCGCCCCACAGCCAGTCGTTGTCCAGCAGGTTGGGATAACCCCGCGCCCCGCCCGCGCCCGAACCGTGGCATTGCGCGCACCAGGTGCGGAAGATCGCGCCGCCCGCATTGGTGGCATAGTTCACCAGTTCGGGATCGCCGGGGATCGCGGCCAGATCGACGGCGGCCAGGCGGGTCTGGATGGGGGCGTTGGCCTGGTCGAAGCGGTCGATCTCGGCCGCGACTTCCTGGCGGGTATCGGTGCCCAGAAGGCCCTGCGTGGCCTGATTGACCAGCGGGATCGCCGGATAGGCCAGGACATAGCCGACCGCCCAGACGATCGTGGCGTAAAAGGTCCACAGCCACCAGCGGGGCATGGGATTGTCGTATTCCGTGATCCCGTCCCACTGGTGTCCGGTCGATCCCACCTCTTGCACCAGGCCCTTGCGCGCCGGTTTGCGCATCTTCGGGGCGACCGGCTTGTCGGCACGGGTCCGTTCGGGGATCACGCCGGCGATCTTGGCCGCGTGCTCGCTGTCGGCCGCACGACGTTCCAGGCTGACCTGGTTGTCGGGATTGGCGGGATCGGTATGCGGATCGACGGGCTTGTCCTTGTCTTCGGCCATTACCGGCCCTCCTTCTCATCCGCGTCGGCGGGACGATTTTCATGCCGGAAGATGCTTTCGGCTGCGTCTTTCTGGGCCTTTCTGGCGCCGGGGCGGAACACGAACACGATCACGCCCAGGAAGATCAGCACCAGCAGCAGCAGCGCCCAACTGTCGGCCAGACCGCGCAGGAAGCTGTAGGTTTCCATGACAGCCCCCTTACCGCGTCGGATCCGGCTCGAAGGTCGAGAAATCGACCATCGTGCCCAGCACCTGCAGATAGGCGATCAGCGCGTCCATTTCCGTCAGTTGCGGCTGGCGGTCGAAGTTGCGCTGCTGCGCGCCCGGATAGCGTTCCTGAAGGCCGGACGCATCGGCATCGGGGTTGGCCTGCGCCCGGAAATCCTCGGCCGAGGCCAGGATCATTTCCTCGGAATAAGGCACGCCCACCAGGGCATCGGTTTCCACGCGGTCCTGGACATATTCCGGGCCGATGATCCGATCCATCAGGAAGCCGTATTTCGGCATGATGGACTCTGGCACCACGGCTTGGGGATCGCGCAGGTGATCCAGGTGCCATTCGTCGG
The DNA here is from genome assembly GCF_021491915.1 of Paracoccus everestensis. Lineage (NCBI taxonomy): Bacteria > Pseudomonadati > Pseudomonadota > Alphaproteobacteria > Rhodobacterales > Paracoccaceae > Paracoccus > Paracoccus everestensis. The sequence goes on along the minus strand of NZ_CP090836.1, from coordinate 384,296 downwards.
AATAGCGCCCGCCCACGCGCGCCAGATCCGGCCCGGTGCGCTTGGATCCCCATTGGAACGGATGGTCGTACATCGATTCAGCCGCCAGCGAGTAATGGCCGTAACGCTCGACCTCGTCGCGCATGGGGCGGATCATCTGGCTGTGGCAAACATAGCAGCCTTCGCGGACGTAAACGTCGCGGCCCACCAGTTCCAGCGGGGTGTAGGGGCGGACCCCTTCCACCTTCTCGATGGTGTTTTCCAGATAGAACAGCGGGGTGATCTGCACCAAACCGCCGATCGTCACGACGATAAAGGAAAGGATCAGCAAAAGCGTCGCGTTCTTTTCGAGGATCTTGTGTTTTTCAAGAATTTGCATGGCTCGCGTTCCCTTATTCGGCCGGCACGCCGATGGCCGTCGAATGGGCCTTGGGCTGGCGGGCCACCGTGGCCCAGAGGTTGTAGGCCATGATGATCCCACCGGCGAGGAACAGGACACCGCCCAAGGCACGCACCACGTTCATGGCGAACTTGGCTTGGACCGCGTCGGCGAAGGCGTTGACCAGGAAGCCCTGGCTGTCCACTTCGCGCCACATCAGGCCTTCCATGATCCCCGACACCCACATGGACGCGGCATAGAGAACCAGGCCGATGGTCGCCAACCAGAAGTGCCAGGAGACCAGCGACAGGCTGTAGAGGCGTTCCCGGCCCCACAGGCGCGGCGTCAGGTAGTACAGCGCGCCAAAGGTGATCATGCCGTTCCAGCCAAGGGCGCCGGAATGGACGTGGCCGATGGTCCAGTCGGTGTAATGCGACAGGCTGTTCACGGCCTTGATCGACATCATCGGCCCTTCGAAGGTCGCCATGCCGTAGAAGCCCACGGCCACCACCATCATGCGCAGGATCGGGTCGGTGCGCAGCTTGTCCCAGGCCCCGGACAGGGTCATCAGACCGTTGATCATGCCGCCCCAGGAGGGCATCCACAGCATGATCGAGAAGACCATCCCCAGCGTCGAGGCCCAGTCGGGCAGCGCGGTGTAATGCAGGTGGTGCGGACCGGCCCAGATATAGAGGAAGATCAGCGCCCAGAAGTGGATGATCGACAGCTTGTAGGAATAAACCGGACGCTCGGCCTGTTTCGGGATGAAATAGTACATCATCCCCAGGAAACCCGCGGTCAGGAAGAAGCCCACGGCGTTGTGGCCGTACCACCACTGCACCATCGCGTCCTGCACACCGCTGAAGACCTGCACGGATTTCGAACCGAAGATGCTGACGGGCACCGACAGGTTGTTGACGATGTGCAGCATCGCGATGGTCATGATGAAGGCCAGGTAGAACCAGTTGGCCACGTAGATGTGGGGTTCCTTGCGCTTGATCACGGTGCCCAGGAACACGGCCAGATAGGCGACCCAGACGATCGTCAGCCATAAGTCCACATACCATTCGGGTTCGGCATATTCCTTGGACTGGGTGGCACCCGCAATATAGCCGGTCGCGGCCAGCACGATGAACAGGTTGTATCCCCAGAACACGAACCATGCGAGGTTCCCGCCCCACAGACGCGCGGCGCTTGTGCGCTGCACCACATAGAACGAGGTCGCGATCAGCGCGTTGCCGCCAAAGGCAAAGATCACCGCACTGGTGTGCAGCGGACGCAACTTGCCGAAGTTGGTGTATCCCTGGGTCAGTTCCGACAGGTTCAGCGCCGGAAAGGCCAACTGAAAGGCGATGACCACGCCCACCAGAAAGCCCACGACGCCCCAGAAGGTGGTGGCGATCACCCCAAAGCGGACCACGTCGTCCATATATTGCGTCCGGTCGATGACGCGCGCGGGTTCGTCGACCTGGCGCAAGGCCCAGACGAACATCCCGCCCGCGACCAGCATGACAACGATCGCATTGACCATATAGGCCGGGTCGCGCGCCATGTTGGCGGCAATCGCGGCCAACAGAGCGATCAAGCCCAGCAAGATCAGCTTTACATAATTCCACATGGCTTCCACCCGCGTCCCTTGGCCGGACTGACCGGGCGGCTCGAATCGCCGCCGGACAGATTCCTTCGTTGCCGCCCGGAATAAGGCGGCGGGGGCCTCCGAAACCTTGATCTGCATCAAGTTCGGCGGTTTGATTCCGATCAAGGCCACGCGGTGGCGCCCCTGCCATTCTGGCCCGACCGATGAAGGAGACCGCCATGGGTTACAAAAGCATTCTGACCGTCCTGTCCGACGCCCGCCAACTGCCGCAGCTTGACGCGGCGGCGGCCCTGACCGCGCGCGAGGATGGGCATCTGTCGGTCCTCAGCCTTGGCCTGGATCACACGCAGGTCGGCTATTATTTCCCGAACGGGATGCCCTATGCCTTCCAGGACGCCATCGACATGGCAATGGACGAGGCTGGATCCCTGGACCGGATGGTCCGGCAGCACCTGGCCCGCTACAGCGACCTGCGATGGTCGTCCGAGGCTGCGGTGGCCCAGATCGGCGGCGTCGCCAACCTGGTGGGGATGCGCGCGCGGTTTTCCGACCTGACCGTCCTTGCCCGCCCGTATGGCGAGGAGGCCCCAGGGGAAGCCGAAGCCGTGGTCGAGGCGGCGCTGTTCGAAGGCGGCTGCCCGGTCCTGGTCCTACCCGGCACCGACCTGCCCGCGGATCCCCCCGGCAAGGTGCTGATCGCCTGGAACCAGTCCATCGAGGCCCTGGCGGCCGTGCGCCGCGCCTTGCCGTTGCTGCAGGCTGCAGGCTCGGTCGAGATCACGGTGATCGACCCCCGCGGCGGCACCGACGGATCCGAGCCGGGCGCCCCCCTGGCGCAGATGCTGACCCGCCACGGCGTCCATGCCGACATCACCGTGCTGGCCCGCACCGCCGCCACCGTGAGCGAGGAGCTGAACCGCCGCGCCAGGGAAATTGCCGCCGATCTGGTGGTGATGGGCGCTTATGGCCATTCGCGCTTTCGTCAGGCGATCCTGGGCGGGGCCACGCGCAATATGCTGGAAAAGGCCAAGGTGCCGGTCTTCATGGCCCGTTAAGGGTGGCGCGGGGCGCGGGCGCGTCAGGCGGTCAGCCGCATCCCGTCATGGCCCGTGACGCGCAGGTCCATCAGCGCGCCTTCGGGCTGGTCGCTTGCAAAGGCGACCTCGGTGAACTGTTCCGTCCGGCCAAGGCGCGGGCCCTCGGTCAGCACGCGGTGCATCCGGCCCATCTGCCCGTCCAGGTGGCGCCGCAGCGCGGCCTCGCCCGCCTTGCGCAAACGGGCCGCGCGGTCGCGGATCACAGGGCCTTGGACGGCGGGCATCCGGGCGGCGGGCGTGCCCTTGCGGGGCGAAAACGGAAAGACGTGCAGGAAGGTCAGCCCGCAGTCATCGACCAGCTTGACGCTGTTGTCGAACATGGCATCGGTTTCGGTGGGAAAGCCCGCGATGATGTCCGCGCCAAAGACGATGTCGGGGCGCAGCCGGCGCGCCTCCTCGCAGAAGCGGATCGCGTCGTCGCGCCCGTGACGGCGCTTCATCCGCTTCAGGATCATGTCGTCGCCCGCCTGCAAGGACAGGTGCAGATGCGGCATCAGGCGGGGTTCCGTGGCGATGGCCAGCATCAGGTTCTCGTCCGCCTCGATCGAATCGATGCTGCTGATGCGCAGGCGCGGCAAATCCGGCACCAGCCGCAGGATCCGCATCACCAGATCGCCAAGACGCGGGCCGCCCGGCAGGTCGGCACCCCAGCTTGTCAGGTCCACCCCGGTCAGCACGACCTCGTTGAAGCCGCGCCCGACAAGCCGCTTGATCTGTTCCACCACCACGCCCGCCGGAACCGACCGGGAATTGCCGCGCCCGAAGGGGATGATGCAGAAGGTGCAGCGGTGGTCGCAGCCGTTCTGGACCTGGACATAGGCGCGGTGCCGCCCGAATCCGTCGATCAGGTGGCCCGCCGTTTCACGCACCGACATGATGTCGTCCACGCGGATCTTTTCGGTATTCCCGATCAGGTCGGGCACGCGCAGGCTGGCCCAAGTCTCGGGCTGCATCTTTTCGTGGTTGCCGATGACGCGCGTGACCTCGGGCATGGCGGCAAAGGTCTCGGGTTCGGTCTGGGCGGCGCAGCCGGTCACGATCACCGGGGCGCCCGGGTTTTCGCGTGACAGGCGGCGGATTTCCTGGCGGGCCTTGCGCACGGCCTCGGCGGTGACGGCGCAGGTGTTGACGACAACCGCGCCGGCCAGGCCGGCAGCCTCGGCCATCTCGCGCATCGCCTCGGTTTCATAGGCGTTCAGGCGGCAGCCCAGCGTGGAAAAGACGGGCGCGGTCATGATGCCAGCCATTCGGGGGTCAGAATGCCGGAAAAGACATGGGCCGTCGGCCCCTCCATCCACACCCCGTCGTCGCGCCAGTGGATCAGCAGCACGCCGCCCGGCACGTTCACCCTGACGCGCCGTCCGGTCAGGCCGCGACGGGCGGCAGCCACGGCGGCGGCGCAGGAACAGGAACCCGATGCCAGCGTCGGTCCGGTCCCGCGTTCCCAGATGCGCAGGATGATCTCGTCGCGGGAAACGACTTGCACCACCTCGACATTGGTGCGCTGCGGATACAGCGGATGATGTTCCATAGCGGGACCAAAGGTCGCCAGATCGACTGCCGCCGCATCCTCCACGAAGACCGTCATATGCGGGTTGCCCATGCCGGTCGCCACAGGATCGCCGGGGATGGGCAGGTGGTCGATGTCCACGTCCTGCGCCAACGGGATCGCCCGCCAGTCCAGCACCGGCGGCCCCATGTTGATGCGTGTCGCCCCGCCGCCTGCATCCTCGGCCAGCAGGATGGCGTGATCGGTGCGCAGGCTCAGCCGGTCGCGGCCCGTCTGGTCCATGACATGGCGCGCGATGCAGCGCGTGGCATTGCCGCAGGCCGAACTGACCGAGCCGTCCGCGTTCCAGAACCGCAGCCGGACATCCGCCCCCTCGTCCGCCTCGATGGTCGCCAGTTGATCGAACCCTACGCCCCGGTTGCGATCCGCGATGCGCGCGATCACCTCGGCTGCCGGGGCCGTGCCCCCGCCGCGCAGATCCAGAACGACGAAATCATTGCCAAGCCCATGCATCTTCATGAAGGGCAGGCCGGGGGTGGATGTGCTGTTCATGGCGGCCATATAATCCCTGCGGAAAATTTCCGCCAGTGCTGCTGACTTTTCCGCTTGACGCCCTCGGGCGCCCCCCCTAGTAAACGCCCGTGTTGGGCCCATAGCTCAGTTGGTAGAGCAACTGACTTTTAATCAGTGGGTCACAGGTTCGAATCCTGTTGGGCTCACCATTCACAAATCAAGGGCCTGGGCCGAAATGCCCAGGCCCTGATCTTTTGTCTGCACCCCTGCCCCTGCTGCCAGACCCCTGCCCCCCAAATGCAATCGGGCGCGCAGTGCTGCGCGCCCGGCATCGGTGTCGGGCCGCCCGGCCTATTCGGCCGGAACGGCGGTGGGTTCTTCGACATCCATGATCGGATGTGGCAGGTGGATCAGCATTTCCTTGGGGCAGACCTGCAGGAAATTGGCCTTCTCGACCTCCCAGTCTGCCAGGATCTCGGCCGCGCGGCGCGATCCGGTTTCCGTGAGGTGCCGTTCGATCAGGCCCTTCAACTGCCCTTCCCAATGGTCCTTGGTCACGGCGCACAACACCAGCGTTTCGGTGTTGATATAGTCGCGCGCCACCCCCTGCGGATCATAGAGGTAAGCCATCCCGCCGGTCATGCCCGCGCCGAAGTTCGCACCGATCCGGCCCAGGATCACCGCCACGCCGCCGGTCATGTATTCGCAACCGTTCGACCCGCAGCCCTCGATCACCACCTTGGCGCCGCTGTTGCGCACCCCGAAGCGTTCCCCGGCGCGCCCCGCCGCGAACAAGAAACCGTCGGTCGCGCCATACAGCACCGTGTTGCCGATGATGGTGTTTTCCGCCGCGACCAGCGGGCTTGCCATCGGCGGGCGCACCACGATGGTGCCGCCCGACAGGCCCTTGCCCACATAATCGTTGGCATCGCCCGACACCTCGATCTTCAGGCCCGGCGCGGCAAACGCGCCCAGCGACTGGCCCGCGGAACCGGTCAGGCGGATCGTCAGGTGGTCGGGTTGCAGCGTGTTGCGCATCCCGAACTTCTGCACGATCAGCGACGAGGTGCGCGTGCCGATGGTCCGGTGCGTGTTCCTGACCGCATAGGACAGTTGCATCTTCTCGCCATCCTCGAAGAAGCGGGCGGCGTCCTTGACGATCTCGCTGTCCAGCGTGTCCAGCACCGCGTTGCGCGGCTTGGTGCGGTCATAGACGATCTTGTCCGCGCCATCGACAGTGATCAGCAACGGGTTCAGGTCCAGGTCGTCCAGGTTCGCGGCGCCCCGGCTGACTTGGGTCAGCAGATCCGCGCGGCCGATGATCTCGTCGATGGACCGCGCACCGATGGAGGCCAGGATCTCGCGCACCTCCTGCGCATAGAAGGTGATCAGGTTCACCACCTTGTCGGCCGATCCGGTGAACATGGCGCGCAGGCGTTCGTCCTGGGTGCAGACGCCCACCGGGCAGGTGTTCGACTGGCACTGGCGGACCATGATGCAGCCCATCGCGATCAGGGCGGCGGTGCCGATGCCGTATTCCTCGGCCCCCATCATCGCGGCCATCACGATGTCGCGGCCCGTGCGCAAGCCCCCGTCGGTGCGCAGCGTCACGCGTTCGCGCAGCCGGTTCATCGCCAGGACCTGATGCGCCTCGGTCAGGCCCATTTCCCAGGGCAGGCCGGCGAACTTGATCGAAGTTGCGGGCGACGCCCCGGTGCCGCCGTTGTGGCCCGAGATCAGGATGATGTCGGCCTTGGCCTTGGCCACGCCCGCAGCAATCGTGCCGACGCCCGAAGACGCCACCAGCTTCACGGTGATCTTGGCGCGCGGGTTGATCTGCTTGAGGTCATAGATCAGCTGCGCCAGATCCTCGATCGAATAGATGTCGTGATGCGGCGGAGGCGAGATCAGCGTCACGCCCTTGGTCGAATGGCGCAGGCGCGCGATCAGGTCCGTGACCTTCATGCCGGGCAACTGCCCGCCCTCGCCCGGCTTTGCGCCTTGGGCGACCTTGATCTCCAGTTCCTCGCAGGCGTTCAGGTATTCGGCGGTGACGCCGAAGCGGCCCGAGGCCACCTGCTTGATCTTGGCGCAAGGGTTGTCGCCATTGGGAAGCGGATGGCTGTGCGCGGGATCCTCGCCGCCTTCGCCGCTGTCGGATTTTGCGCCGATGCGGTTCATGGCGATGTTCAGAGTCATGTGCGCCTCGGGTGACAGCGCCCCCAGCGACATCCCCGGCGTCACGAACCGCTTGCGGATCGAGGTGATCGATTCCACTTCCTCGATGGGCACGGGCTTGCCCAAGGCCTTGATGTCCAGAAGGTCGCGGATGTGGATCGGGGGGTTGGCCCGCATGGTGGCGCTGTATTGCTTCCACACGTCATAGGAGGCGCGGTCGCAGGCCACCTGCAGCAGCTTCATGGTGCTGGCTTCCCAGGCGTGCTTTTCGCCCGTGCGCCGCATCTTGTAGAAGCCGCCGACCGGCAGCAGATCCACCCCGCCCGCGTGGAAGGCCTTGTGATGCAGGCCCTCGACCTTGGCCTGCAACCCGTGCAATCCGATGCCGCTGATGCGGGAATGCATTCCGGGGAAGTATTCGGCAACCATCGCGCGCGACAGGCCCACGGCCTCGAAGTTGAGGCCGCCGCGATAGGACGAGATGACGGAAATCCCCATCTTGGCCATGATCTTCAGAAGGCCCGCATCCACCGCCTCGCGATAGGCCTCCATCGCGTCGAACAGGTCGCTGACGATCAGCCCGCGTTCGATCCGGTCGCTGATCGAATCCTGCGCCAGATAGGGGTTCACGGTGGTCGCGCCGCAGCCGATCAGTACGGCGAAATAGTGCGGATCCAGGCATTCGGCGGACCGCACGTTCAGCGAACAGAAGGTCCGCAGCCCCTTGCGGGTCAGCCAGCTGTGAACCGCGCTTGTCGCCAGGATCATCGGCATCGCCACGCGGTCGCTGCTCTGGTTTTCATCTGACAGGACCAGATGCCCCGCACCCGAGCGCACCGCATCCTCGGCCTCGGCCCGGATGCGGGCCAGGCCCTCGGCCAAGGCCTCGGAACCCGCTCCTACGGGAAAGGTGCAGTCGATCTTGGTCACCGTGTCGCCGAACATCCGGCACATGTCGTCCAGTTCGGAATTGGTGACAAAGGGGCTTTCCAGGACCAGGATCTCGGTTTGCGAGCTGCTTTCGTCCAGCACGTTCTTGAGGTTTCCGAACCGCGTCTTCAGCGACATCACCCGCGTTTCGCGCAAGCTGTCGATGGGCGGGTTCGTGACCTGGCTGAAGTTCTGGCGGAAGAAATGGCTCATCGGGCGGTACTGGTTCGACAGAACCGCGGGCGGCGTGTCGTCGCCCATGGATGCGATGGCTTCCTTGCCGTCCTCGGCCATGGGCGACAGGACATGCTCCATGTCCTCCAGCGTGAAGCCTGCAGCCAGTTGGCGGCGGCGCAGCACCTCGCCGGTATAGGCGGCGTTTTCGGGCAGGTCCTTCATCTTGTGGCTGAGGTCCACGACCTTCTCCAGCCATTCGCCAAAGGGCTGGCTGCCTGCCAGGCGGTCCTTGATGGCGCCGTCGTGATACAGCTTGCCGTCCCACATATCGACGGCGATCATCTGGCCCGGCCCAAGCGCGCCCTTTTCGCGCACGCTCATCTCGTCCACGGGAACCATGCCGACCTCGGATCCCGCGATCAGCAGGTTCTCGGTCGTCACGACATAGCGCATGGGCCGCAAGCCGTTGCGGTCAAGCCCGCCGCAGACCCAGCGGCCATCGGTCATCGCCAGGGCGGCGGGACCGTCCCAAGGCTCCATCACCGCGTTGCAATAGGCATACATATCGGCCCAGGCCTTGGGCATGTCGGTGGTGGCCTTGGACCAGCTTTCGGGGACCAGCATGGTCTTGGTCATGGGCGCCGAACGCCCCGACCGGACCATCACCTCGAACACGGCGTCCAGGGCGGCGCTGTCCGACGACCCGGCGGGCACGATCGGCTTGATATCCTCGGCCGCCTCGCCAAAGGCGCTGCTGGCCATGCGAATCTCGTGGCTGCGCAGCCAGTTGAGGTTGCCCTTCAGCGTGTTGATCTCGCCGTTATGGGCCAGCATCCGGAAGGGCTGGGCCAGCCACCATTGCGGGAAGGTGTTGGTGGAATACCGCTGGTGATAGATCGCAAACGCACTCTCGAAGCGGTCGTCCTTGAGGTCGGGATAGAATTCCGCGACCTGTTCGGCCAGCATCATGCCCTTGTAGATGATCGAGCGGCAGGACAGCGAACAGAAATACAGGCCCGCGACCTGGGCTGCGACGGCGGCCTTTTCGATGCGGCGGCGGATGATGTACAACTCGCGCTCGAACCGGACTTGGTCGATGTCCTTTTCGCAGCGGATCAGGATCTGCTCGATCTCGGGCCGTGTCGCATTGGCCTTTTCGCCCAGAACGGCCGTGTTCACCGGGACGTGGCGCCAGCCATAGATGTAATGGCCCATGCGCAGGACTTCGGATTCCACGATGGTCCGGCAGGCTTCCTGGGCAGCAAAGTTGGTGCGGGGCAGGAAAACCTGGCCCACGGCGATCAGCTTGGACTGGTCGGGTTCATGGCCGGTGCGGCGGATCTGGTCATAAAAGAAGGGCACCGGGATCTGGACATGGATGCCCGCGCCGTCGCCCGTCTTGCCATCCGCATCAACCGCGCCGCGATGCCAGATCGCCTTCAGCGCATCGATGCCCGACTGCACGACCTTGCGCGAGGGCTTGCCGTCGATATTGACCACCAGACCCACGCCGCAGGACGAATGCTCGTCCTCCTCGCGGTACAGGCTGTTGCGGGCCATCCAGTCGCGGCGGGCCTGTTCCTGTTCCTGCCAATCCTTGCTCATCGCTAGGCCCTTTCTTGCAGAAGCTGCGTCAGCAACTGATCGCAGTCGAATTTCGGTTCGGCCTCCCCAAAGCCTTCCTCGCCGGGAAAGGCGAAGGTGACGGGGCTGTCGTTGGTTTCCTGGCGCTGGCCGGTCCAGTCGGACTGGGTTTCCACCCCGCCATAAAAGCGGCCCATCTTGCGGCTGATGAATTGCTGGCCGGTGCGCTCGATCAGCAATTCGCCGCTGGCATCAAAGGTTTTCAACTGGAACCGGGTCACTTCCAGCGGCTGCCCGTCGATGTCGACCGTCTCGCCGGTCAGGGTATCCTGGCCCACATGACGAAGCCGTTCGCCGGTATTGGATTCGGTCCAGAAATCGAAATCGTCCTTGCCGGTTTCCAGAAGGGTCTGGAAGCTGGCATGGTCCTTGGACCGTTCGACCAGGAAATCGGCCAGCCCGGTATTGGGATCGCTGCTTTCGATCCAGCGGGTTTCGGCGTCGATGCGCGACAGGTGGCGCAACCCGTCCTCGCCCAGGATAGCACTGCGCTGATGGCCCGCGGGGTCCGCGGAACATTGGTAATACTGGGTGACCGAACAGCCGCGGTTCTGCACCGTGGCCTGCAACTGGCAGCCCTTGGGCGGGGTGAAGCTTGCGGCATGGCCGACGGACGCGGCCAAGGCAAACCCCAGTGGCGCGATGATCCGCAGCATCACCGCCTCTATTCCGCCGCGATGCGGGCTTCGCCCGTCAGGAAACCGGCGATGGATTCGGCGGCCTCGCGCCCGTCGCGGATCGCCCAGACGACCAGCGACGCGCCGCGCACGATGTCGCCCACGGCAAAGACGCCCGGCAGGCTGGTCTGGTGGGTCTGGAAATTGGCCTTGATGGTGCCCCAGCGGGTGACCTCCAGCCCGTCGACGCCCCACAGCTTCGGCAGATCCTCGGGTTCGAAGCCCAGGGCCTTGATGACCAGGTCGGCGGGTTCGTCGTAATCTGCGCCCTCGATCAGTTCGGGCGACTGGCGGCCCGTCACATCCGGCGCGCCAAGGCGCATCTTCTGGATGCCGACCGAGGCAATCTGCGTGACGGTCCGCACCGGACCATCCACGTCGGCTTCCTGGTTGGCGGCGAAATCGCCGGTGACATGGCCGATGAACTTGCCCGGCGCGGACATCCAGACGAATTCGACGCCTTCTTCCTCGGCGTTCTGAACCTCGCGCTGCGATCCCGGCATATTGGCGCGGTCGCGGCGGTAAAGGCATTTCACCGACAGCGCGCCCTGGCGGATCGCCGTGCGCACGCAGTCCATGGCCGTGTCGCCGCCGCCGATCACGACCACGCGCTTGCCCCGGGCGTTCAGTTCGCCATCGTCGTAATCGGGAACCTCGTCGCCGAACTCCACCTTGTTGGATGCGGTCAGATAGTCGATGGCCCGCACCACCCCGCCCGCATCGGCATTGTCCAGATCCAGGTCGCGGGTCTTGTAAACGCCCGTGGCGATCAGCACCGCGTCATGTTTGCCCCGGATGGCGTCAAAGCTGATGTCCTGGCCCACGTTGCAGTTCAGCACGAATTCCACGCCGCCGTCTTCCAGCCATGCGTTGCGGCGCATGACCACGTCCTTTTCCAGCTTGAAGCCGGGGATGCCATAGGTCATCAGCCCGCCCGCCCGGTCATAGCGGTCATAGACCGTGACCTGGAACCCCTGGCGGCGCAGCATATCGGCGGCGGCAAGGCCACCCGGCCCCGCGCCGATGATGCCCACGCTTTCGGCCCGTTCCACCAGGGGCGCGGCGGGCTTGACCCAGCCCATCTCCCAAGCGGTGTCGGTGATGTATTTCTCGATCGAGCCGATGGTGACGGTGCCATGGCCCGACTGTTCGATCACGCAGTTGCCTTCGCACAAACGGTCCTGCGGACAGATGCGGCCGCAGATTTCCGGAAAGGTGTTGGTGGCCTGGCTGACATGATAGGCTTCTTCCAGCCGGCCTTCGGCAGTCAGGCGCAGCCAGTCGGGGATGTTGTTGTGCAGCGGGCAATGCGACTGGCAATAAGGCACGCCGCATTGGCTGCAGCGGCTGGCCTGTTCGGCAGCCTTGGCATCGGCAAATTCGCGATAAATCTCGTGGAAATCCTCGCTGCGTTCGGTCGCGGGGCGCTTGATCGGCGTTTCGCGCGGAGTCGAGACGAATTTGAGCATCTTCTGCGTGGCCATGGCTGCGCGACCTTCCAATGACAGGAACTTCCACAGCCGCAATAAACCAAGGCAAAAACCATTAAAAGTCAGCTATGCTGACCTAAACCCCATATTTATGGCGCCAAAGCCAAATAAATTCGCTTCGCCCCCAAAAATTAGGTCAGAATAGGTTACCCAAATACGGAAAGCACCAGCAGGACAACGCATCCCACGATGATGCGCCACCAGCCAAACAGCGCATAGCCATGCTGCGATACATAGTTCAGCAGCCAGCGGACCACGATCAGCGCGCTGACCAGGGCTGCCACAAAGCCCACGGCGATATTGCCCAGGGCGCTTGCATCCAGAAGGTCACGGTTCTTGAACAGATCCAGGGCGAATGCTCCGAACATCGTCGGCATCGCCAGAAAGAAGGAAAATTCGGCCGCCGCGCGCTTGTCCGCGCCCAGCAGCAGCCCGCCCACGATGGTCGCGCCCGACCGCGACACGCCGGGGATCATCGCCACGCATTGGAACAGGCCGATCCTGAAGGCCACGGAGAGGGGCAAATCCTCGGCCCGCGCATAGATCGGGTGGTCGGCGCGGCGGTCCACCCACAGAAGAACGATCCCGCCCAGGATCAGCATGACCGCGATCAGCATGGGCGTTTCGAACAGTACCGACTTGATGAAGCCATGCGCAAAAGCGCCTACTACTGCCGCAGGCAGAAAGGCCAACAGCACGGCCCCCAGAAACCGCCGCGCGGCGGGATCATGGGGCGCAGCCGACAGGATTTGCACGATCCGGGTGGAATAGACGCCCAGGATCGCCAGCAGCGCACCCAGCTGGATCAGCACCTCGAACGACCGGCCGGGGGAATCGAAGCCCAGGAAATGGCCTGCCAGCAGGATGTGCCCTGTCGAGGATACTGGAATGAATTCCGTAAGCCCCTCGAGAACCCCGAGGGCTGCGGCGACGATCGTGTTGGATTCCATCAGTCGGCGCGCAGGTTCTTGGCCGATTGCTTGATCGCATCATATTGCCCCGAAGGACGGAACCGCCACAGATAGTCTTCGATCACCGCATCCGACGCGACGGGCTGGATTCCCAGATCCGCAAAGCCCCGGGCGCCGGGCGACACGACGTTGTCGGTGCGCAGCAGGGCGATCTGGTCGCGCGTCAAAAGGGAATTGGTGAACAATCCGCCCGTCACGAACTGCACAATGCCCAGCATCCGTGCGCCCAGGTTCGCGAACCAGAAGGGCAGGTTCACCACGCCGCGCCGACGCATCGTGGTGCGCAGAACCTGGTCCGCGACCTCTTTCACGGTCATCACGTCGGGACCGCCCAGTTCATAGATGCCGGGCGCGGCCTCGCCCGTCGCGCCCTTGACGACGGCAAGCGCCACGTCATCGACAAAGACCGGCTGCAGCCGGGTCTTGCCGCCGATCACCGGCAACACGGGGCCAAGGCGCGTCATGGCGGCAAAGCGGTTATAGAAATTGTCGCCCTGCCCGAAAATGACGGAAGGCCGCAGGATCACCGCATCGGGGCGATGCTTCAGCACCGCCGATTCGCCCCGCGCCTTGGTCGCGATATAAGGGGTGTCCGATTCGGGATCGACCCCCAGGCCCGAGATATGGACCATGCGCGAAACGCCCATCTCGACCGACAGGCGGGCGATCCGTTCGGCGCCCTCCTCGAACACTGTCTGGAAATTGCTCTTGCCCTTGGGGGCCAGGATATTGACGCAGTTCACCACGGCATCGGCCCCCGCCATGGCGGCGCGCACGGACAGGTCGTCGCGGATGTTGCACAGGACCGGCTGGACCTGGCCCACCGCGCCATAGGTGCGGGTGAACAGCGCCTCGTCCGGGCGGCGGACGGCAATGCGGACGCGCCAGCCGCGCTTGGCCATCTGACGGGCGACGTGCCGGCCGACAAAGCCCGAGCCGCCATAGATCGTGACCAGTTTCGCCATGGGCGTTTCGCCTCCTTCATGCCGATATCCGTCCGTTCCATACCCCCGCGCGCGGGCCGCGACAAGGCGGGCGGCGGGGGCGCGGGGACAGCGGATGGATTTTCGCAAGATTTCTGCCCCACCCCCATTGACGCCCCCCGCGACTGGCTTTAGAGACCCGCCCACACCAGTTGGCCCAGATGGCGGAATTGGTAGACGCGCACGGTTCAGGTCCGTGTGCCGCAAGGCGTGGAGGTTCGAGTCCTCTTCTGGGCACCATAAAAAGCCCCCGGAAAACTTCGGTTTTCCGGGGGCTTTTTCTTGTTGTCCGTCAGATTTGGGGCGGGACAAGGCCCGCCCCGCCGTTGTCAGAACTGCTTGCCCATCGCCCGGTCAACAGACAGCCTGCCGCCGCCATGGGCGACGAAATACAGCGTGATCGCCAGCCACAGCAGCGATTTTTCCGCCCCCGAGAATCCCTCGGCCTGAACGACCCAGTGGAAATAGGTCGTGACGCACAGGACGATGGAGGTGGCAAAGGCCGCCGGACGCGTCAGCAGGCCCAAGGCCAGCAACAGCCCCCCAAAGAACTCGGTCGCGGCCAGCAGCGGCGCCCAAAGCCAGCCGGGATAAAAGCCCAGCCCCTCGACCATGCCGACCGCGCCCATCGGCGCCAGGATCTTGGGCCAGCCATGGACCATGAAGGTGATGCCCGCGATCAGGCGCATGAAAAGCACCGTCAGCGGTGCCAGGGCGGCATAAAGCCCCTGCAGTTTCGGGATGATGAGGCGGGTGTCGGTGGTGTAATGGGTCATTGTCGATCTCCTGGAACTTGCGGCCGCAACGCGGCGCAAGGATAACAGCATTGCCCCGGACGAGGCAGGATTGATGCAGCCGGAAGATCAGGCGCGGGGCGGGCGCCAGGGAAGCGTCCAGCGGGTATCAGCCAGGACGGCCTTGCCAAAGCCCACAGGAAGTTGCTTTCCCGGCCGTGCCGCATCCATCACGCCGCCGCCCAGTGCCAGGCAGATAAAGCAGATGCCGGGTTTCTTGGCCGTTTCGGCCTGACTGCCGGGCATACCTGCCGCATAGCACAGATTGTCAGCGCGGATCTGGGAACTGCACGGGGGCTGCGTGATGTCCGCGCTTGCCACCGTGACAGACATCGCCAGAAGCGATACCATCAGGATCAAGGTGGCAAAAACTCTCATCCCATGCGGCCAGGTCGTTGCGGATGGCCCGATATGGCGCAGCAAGCCTGCTGTTTTCAAGAAATTTTCGCCGTCTGCCTTCATATTGCTGGAACCTGCCGATGCCACGGCCATTTTGTCAGCCAGACCCAAGGAGGAAACCATGTCGGACCTGATCGTCATTGCCTTCGACGACGAAGCCAGCGGATTCGAACTGCGCGCCGAACTGGTGAAGATGCAGGGGGAATACCTGATCGAGATGGAGGACGCGGTTGTTGTCACCCGTGCGGGCGAAGACGGCTTCACCCTGCACCAGGCGGTGAACCTGACGGCGGCAGGCGCGCTTGGCGGCGGCTTCTGGGGGACGCTGATCGGCCTGGTGTTCCTGAACCCGCTGATCGGCGCCGCGGTCGGTGCGGCATCCGGGGCGCTTGCCGGGCGGCTGACCGATATCGGCATCAACGACGATTTCATGCGCGACACCGCCCGCGCCCTGCCGCCGGGCGGATCGGCGGTCTTCGTGCTGTTGCGCAAGATGACCGCCGACAAGGTGCTTGACCGGCTGCAATCCTTTCATCGCCGGGGGCGCGTGCTGCAAACCTCGCTGTCCCAGCAGGACGAGGACCGGCTGCGCGATGCGCTGTCGGGCGACGCGACGGCGGCACCGCCCGCCACGGGCGCTTGACGCAAGACCGGGCTGCATGAGACACGGCGGCCCATGGTCATTCGCCTTTTGTTCAGCCCCCCCGCCGCCGAGGCCGACACGGGGATTCCCGCAATACGCTGGCGTCCCCTGCGCCGCCTGCTGATCTGGGCACGCTGGCTGGCGCTGCGCTTTCTGGCGCTGATGGTCGGGCTGGTGATGTTCTATGCCTTGATCAATCCGCCAACCACCTGGACCATCGTGGCCGAGGCGACCGAACCCTGGTCCTGGACCGATATCGAGAATATCGCCCCCGTCATGCGCCGGTCGGTCGTGGCGGCCGAGGATGCGAATTTCTGCGCGCATTGGGGCTTCGACATGACCGAGATCCGCAAGGTCGTGGCATCGGGATCAACGCGCGGCGCGTCCACCCTGACCCAGCAGACCGCCAAGAACGTGTTCCTGTGGCAAGGTCGCAGCTGGGCGCGCAAGGCGCTTGAAACCGCCTTTACCCCCATGATCGAGGCCTTCTGGTCCAAGCGCCGCATCCTGGAGGTTTATCTGAACGTGGCCGAATTCGGCCCCGGCATCTTCGGGATCGAGGCTGCGGCGCGCGAATATTTCGGCACGACCCCCGACAAGCTGACAAAGGTGCAGGCCGCACGGCTTGCCGCCGTCCTGCCCGCGCCCAAGACCCGCAGCCCCGGCCGCGCCTCGGCCCGGTCCCGTGCGATTGCCGACGGGGCGGCCACGATTGCACGCGACGGCCGCGCCGATTGCCTGTAAGCTTGCCCGTCTTGGTTGAAACAAGGCGGGCACAGGCTTATCAAGGCCCGATTGCGACGCAGGGATTCTTGAAGCAGGCGATGAACACCAACACCCAGACCACCCGGCTTTACCATTCGCCCTTGTCGCCCTTTTGCCGCAAGGTTCGGCTGGTGCTGGCCGAAAAGCGCATCGAGGTCGAACTGGTCGAGGAGCGTTACTGGGAAAGCCCGCCCGACCTGAAGCGCCGCAATCCGGCCGGAAAGCTGCCGGTCCTGCGCCATCGCGGTATCATGCTGGCCGAAAGCCAGGCGATCATCGAGTACCTGGACGAGGCCGTCCCCCAGCCCGCCTTGATGCCCGCCACCCCGCTGGAGCGCCACGAGGTGCGCCGCCTGTGCGCCTGGTTCGACGACAAGTTCAACGTCGAGGTGACGACCCCCATCCTGACGGAACGCGTGTGGAAAAAGGTTACCCGCCAGGGCTATCCCGACAGCCGGGTGGTCAAGGACGGGCTGCGCGCGATCAAGGAGCATATCGACTATCTCGCCACGCTGCTGGAAACCCGCCGCTGGCTGGCGGGCAACAGCCTGTCGCTGGCCGATTTCACGGCGGCTGCGCATTTCTCTTGCCTGGATTACATCTCGGACGTGGACTGGGACCGGTCGGACAGCCTGCGCGACTGGTATGCAACGATCAAGTCGCGTCCGGCCTTCCGGTCGATCCTGGCCGACCAGGTTCCGGGGATTCACCCCGCCCCCCATTATGCCGAGCTTGATTTCGGATAGAACTGGGGGGCCAGCCCCCCAGACCCCCCGGGATATTTGGTCCAAGCTGAAAAAGCGCGTGGCTGCCGAATCAAAGGCGGTCGGATTTTCCCAGATGCGGGTCACGACCCCGGATGCGGTCCCACAAGCGGCCGAGCGGTTGCAGCAGTTCCTGGATGCCGGGCGGCATGGCCAGATGGACTGGATGGCCGAACGGACCCATTGGCGCGGCAATCCGGCCCAACTGTGGCCAGAGGCAAAATCGGTGATCGTCCTGGCCGAGCTGTACACGCCCGACCACGATCCGCTGGCCCTGCTGGACCGGCCCGACCGCGCGGCGATCAGCGTTTATGCCCAAGGGCGCGATTATCACGACCTGGTCAAGAAGCGGCTGAAACAGCTTGGCCGCTGGCTGCTGGAGCAGGTGCCGGGCGAACAGATCAAGGTCTTTGTCGATACCGCGCCGGTCATGGAAAAGCCCCTGGCACAGGCGGCGGGCCTGGGCTGGCAGGGCAAGCACACGAACCTGTTGTCGCGCGACCTGGGAAGCTGGTTCTTCCTGGGGTCGATCTTCACCACCATCCCCCTGCCCCCCGATGCGCCCGAGGTTTCTCATTGCGGATCCTGCCGCGCCTGCCTGGACGCCTGCCCGACCGAGGCCTTTCCCGCCCCCTATCAACTGGATGCGCGGCGCTGCATTTCCTATCTGACGATCGAGCATAAAGGCCCGGTCGATCCCGAACTGCGTCCCATGATGGGCAACCGAATCTATGGCTGCGACGATTGCCTGGCCGTGTGTCCCTGGAACAAGTTTGCCCAGGCGGGATCGGAAATGCGCTATCGCGGCATCGTCGCCGCACCGCCGCTGGCGGAACTGGCGGTCCTGGACGACGCAGGCTTTCGGGCGCGGTTTTCGGGCAGCCCGATCAAGCGCATCGGGCGCGACAGGTTCGTGCGCAATGTCCTGTATGCCATCGGCAATTCGGGCGACCCCGCCCTGGCGGACCTTGCGCGCGGGCTGGCCGGGGATCCCGATCCTGCCGTGGCCGATGCGGCCCTTTGGGCGGCCGGGCGCCTGGCCGGGGCCTGAAAGCGGTCACAACAGGAAATCGCCGCGGTCCAGGTCGATATGGCCCGAAAGCCGCAGCAGGAAATCCGCCTTTCCGTCGCCGTTCAGATCGGCCAGAACCCGTGTCTCGGCGCCGACGTGCTGCCAGCGGACCTGGCGTGCCGCGGTGAACTGCGAATCGTCGACATAGCCCAAGCCAATGGCGCGCAGGTCCAGCCGGTCGCTGTTCGCCCGGAAATCATGGATGATGTCGGCCGCCGCCGTGGTGCTGTCACGCCACGACATGAAACGGAACACGTCCGCGCCGGCGCCGCCCGACATCCCGTCGTTGCCGCCCCCGCCGATCAGCGTGTCGTTGCCAAGCCCGCCGGACAGGATGTCGCGAAGATCGCCGCCGTTCAGGACATCGTTGCCGGCGTCGCCCCACAGCCGGTCGGAACCCGCGCCACCCCAAAGGGCATCGTTGCCCAAGCCCCCATAAAGAAGATCGTCCCCCGCATCGCCCCACAGCGAATCGTTGCCCTCGTCTCCCCGGATGCTGTCATTGCCCGATTGTCCCAGCAGCCGGTCATTGCCCAACCCGCCGCGCAGCCCGTCATTGCCACCGCCGCCGTTCAGGACATCGTTCCCGGCATCGCCATGCAGCGCGTCATGACCGGCGCCGGCAGTCAGCCGGTCATTGCCCGCGCCGCCCCAAAGGAGGTTGTTGCCCCACAAGTCGGTCAGCAGGTCGTTTCCCGCCTCGCCATGCAGGGTGTCATTGCCCGCGCCGCCGTCCAGGACATCGTTGCCCGACCCCGCCTGCAGAAGATCGTTGCCGCTGCCCCCCCAGCAGCGTGTCCTGGCCGGTGCCTGCCCTCAGCCCGTCATTGCCCGATCCGCCGTCCAGGTGGTTGTTGCCCAGCAGGTCCAGCAGAAGGTCGTTTCCCCCCTCGCCCAGCAACCGGTCGTTTCCGGCATCGCCCCACAGGCGGTCCTCGCCGTCCCCGCCCAGCAGGGAATCATTGTCCGTCCCGCCATAAAGCCAATCCTGCCCCGCGCCACCGCGCAGGGTGTCGTTGCCGCCATCCCCCAGCAGCCGGTTGCTGCCCGACAGGTCGGTCAGCGCGTCGTTGCCATCCTGGCCATACAACGTGTCGTTACCCAGGTTCCCGTTCAGCCGGTCATTCCCCGACCCGCCATAAAGAATGTCGTTGCCAGATCCGCCGTCCAGGATATAGGCACCTGCCTCGCCCATCAGGTGATCGTCGTCGGCGTCGCCCCACAACAGGTCGTCGCCCGCGCCAGCCCGCAGCGAGTCGCGGCCTGTGCCCCCGCGCAGAGTGTCACGGCCCGCACCCGCGACCAGCAGGTCGTTGCCGGCGTCTCCGATCAGGTGGTTGTTGCCCGCCACATCCTCCAGCCGGTCATTGCCGGCTCCGCCTTGCAAAAGATCGTTGCCGTCATGGCCATACAGGTAATCGGACCCCAGACCCGCGATAAGCGTGTCGTTGCCCGCACCGCCCAGCAGGTGATTGTTGCCTGACACATCCTCCAGCCGATCGTTGCCGTCCTCGCCCGACAGGGTGTCGTCGCCCGCATCCCCCTGCAGGCTGTCGTTGCCCCCGCCGCCATACAGGCGGTCGTTTCCGCTGGCACCGCGCAGGGTGTCGTGGTCAAGGCCCCCATAGATCAGGTCGTTTCCGTCGTCGCCCAAAAGGCTGTCATTGCCCTCGTCCCCGAACAGGGTGTCGTTGCCTGCCCCGCACAGCACCTGGTCCGCGCCGCTGCCCCCGCGCAGCAGATCGTTGCCCGCCCGTCCCTGCACGGTATCGTTGCCCGCCCCCGCCGAAACCGTGTCGTTGCCCCCGCCCGCCTGGATCGAATCGCCCCCGCCCGCCCCCAGCAGCTGATCGGCCGCCTCGGTGCCGAAAATGAAGGTGCCAACCGTGCTGGGCGGGGTTTCGATCTTCACGGGGTCAAGGGCGGGCAGCCCGTAATGGGCGACGGGAAACAGGCCGTTGCCGAAATCCGTGGGCAGCAGGGCCTTGCCGTCGCGGGTGCGGATTTCCAGGATGGAATTGCCGTAAAGGATCCGCATCCCCCAGGGCTGCGGCGCGAAATTCAATTGCCAGATGCTGCGGATCATGCCCAGCATCGACAGATCCAGCCGGTCGATGCCCGCCTCGTAATCGGTGATGGTCACCCGGCCATCGAACCGGGTCAGGGCAAAGACATCGGCCCCGTCCCCGCCGGTCAGGAGGATGTTGGCCTTGGCCGTGACCAGGATGTCGTCGCCCGCTCCCCCTTGCAGATGCGTGGTCGCAGGCGTCGCCACCAGAAGATCGTCGCGCGCCGATCCCCCAGCCACGCCTGCCCCGGCAAAGCCGGTGCCGCCCGTATCGCCGGGGTCGATGACAAGCTGCGTCACCCCGGTTTCGCCGGCGGATGTGACCAGCAGCACGATCTGGCCCGCGATCACCACGGCCTCGATGGCGCTGACCCGGCCCAGGGTCGTGTCATTGGCATCGACAATGGTTTGCAGATGCAACAGCCTGCCGTCGGGCAGCAGGGTAAAAACGCTGATCCCCCCGTCCGCGCCGCCTGCAATAACGTAGCCGCGCCCATCCACCGCCGCCGTGGCCAGGGCCGTCACCGACTGGAACCGCGTCGTCAGTTCGTCCAGGACATGATCGGTCGCGGTCAGGGCGCCGGTCTTGTCCAGCCTGAACACCGAGAGCGAGGACGACGCCGCCCCCGCCGCCGCCACAAAGCTGCGCCCCCCGAACTGCAGCGCCGCGATGTCCGACGGGATGTAATAACCCATCCCCCCGTCCGCGATATGCAGCGACCCCGCGCCCAAGACCCCGTTGGCCCCGATGGCATGGGTCGAGATGAAGTTCCCCAGGCCCGAAATCGCCACCAGCAGTTGCTGTCCATCGACCGTGACCGCGATGATCTTGTCCAGCGACGCCTCGGCCACGCCGGGGGGCATCGGCAGGGCGGCGGTCGAGACCGGGGAAAGGCTGCCGTCGGCGTTGACCCGGTTCACCTCGATCGCCAGCTTGTCGGGGCGGGCGGAAAACAGGAACCGCCCCCCGTCGCAGGTCACCTGGCCGCTGGCCGACAGGCGCGCGCCGATCCGGTCCGCCGGGAACAGTTGACCCAGCTCGCCCAGACGACCCCGGCTGTCAAAGGACAGCCCCGCCACGCCCGCGCCGGTCATCCCCGCGACCAGCAGATCGCCGCCGCCCGCCTCGCCCAAGACGGTCAGGACAGGGCGGGAGTGATAGGTGAAATTCACCGGAAATCCCGCCGCCGATCCCCGTTCCAGGGGTGTCAGGGGATCGCCCAGGCGATATGTGCTGACCCCGCCGGTGGCATTCACGGCAAACAGCATCCATTCCGCGCCGATATCCGCCAGCGCTAGGTCGGTCACATTCGACAGCCAGCGATGCTGGCCGGTCCCATAGGTGACGATGTGGCGATACGAGATCATCTGGTTTGTCCGACGCGCATTTTGGCAGCAGGCCCGACACGGGGCGACACGCTAACAGAACCTTAATCCACGGCCTTCGAACAACCGGATTGTTCCCGCAGATTGATGAAATCTTTATGGAAAAAAAGCCAAAGGTCCATAGAGGATTAGGCCGGGCTGGGACACGGGGGCCGTTTCCATCATCGCCGCCAGATCGTCGACCGTGGTGCGGATCAGCCGCTGGTGAGGATGGCCCACGGACTGCGCGAACAGCGCGGGCGTGTCGCCGGGCAAGCCATGGGCGCGCAATCCGGCGGCCAGTTCGGGAAAGCTGCGCTGCCCCATGAAGACCACGGTGGTGACGCCCGGATCGGCGATGGCCGCCCAGTTGATGTCGCCCGGCAAGTGCCCGGTCACGTCCGCGCCGGTGATGAACTGCACCCGCCGAGCGGTCAGCCGCCGGGTCAGCGGGATTCCTGCCGCCGCCGCCGCCGCACTGGCGGATGTGACGCCCGGCACGATCTCGAACGGGATGCCGGCGGCCGTCAGGGCGGTCAGTTCCTCCTCCAGCCTTCCGAAGATGCCGGAATCGCCCGATTTCAGCCGCACCACCCGGCGCCCGGCCAGAGCCTGTTCGACCAGCAGCGCATTCACATGATCCTGCCGGGCCGAGGGGCGGCCTGCGCGCTTGCCCACCGCGATCAGTTCCGCGCGGGAATTGGCGTGGTCCAGGACCGGACCCGATGCAAGGTCGTCGTAAAGCACCACCTCGGCCCTGGCCAGGCGGTCCGCGGCCTTCAGCGTCAGCAATTCGGGATCGCCCGGCCCGGCGGACACCAGCGACACGAAACCGGGTGGAGGGGCGGGATCAGGCAACAGGGCGGCTTTCGTCCGGGGAATTCCAGCTATACCACCCATGCCGGGGCAGACAATGCACGGCGGTGAAACTTTTGCCGCCCTCATCCGTGATCCCGGGATTGAACGAAAGATGTGCAATGACCGTCATCTGCTGGTTTCGCCGTGTGCTGCGGCTGGACGACCACCCCGCGCTTGTCGCCGCCGCCCAGGAAGGGCCGGTCATTCCGTTGGTGATCCTAGACCCGCTCGAAGCGCGCGCCAATCCCGCGTCTGCCCAGCGGCAGGCCATGGCGCTGCCCGATCTGGACGCAAGCCTGCGCCGCCTGGGCAGCCGGCTGATCGTCCGGCGGGGCGATCCCGGTGCCGTGCTGGCGCAGGTGGTCCGCGACACCGGCGCGCGGGCGGTGCATACGACCCAGGGGATGCCCTTTGCCAGCGACGACGGCCTGGATCGGGCGGTGGAACAGGCTGGGACAAGGCTGCATCTGCACCCCCCGGCCGATCTGGTCCCGCGCGGCAGCGTGCTGACCGGCAGCGGCACCCGGTTCAAGGTGTTTACCCCCTTCTGGCGGGCATTGCGCAAATCGCATATCGCCGATCCCTTGCCGGTGCCGCGCCTGTCGGCACCCGACGCATGGCCCAACAGCGACGGCCTTGACTGGCCAGAAGCGCGCGCCGCGATGAACCGTGGCTGGGACGTGATGGCACGCCATGTCCGCGCAGGGGAAAGCGCGGCCCATGACCGGCTGGACGCGTTCCTGGAACGGGTGGATGCGCGTTATGCCGAACGGCGCGACATTCCTGCGGATGGCGACGCCACCTCCGGCCTGTCGGACGCTTTGGCGGTGGGCGAAATCAGCGCCCGGCGCTTGTGGCACAAGGCAATGAACGCACAGCACCACGGGCGCGGCGGGGTCGAGGATCTGTTGCGAGAACTGGCCTGGCGCGACTTTGCGCGAGAGTTGTTCGACGCCATGCCCGACATGGACCGGACCTGCTGGCGCCCGGAATGGAACGATTTTTCATGGCGCGGCGACAGTGATGAAGCTCAGGCCTGGCGTCAGGGCCGCACCGGCGTCGCCATGGTCGATGCCGGGATGCGGGAAATGTTCGCCATCGGGCGGATGCACAACCGCTTGCGGATGATTGCCGCAAGCTATCTGGTCAAGCATCTGATGACCGACTGGCGGATCGGGCTGGACTGGTTCGCCTGCTGCCTGACCGACTGGGACGCGGCCAGCAATGCGATGAACTGGCAATGGGTGGCGGGCTGCGGGCCGGATGCCTCGCCCTTTTTCCGGGTGTTCAACCCGGACACGCAGGCGGCGAAATTCGACGGCGCACGGCGCTATCGCGACACCTGGCTGGTCGCGGGGGGCGCGGGCGCGCGCGATTTCGCCGCCGCCGCGCCGCTGTCCTGGGGGGTGGATGCCCGCCCGGTGCCGCCCGCCGATCTGGACCGGGGCCGGCAGCGCGCCCTGGATGCCTATGCCGCGTTCCGGCGATAGGATGCGGCTGCGCGCCAGGCCAGCAGCAGGGCCGCAACACCTGCCAGGGCCAGGACCGGCAGATTGGCGGGCGACAGGTTCGCGGCAAGGATGCCGATCAAGGCCCACACCACGCCTGCCGGATAGGCCCATTCCCCGGGTCGCGCCGCCTGCACCGCCAGGGCCACAGCCGTGACGCCCACAAGGCACAGGATCGCCGCCGCCTGTTCCGACAGGATCCCGTATCCGCCCAGCACCATTCCGGCCGACACCCCCGTCGCCGCCGTCAGCCAGCCTGCATACAGCGCCACGGGCCGCACCTGCCAGACCGCGTCCTGCCGTCCGGCCCGCAGGAATGCGATCAGCGCAGGCACCAGCATCGCCACGATCAGCACGGTAGCGCCGATGGGGGTATGGTGCGCGGTCTCGATCCAGAAGGCGCCAAGGGCCAGGCTGACCAGCAGCGCGGGCCGCATCCCTTGCCAACCGGGATCTCCCGCCCGTTTCCAGGCACCGAAGCCTGCCCCTGCAACCAGCCAGGCAAAGATCAGCCCCCAGATGGAAAAGGCCCAGCCCGCAGGCTGGATCGGCGGATCGGCCTGCGGGATCGGGAACTGGTCGGGACGATAGCCGCCGAACCCGTTCGACAGCATGGGCGATACGGCAAAGGCGATGGCTGCCAGCAGGACAAGGACGGAAAGCATGGTTCGCATGGATGTGCCTCGATCACGGTTGCAGGCGTAACGCCGAACGGGCCCGGTCCAGATCCCCGGGCGTGTTGATGTTGAAGAAGGGATCCACCGGTTCCGCGTCCCACACCGCCCTGGCCGCGCCATGGATCATGGCAAAGCCGCGCACCCGCCGTTCGCCCCGCGCCAGATATCCGCGCAGGGCGTCCCGCAGCGCCGTGGGCCACAGGCCAAAGGTGGGATGGTCGTTTGTGTGGCCCTTGTTGTCGCGGCTGGCGGCCAGGACAATTCCGTCCCCGGCCCCCGTCAAACGAAGGACCAGATCCGTGGGAAAGAACGGCGTATCGCCCGCCACGCTGACAACCCGCCCTTCCCCCAGTCCCGCCGCCCAATCCATCCCTGCCAGGATCCCTGCCAGCGGGCCGGGGAAATCGGGCAGGCTGTCGGGCAGGACCGGCAGGTCGAAATCCCTGAACCGCGCCCCGCCGCCGTTCGCATTCAGCGCCAGGGGGCCGCATTGCGGGGCCAGGCGTTCCCTGATCCGCGCCAGCATGGGCCGGCCCCCCAGGTCCAGCAGGCATTTGTCGCCCCCGCCCATGCGGGTCGCGCGGCCTCCGGCAAGGATGATGGCGGGGGGATGGGTCATGGGGCAGTTGTGGCGCGGAGCGGCAAGGGTGGCAAGGGCACGCTTGCCACCCTCGGGCATGGGCCACCTGGTCAAAGGCAGGTCGCGCTGACTGGACGCAGTTCTTGACGGCGGCTATCACGGCCCCTTGACCCGCGCAGGAAATCGCGTCCTTCATCGGCCAAAGGTTCCCCATGAGACATGATCCCCTGCCCCCCTTTCAGACCGAGGCCAGCCTGCCCGGCCTGTCCTTTGCCGTCATGGACACCCTGATCCGGGCACAGGCCGCCGAACAGGGGCTGGATCTGCATAACGGGCATGGCCGGTCCACCTGGTGCAAGCTGCCGGATGGGGCCGAATTCGGCACCAAGATGGGGCCGACGGGCAGCATCCTTTTTGCCCGCGCACACACGCGCGACCGCCTGCAGGACGTGGTGGAATGCGTGGCCCATCAACTCGGGAAACACCTGCCCGGCCTGCAGCCCGCCTGGTCATCCCTGGACAAGCCGGGGGCGCATCCGCCCAATTTCAGCCTGGCGCGCGTGGCGGGCGTGACCCGCATCGCGCCCGATTTCCTGCGGCTGCGGCTGGAATGCGGCGATCTGGCCCGCTTTGCGCGCGACCTGATCCATTTCCGCCTGATCCTGCAACCCCAAGGCGCGCAGGCGCCCGCCTGGCCGGTGATCGGCGACGATGGCCGGACGGTTTGGCCGAAGGGGGCGGCAACCCTGCACCGTCCCGTCTATACCGTGCGCCACATCGACCCGGGTGCGGGATGGCTGGAAACCGACATCTTTGTCCATGAGGGCGGCCACGCCTGCGGCTTTGCGGCCCATGCGGTGCCGGGAACCGTAGTCGGGCTGACCGGCCCGGGCGGGGGCGGGATCGCGCAGGGTGACAGCCTTCTGATCGGCGGGGACGAAACGGCCTATCCCGCCCTTGCCCGCACCATCGAGGCCGCAGGCCCGGACACGACCGGCGAATGCCACCTGTTCGGGGCACGGGCCGATTACCCCCTGCCCGATCACCCCGGGATCCGCGTGATCCACGCCCCCGGCGGAGAGGCGGACCTTGCCCGTCGCCTGAGGCGCAAAGGCACCGATGCCCAACGGATCTGGCTTGCGACCGAGCGGTCCCGGCTGGAACCGCTGAAGGCCGCGATAAATGACCACGGGGGGACCGGGGCGCTGCGTGCTCATCTCGCAGCCTATTGGACGGCATGATACCCGCATCCGCCGCGCGTCAATAGTTGACAATTTTACATGGCTGTTCGATACCCGGCCCGAAGTCGCGGGTCGCCAAAGGCGTCCCGCCCCACGAACCGTCCGCCCTGGCGGATCCAGAAGTCCAAGGAACGCCATGAGCAACCTGCCGCTGTCCCGTCCTGGCGCAACCCTTGCCGTGGTGCTTGCCTGCCTGCTGGCACCCGTCGCCCATGCCCAGGATACGGCGCCCGCCCAGACCCAGGCGACGGAACAGCCCGCAGCCCCGGTTGCGCCAGATGCGCCAGTTGCGATCGAACCCGCCGCGCCATCGACGCCCGAACCTGCGGCACCTGCCGAAAGCACGGCAACGCCTGCCACCACTGCCCCCGAACCCGTGGCCGAGTTCCTGCCCCAATCCATGCAGGACGCGCTTGCCCCGATCCTGACGCCGCCTGCGCGCGATCCGAACCTGCCCCATGACCTGTCGCCGATGGGAATGTTCTGGGCGGCCGATATCGTGGTCAAGGCGGTGATGATCGGGCTGGCCATCGCATCCGTCATCACCTGGACGGTGCTGGTGG
Source organism: Paracoccus everestensis (assembly GCF_021491915.1). Taxonomy (NCBI): domain Bacteria; kingdom Pseudomonadati; phylum Pseudomonadota; class Alphaproteobacteria; order Rhodobacterales; family Paracoccaceae; genus Paracoccus; species Paracoccus everestensis. The sequence goes on along the minus strand of NZ_CP090836.1, from coordinate 356,874 downwards.
TGAAGGCCCTGGAACTGTGGGGCGCCAGCGCGAGCGCCCAGGGCGGCATCCGCCGCATCGAGCGGGCGGGCACCCTGGAGGCCGCCGTTGCCGCCAGCGGCAGCCGCCGCGACGCGGTGTCGCGCATGATCCGCCAGGCGGCCGATGAATACCGCCGGTCCCAGCCCGCCCTGGATGCTGCGGGCGATGGCGGCGTCAAGGAACGCGTCCAATCGCAACTGGAACGGATCGAGGCCGTCGCGGGCCGCCGCATGGGCCGGGGCACGGGCGTGCTGGCGACCATCGGATCAACCGCACCATTCGTGGGGCTGTTCGGCACGGTCTGGGGGATCATGAACAGCTTCATCGGCATTTCCGAATCGCAAACCACCAACCTGGCCGTGGTGGCCCCCGGCATCGCCGAGGCGCTTCTGGCGACCGCCATCGGCCTGGTCGCGGCCATTCCCGCCGTTGTCATCTATAACGTCTTTGCGCGCGGCATCACCGGATATCGCCTGCGTCTGGCCAATGCAGCCGCGGGCGTGCGCCAACTGGTCAGCCGCGACCTGGATTTCCGCAGCCTTACCCCCCCGAAGGAGGCATGATCCATGGCAGGCGGGATACGCGACAGCGGCGACGACCTGGTCGAGAACCACGAGATCAACGTCACCCCCTTTATCGACGTGATGCTAGTCCTGCTGATCATCTTCATGGTCGCCGCCCCCCTTGCGACAGTGGATGTGAACGTCGACCTGCCGGTCTCGAACGCCACGCCCGCGCGGCGCCCGGACCAGCCGGTCTATGTGACCGTGAAGCCGGACCTGACGCTGGCGCTCGACAACACGGACGTCGCGCCGGGCGGGCTGGCTGCGGCGCTTGCCGCCGCGACCCAGGGCGACCGCGAACAGCGCATCTTCCTGCGCGCCGACCGCGAGGTGGCCTATGGCGACCTGATGGGGGTGATGAACACCCTGCGCGACACCGGCTATCTGAAGATCGCGCTTGTGGGCCTTGAATCGACCACGGGGGCTGTTCCTGCGGCACCAGCCGCCCCGGAACCCGCGCAATGACCGGGCGCGCCGGCCGGGTGATCCGCGAGGGCGCGCTTTGGGGCGGCGCCTCGGTCCTGGTGGTGGCGCTGCATCTGGGCGGCGCGCTGTGGATCATGCGCCAGGCCGAGGCCGCTGCGCCCCCCGGCCTGCCGGAACCCGTTTTCGTCGATCTTGCCCCTGCCGAGGAGGTGGCCGAGGAACCCGTGGCCCCGGCCGAAGAACCTGTCGAAGAAGCGGTCGAGCCGGAACCCGAGGAGGTGGCCAAGCCTCTGAACCTGCCGCCGCTGTCGGAACTGGAACCGCTGGACGATATGGCCGAACTGTTCCCGCCCGCGCCCCCCGAACTGGAAACCCCGCCCGAGGTGGTGCTGAACACCTCCGCCCGACCGCAACGCCGGCCCCAGCGTGAACCCGAACAGCAACGCCAGCCCGAACCCAGGCGGGCGGAACGGCGCGAACCGGAACCGCAGCGCCAGGCAGAGCCGCGCCGCCGGGAACAAGCCGCGCCGCAACAACAGCAGGCCCGGCGTGCCGACCAAGGCGCGGGCGGCAGCGGCGTGGCTGGCCCGAGCCCCCAACAAAAGGCCAGCCTGATGTCGCAATGGGGCGGCCAGATCCGGTCCTGCATCAGCCGCCGCGCATCGGCCCCGCGCGGGGTGCGCGAAGGCGGACGGGTGACGCTGAACCTGTCGGTGTCGCGCAGCGGGTCGATCCAGGGGGTTGGCATTGCCGGATCCTCGGGCAACGGCGCCCTGGACGAGGCGGCGGTCAGGGCCGCGCAGCGTGCAGGCCGCTGTCCCCGCGCGCCGGCCCAACTGACCGATGCCAGCTACAGTTTCCAACTGCCGATCAACCTGCAAGTTCGATGACAAAGGCGGGGGGCTGTCTGCCCCCCATCTCCTTTGGAGATTCCCCCCGAGGATATTTGGCCAAGGCAAAGATCAGGGCGTCAGCCGAAAACCTGCGGCTGGTCCACGCGCAGGCGGGCGATGATCCCCTCGATCCGGCTCAGGTGCTGGCGGATGGCGGTAACGGCGGCTTCGGCATCGCGGCGGCGCAGCGAATCCAGGATCCGGCGGTGTTCGGCGAATGCCGTTTCGGCGCCATAGGACAGCGACAGGTAGCGTGCGCGGTCCATGTGACCCTTGTTGTCCTTGACCAGGGTCCAGACGAATTCCAGCCCGGCGAAGGTGCAGATGTCGTGATGGAACTGGTCGTCCAGCGCATGGAAGCGCGCCGTGTCCTTGGCCTGGATTTCACGGGCTTGCAGCTTGATCAGCCGGTCCAGCCTGTCGAACTGATCGTTCGTCAGCCGATCCACGGCGACGCGCATGCAGGATTCCTCCAACGCGGCGCGGATGAAATAGGCCTGTAGGACGGCTTCTTCCGAAATCGGCGTCACAATGGTCGCGCGCTGCGGCCGGATCTCGATGAAGCCCAGTTGCGACAGCCGGTAAAAGGCATCGCGCACCGGCTGGCGGGACACGCCCATCTGGGCCGCCACCTCGGCCTCGGACAGCTTGGCGCCGGGCGGCAAGGTCAGGTTCACCACCCGGTCATAAAGCAGATCAAAGATCTGGTCCGTGACCGAGCGTGTCCGCCCGCCGTCCAGCACCGGCAGATCGATCATGGACAGTCCCCGCGATGACGCCATTTGAACACCCCGATTGACCATTCTTGAAAACTAGCATATTAGATGGGTAGCTGCAAAACAAGCACGACTCGCGGGGGAGGACGGATGGGCTTGCTGGACGACGATCGGCTGTTCCCGCCAGAAGGGCGAGCGAGGGGCCTGGCCCGTGACCTTTATGCCGGGATCCGCGACCTGCCCATCGTAAGCCCGCACGGCCACACCGATCCCCGCTGGTTTGCCGAGGACCGGCCCTTTCCCGACCCTGCCCAACTGTTCGTCACCCCCGACCATTACGTCTTTCGGATGCTGTGTTCGCAGGGCGTTTCGCTGACCGATCTGGGCGTGCCGCGTGTCGATGGCGGCGCAACCGAGACCGACGGGCGCAAGATCTGGCGGCTGTTCGCGCAGAACTATCACCTGCTGCGCGGAACCCCTTCGCGGATGTGGCTGGACCACAGCTTTCAGAACGTCTTCGGCATGGATCGCCGCCTGACGGCAGAAACCGCCGATTGGTATTACGATCATATTGCCGACTGCCTTGCCCGTCCCGAATTTCGCCCCCGCGCGCTGTTCGACCGCTTCAATATCGAGGTGATCGCCACAACCGAGGCCGCGACCGACGACCTGCATTGGCACCGCATGATCCGAGATTCAGGTTGGCACGGCCGCGTCATCACCGCCTATCGGCCCGATGGCGTGGTGGATCCGGACATGGCGGGATTTGCCGACAACGTGGCGCTGCTGGGGCAGCAGACGGGCTTCGACACGGCCACCTGGGATGGATACCTGGACGCGCATCGGGCGCGGCGAGCGTTCTTCAAGGATCATGGCGCAACCTCCAGCGATCACGGCCACCCGACAGCCCGGACCGAGGATCTGCCCCGGGCCGATGCGGCCGCCCTGTTCCAGAAGGCCCTGCGCGGCACCTGCACCGCCGACGAGGCGGACGCATTTCGCGGCCATATGCTGACCGAAATGGCGCGGATGAGCGGAGAGGACGGCCTTGTCCTGCAAATCCATCCCGGCGCGCGGCGCAACCACTCGGACCCGGTGATGGCGATCCATGGCCGCGACAAGGGTTTCGACATTCCCGGCCGCACGGATTACGTGGCCGCGCTGCGCCCGCTGCTGAACGCGGTGGGGATGCGTCCCGACCTGACGGTGATCCTGTTCACGCTGGACGAGACCGCCTATTCCCGCGAACTGGCTCCCTTGGCGGGCGTTTATCCCTGCCTGCGGCTTGGCCCGCCCTGGTGGTTCCACGACAGCCCCGAGGGGATGCGCAGGTTCCGCGAAATGACAACGGAAACCGCCGGTTTTTATAACACCGTGGGCTTCAACGACGACACCCGCGCCTTTTGCTCGATCCCCGCGCGCCATGATGTCGCGCGCCGGGTGGATTGCGCCTTTCTTGCCACCCTGGTCGCCACCGGACGCCTTGCCGAGGACGAGGCGCCCGATCTTGCGCACCAGTTGACCTATGGCCTCGTCAAGAAGGCCTACAAACTCTGAGCTTCACCAACGGGAGGATACCATGAAGTTCGTCAAGACCACCTTTGCCGGATTGCTGATCTCGGCCGCGTTTGTCGGCGGGGCCGCTGCGGCGGATTGCGAAATCACCCTGCGCTCGTCCGACACCCATCCCGACGGTTATCCGACCGTCGAGGGGGTCAAGGCCATGGCAGCCGAGGTCAAGGAAAAGACCGAAGGCCGCATCTGCATCGAGGTCTTCCCCTCGTCCCAGCTGGGCGAGGAAAAGGACACGATCGAGCAAACCCAGTTCGGCGTCATCGACATGGTGCGCGCATCCTTCGGGTCGTTCAACGACATCGTGCCGGTCACCCAGACGCTGTCGCTGCCCTATCTGTTCACCTCGCCCGAACACCAGCACGCGGTGATGGACGGCCCCATCGGCGAGGAAATCGCCAAGGCCTTCGAGGAAAAGGACTTGATCGCGCTTGCCTATTACGATGGCGGCGCGCGCAATTTCTATAACTCGGAAAAGCCGATCCGGTCTGTGGAAGACCTCAAGGGCATGAAGTTCCGCGTCATGCAGAACGACGTCTTCGTGGACATGATGTCCGCGCTTGGCGCCAACGCCACGCCGATGCCCTATGGCGAGGTCTATTCCTCGATCCAGACGGGCGTCATCGACGGGGCGGAAAACAACTTCCCGTCCTATGACAGTTCGGGTCACGCCGAGGTCGCCAAATACTTCACGCTGGACCAGCACCTGATGGTGCCGGAACTGGTCGCGGTGTCCAAGTCCTCGTGGGAAAAGCTGTCGCCCGAGGACCAGGACATCATGCGCACGGCGGCCAAGAATTCTGCCACCGTTCAGCGCCAGCTTTGGGCCGAACAGGAAAAGGCCAGCGAGGAAAAGGTTGTCGCGGCCGGCGCCGAGGTCATCAAGGACGTGGACAAGACCGCCTTCATCGAGGCGATGGCCCCCGTCTATGAAAAATACGTGACCACGCCCGAGGCACAGGATCTGGTCAAGCGCATCCAGGAAACCTCCGAAGCAGCGCAGTAACCCATGCAGCCCGCGGCGTCCTGGCCGCGGGCTTTCCTCTTTTCCCGCAATCGAAAGGTGGCGCCATGTCTGGCAGCATCGCCGCGTTGTCGCGTCTCAATTCCCGGCTTTCCGTGGCCTGCCTGTGGCTGGCCGGAACCGGGCTTGTGGCGATGACGGTCATCGTCTTCGCGCAGGTCTGGTTCCGCTATGTCCTGAACGACAGCCTGTTGTGGGTCGAACCGGTGGCGATCCTGCTGATGAGCTGGTTCATCTTCCTGGGATCCGCCGTGGGTGTCCATGAAGGCTTCCACATGGGGTTCGAGGTGCTGTTGTTCTTCGTTCCCCAAAAATTGGCCGCCGCCCTGCGGGTCGTGTCCGACCTGGCGGTCCTGGCCTTCAGCGTCGGCATGACGGTCTATGGCTGGCAACTGATGGCAAAGACCTGGGAATCGTCGGTCCCGGTGGTCGGGCTGCCGGGCGGGTTCACCTATATGCCGCTGTTCGCGGGCGGCGTCCTGATGACGCTGTTTATGCTGGAACATCTGTTGAACCGGCTGTCGGGCAAGCACGTCGATGCCGAACCCGATGCCGAAGACATTCTGATGACCGAGGTGTAAGACGATGGAATACCTGATCCTGTTCGGCGTCTTTACGCTTTTGATGCTGATCGGCACGCCGATCGCCTTTTGCCTGGGCATTTCCAGCCTTGCGACGATCCTGTATCTGGACCTGCCGCCGGTGGTCGTGTTCCAGCGGCTTTCCGCAGGGATTTCGGTCTTTACGCTGATGGCCATCCCGTTCTTCATCTTCGCGGGCGACCTGATGGTCAGGGGCGGCATCGCCGCGCGCATCGTGGCATTCGCCGGATCGCTGATCGGCCATGTCCGGGGCGGGCTGGGCCAAGTCAACATCGCCGCGTCCACCCTGTTCGGCGGCATCTCGGGTTCGGCGGTGGCCGAGGCCGCGGCGGTCGGCGGCATCATGATCCCGCAGATGAAGGCGCGCGGATACGGCGCGGACTATGCGGTCAACGTGACCTCGATGGCGGCGCTGATCGCGCTGCTTCTTCCGCCCAGCCACAACATGATCATCTATTCCATCTCGGGCGGGGGGCGGATCTCCATCGCCGACCTGTTCACGGCGGGCATCATCCCCGGCCTGCTGCTGGCGGGTGCGCTGTCCGTGACCGCCTATCTGGTGGCCCGCAAGCGCGGCTATCCGACCGAGCCGTTCCCCGGCTTTGCCCGCGTCGGATATTATCTGGTGCAGTCGCTGCCCGGGATGTTGCTGATCGCCATCATCTTCGGCGGCGTGCGGTCGGGCGTCTTTACCGCCACTGAAAGCTCGTGCATCGCAGTGATCTATGCGCTGCTGGTGACGATGCTGGTTTATCGCAGCATGTCCTGGATGGACTTTGTCCATGCCACCCAGCAGGCGGTGCGCACCACGGCGATGGTTCTGCTGATCATCGGCATGGCGGGCGCCTTCGGCTGGCTGATGGCCTATCTGCACGTGGCGCAGATATCGCTGGACTGGATGCAGTCGGTGTCCGACAACCCGCTGGTGATCCTGCTGATGATCAACATCGTGCTGCTGGTGCTGGGCACCTTTATGGACATGTCGCCGCTGATCATCATCACCACGCCGATCTTCCTGCCGGTGGTGGCGGCCTTTGGTGTCGATCCCGTGCATTTCGGCGTCATCATGATCCTGAACCTGGGCATCGGGCTGAACACCCCGCCGCTTGGCCCGGTCCAGTTCGTCGCCGCCGCCGTGGCCCGCATTTCCATCTGGGAGGCGATGCGCAGCGTTTGGCCCTTTTATGGCGCGGGCCTGATCGTTCTGCTGATGGTCACATATATACCCGCCCTGTCGCTGTGGCTGCCGGGGGTGTTCAAATGAGCGACCCTGTCCGCACCGTCCTGGCCCATTCCCCCGACCTGATGGTTGTTCGCTTTGCCTTCGAGGCGGGCGACCAGGGGGCGCTGCATTCCCATCACCATGTTCAATCGACCTATGTGCAATCGGGCCGCTATCGCTTTTCGGTCGATGCCCGCGAGTTCGAGGTCGGGCCGGGCGATGCTTTCGTGATCCCCTCGAACGCGGTGCATGGCTGCACCTGCCTGGAAGGGGGCCTGCTGATCGACAGCTTCACCCCCCGCCGCGACGATTTTCTGTGAAAGGCCATACCATGACCATCCATGTCGAAATCCGCCATGCGATCCATCCCGACCATGCCAAGCGCATGGACACGGCGGACCTGCGCCAGCATTTCCTGGCCGAGGGGCTGTTTGCAACGGCGGAAATCCGGCTGGTCTATACCCATTACGACCGCTTTGTCGTGGGTGGCGCGGTCCCGGACGGCGCCGACCTGACCTTGGACCAGATCGCGGAAACCAAGACCGCCACATTCCTGGAACGCCGCGAGATGGGCATCGTCAATATCGGAGAGGCCGGGTCCGTCACGGCGGCGGGCCAGACATGGGAGATGAAGAACGGCGACGTGTTGTATCTGGGCATGGGATCGGGCGCCGTCACCTTCAGCGGCAAGGGGCGGTTCTACATCACCTCCTGTCCCGCGCATCGGCAACTGCCCTGCCGCCTGATCACGGTCGATGAGGCCAAGGAAATGAAGACCGGCTCGGTCGAGACCTCGAACAAGCGCACCATCCGCCAGTTCATCCACCCGCTGGTCATGGAAAGCTGCCAGCTTGTGCTGGGCTATACCACGCTGGAAGACGGCTCGGTCTGGAACACCATCCCGTCCCATGTCCATGACCGCCGGATGGAGGCATACCTGTATCACGGCATGGCGCCTGAATCGCGCGTGCTGCACCTGATGGGAGAGCCGCAGGAAACCCGGCACCTGTTCGTGGCCAATGAACAGGCGGTGATCTCGCCATCCTGGTCGATCCATTCGGGCGCGGGCATCGGCGGCTATACCTTCATCTGGGCCATGGCGGGCGACAACGTGGATTACACCGACATGGACTTCGTCCAGCCGGGTGATCTGCGGTGAACGCCTTTTCGCTGGACGGCCAGGTGGCGCTTGTCACCGGCGCCAATACGGGCATCGGGCAGGCGATCGCGGTTGCAATGGCGCAGGCCGGGGCCGAGGTGATCGCCGCAGGCCGCCGCGACTGCGACGAGACGCTGGCGCTGATGGGCCAGGTTTCTGAAAAGACGGGGCGCGGGCTGCGGCTGGATTTCAGCGATCCGATGGCCGCGCGCGATGTCTTTGCCGGGGAACGCATCGACATCCTGGTCAACAACGCGGGCATCATCCGCCGCGCCGATGCGGTGGATTTCAGCGAAGCCGACTGGGACGAGGTAATGGACACGAACCTCAAGGCGTTGTTCTTCACCTGCCAGGCCTTTGCGCGCGCCGCCCTGCCGCGCGGGCGGGGCAAGATCGTCAACATCGCCAGCCTGCTGTCCTTCCAGGGCGGAATCCGGGTGCCGTCCTATACGGCCAGCAAGCACGGCGTGGCGGGCCTGACCAAGCTGATGGCGAACGAATGGGCCGCAAGGGGTCTCAACGTCAATGCCATCGCGCCGGGCTATATCGAGACGAACAACACGACCGCGCTGCGCGCCGACCCCGACCGCAACCGCGCGATCCTGGACCGCATCCCCGCAGGCCGCTGGGGCCGTGCCGAGGATATCGGCCAGACCGCCGTGTTCCTGTCCGCGCCCGCGTCCGATTACATCAACGGCGCGGTCCTGAACGTCGATGGAGGCTGGCTTGCACGATAGGCTTTACTGCGACCCCACCACGACGGGGGGCATCGTCCACCTGGGCCTCGGCGCCTTTTTCCGTGCCCACGGCGCAGTTTATATGGCCGAGGCCGGGGGCTGGGGCATTACCGGCGTCTCGCTGCAATCGCCCGGCACCCGTGACAAGCTGCGCCCGCAGGGCTGGGCCTATACCGCGCTTGAACTGGCACCCGATGGCGAAAAGCCGCAGGTGGTCACGGTGCTGCGCAACGTGCTGGTCGCGCCCGAGGATCCCCAGGCCGTCCTGGACGTGATGGCCGCGCCCGACACGCATATCGTCAGCCTTACGGTGACGGAAAAGGGCTATTGCCACGAACCTTCGACAGGCCGCCTGAACCGCGACCATCCCGACATCCGGCATGACCTGGCAAACCCGCTGCCCAGGTCCGCGCCGGGCTTCCTTGTGCGCGCCCTGGCCCTGCGCCGGGCCGCGGGCCTGCCGCCCTTCACGGTGCTGTGCTGCGACAACCTGCCGGAAAATGGCCGGGTCGTGCAGGGCGTGGTGGGGGATCTGGCCGGCCTGATCGACCCCGCGCTTGCGGACTGGATCGAGGCGCAGGGCGCCTTCCCCTCCACGATGGTTGACCGCATTGTTCCCGCCACGACCCCCACGGACCTGGACCGGCTGGAGGCTGCGAGCGGATACCGCGACGAAGCGCCGGTGATGCACGAGCCTTTCCGCCAATGGGTGGTCGAGGACCGGTTCTGCGGCCCCCGTCCGGCGTTCGAAACCGTTGGCGCGCAGATGGTCGCCGATGTCACGCATTACGAGCATATGAAGCTGCGGATGCTGAACGGCACGCATTCCAGCCTCGCCTATCTGGGCTATCTGGCGGGGCATGAAACCATTGCCGACACGATGGCCGATCCGGTCTTTGCCGATTTCGTGCGTGGGCTTTGGCATGATGAGATCATTCCTGCCCTGACACCCCCGCCGGGCGAGGATCTGGCCGCCTATGCCGATGCGCTGGCCGCGCGATACGCCAACCCCGCGATCCGGCACCGGACCTGGCAGATCGCCATGGACGGCACCCAGAAGCTGCCGCAGCGCATCCTGGGCACCATTGCGGAAAGCCGCGCTGCGGGCCGCGCCGTGCCGGGCCTGACCTTGGCCGTGGCCGCCTGGATGCGCTATACCTCGGGGCGCGATGAAAAGGGCCAGCCGATCGAGGTGAAGGATCCGCTGTCCACGCGCCTTGCCGCGCTGTGGCGCGACGATCCCGCGCAGACGGTGGCGGGGTTCTTGGACCTGGCCGAGGTCTTTCCCCCCGCGCTGCGCGACGATGCGGGCTTTGCGGCCGATCTGTCGGCGGCGCTGTCGGGGCTGGTGCGCGACGGTGCGCGGGCCACGGCGGCAGATCGGGTTTCAGCCTGACGATACTGCTTTTTGCCGACAGCAAGGACCGGCGAAGGCGAAAGCCTTCGCCGTTGTTGTTCTAGGCCGGTTCCGCCACGGCCTGCAGCACCAAGGCGCCGCGATGGCGGATCACCTTGCGGCTGAGGTCGTGGCCCGCCGCAATGGCGCCCGCGCAATCCGCGCCCGACAGGCTGGCCGCCAGATAGCCCGCATTGAAGCTGTCGCCCGCCGCCGTGCTGTCCACGGGCGTTTCTTGCAGCAGATCGTCGATGGTGCCCGATCCCCCGGCACCGCCAAAGCTGATCGGCCCGCCGCCGTTCTTGACCACCACCTGCCCCGCCCCAAGCGCCAGATAGCGCGTGACGGTTGCCTGCGGGTCGGCATCGCCGAAATGGCTGGCCTCGTCGTCGAAGGATGGCAGGACCAGATCGGCGCCCGCTGCCGCCTCGCTGATGCGCTGCCGCATCGTGTCGGCGTCAGGCCACAGGCGCGGACGCAGGTTCGGGTCGAAAACCACCCGCGTCCCCGCCGTCCTTGCGCGCACAAGCGACGCCAGCAGGTTCGCGCGGCCTTCCGGCGGCAGGATCGCCACGGTGATGCCCGAGAAATAGGCGACATCCGCGCCGTCAAGCGCCGCATCCAGGGCTGCCGGATCATCCGCCAGCCGCTTGGCCGCCGATGTGTCGCGCCAATAGGCGAAGCTGCGTTCGCCATCCGCCAGGCTGATCGCATAAAGCCCGATTTCCCGGTCGGGGTCGCGCCCGACATGGGTGGTGCCGATCCCCTCGGCCGCCAGGAAATCCAGCATCTGCTGTGAAAACGCGCCCGCACCCACGCGCGACAGGTAATCGACCTGCCAGTCGGCGCCCAGCAACCGGCGCAGATACCAGGCGGTGTTCAGCGTATCGCCGGCGATGCCCAGCCGCCACAGGCCGGGCTGGTCCGACTGGCCCAGTTCGACCATCGCCTCGCCAATGGACAGGATGCGCATCATGCGGCCCGGTAGTTGCGCGACAAGGCCAGTTCCACGCCGCGCAGTTCCGCCAAGCCTTTCAGCCGCCCGATGGCCGGATAGCCCGGCTGGCCGCCCCGCCCGATGTCGTCCAGGATGTCCTGCCCATGGTCGGGGCGCATGGGGATGCGCCAGTCCTCGCGACCCGCTGCCCGCCTGCGGGCTTCCTCGGCCAGCACCGCATCGATCAGGTCCACCATGTCGGTCTGGCCGGTCAGATGTTCATCCTCGAAGAAGCTGGCGGGGATGGTGTCGCTGTCGCGGCGGACATTGCGCAGGTGCAGGAAATGCACCCGATCGCCCAGGCGGCGCATCATGCCGGGCAGGTCGTTGTCATGCCGCGCCCCCAGGGATCCGGAACACAGCGTGATGCCGTTCGCAGGCAAATCCACCGCCGCCATGCGTTCGGCGTAATCGGCCTCGGTGGACATGACGCGGGGCAGGCCCAGCAGCGCAAAGGGCGGATCGTCCGGGTGGCAGCACAGCCGCATCCCCAGATCCTGCGCGACCGGCGCCACCTGTTCCAGGAAATCGTTGAAGTTGCGGCGCAGCACCGCATCCGTCACCGGAGCATAGGTTTGCAGAAGGTCGCGCACATCGCCCATGGTCAGATGCTCGGCCGCGCCGGGCAGGCCAAAGACCACGTTCCCGGCAAGCTGCTGGCGGGCCGCGTCGTCCATGTCGGCAAAGCGGCGGGCGGCGGCATCGCGGATGTCCTCGGGGAAGTCCTCGGCCGCGCCGGGACGTTCCAGGATATGGATGTCAAAGGCGGCAAAGTCGGTCAGGTCGAACCTCATGCAGCGGGCGCCGTTGGGGCGTCGCCATTCTAGGTCGGTCCGCGTCCAGTCCAGCACCGGCATGAAGTTATAGCAGATCACCCGGATCCCCGCCGCGTGCAGGTTCCGCATGGATTGGGTCCAGTTCTGCACATGGCCCCGCCAATCGCCGGTCTGGGTTTTGATCGCCTCGCTGACGGGCAGGCTTTCCACCACCTCCCACGCAAGGCCGGACGGGCTGCCATCGCGCATCGCGGCCAACTGGGCTTGGCGCAGCGCGATCTGTTCGGGCGACCAGACCTCGCCCGTGGGAACATGGTGCAGCGCCGTGACGACGCCTTGCACCCCTGCCTGCATCATGTCGTCGATCGACACGCGGTCGTTCGGGCCGAACCAGCGCCAGGTTTGTCGCATCCGGGATTCCTTTCAGTCGGTGAAATAGTCGGGCTGGGCCGCGGCCATCTGCGGCACCTCGGTCAGCATCTGGCGCAGATGGATCCGCATGGCGGTTTCCGCCGCATCCGGGTCGCCCTTTCGCAGCGCATCTAGGATTTGCTGGTGCTGGCCGATGGTAAAGCCCCGGTCGAAGACGCGCATCGACAAATGCCGCAACCGGTTCATCTGCGCCTTGAGCCGGTCAAGGTCGGCCCAGACGGCCTCTTGCCCCGCAGCCAGGGCCAGCAGGCGGTGGAAGCGGTCGTCAGATTCGATGAAATCCTCGACCGATGCGGTCTGGTCGGCGCGGTGCTGGCGGGCGATCTCGTCCACCATGCGGTCCAGGATGTCGGCGGGCCGGGCCTTGGCCACGGCGCGGGCCAGATCGGCCTCGACCGCTTCGCGGATGAAGCGGGCGGACAGGACCGACGCAACCGAGATCTTGCTGATATAAGTGCCGCGCTGTGGCCGGACCTCGGCCAAGCCTTCGCTTGCCAGGCGGATAAAGGCCTCGCGGACAGGCTGGCGGCTGAGGCCGATGGCGGCCGCGACCTCGGTTTCGCTGATGCGCATCCCGGGGGGCAGATCCCCTTGCTGGACACGCTTGCGCAGCCAGTCATGGACTTGGGCCGAGGTGCTGGGAGCGATGGTGATCCGGGCGATGTCCATGGAAGCCTCCTCGAGCATTATTATGCCATACTTCCATACAAGTAAAGGGCGTTTACTGGCCGGTTGCCTGTCGGTCCCCTTGCAACGCAAAGGAATTGAACCCCTCCTCCGTAACTGGGGCAGATTTCCGGGCAACTTGGTTCAAGCTGGCCGAACGGCAACGAGCTCTGGAAGCAACGGGATACAGTCAGTGAGCCCTTTGACACCGAGCCGATCACCCAGATAGGTGAAGAAGGAGATGCCGAGCTTGCGGCAGGTTTTCATGAGGCCGAACATGACGTTGCAAGGTTGGCGGCCATCGGCGCTCATTGTGCCGTCCGAGATCCGGCGCTTGGTCACGCAAGCGCGCAGGTCGTTTTCGGAAGCATTGGTGTGGAGCGGGATCTCGGGCCGCTCCAGCACCTTCAGCAGTTCGCCCTTTCGCCTGTGCAGGCGAGTGAGCAACTGACCCAGCTCCTTGTAACGGGTTCGTTGCCCGAAGATCTCGTCGAAGCGTTGAGCGAAAGTGGGCCCGTCCGTCACGGATGGCTTTTGCTTCCAGAGCCTCAGGTCACGGTAGAGGCCCCAGACCTGGTCTCGGACCTTGTCCACCTTGCGGGTCTGTTCGGGTGTCTTCGGCATCAGCTTTTGCAACAGCCGCTCTGCATGAACCCAGCACAGGGCATGATTGGGGATGCGGAACTGTCCGGCATCGTCGGACACGACCACCGTGTTGCCCATCATCCCGTGATGGCGCACCGCGCCCCAGAGGGCTGCCTCGCTGAACTCGCGCACCAGGGTGCGGTCGAAGACGTCAAGGCGCAGCCTCACCAGGTGATCGTACCACGCCATCTGCGAGGCAAATGCGGTCTTGGGATGAGCGGCAAGCCGGGTGATGACATCCGGTGCCACCTTTCGGTAGCGCATGTAATCCAAGGCCGCGTCGTTGATGACATAGTCCTCGCATCCGGCCCGCAGCAGAGACAGGAAGTTCAGCCGTGACTTCGAGCGGCCCGTGCGGAACACGCTGAAGCGCGTGCCGCCGATCTGCGTGGTGATGCCATCATGGTGAGCATGACGAGCACCGGTGTCATCCACGCTGATAAAGGAGGCGGTGGCGAGGCCCGCAGGATCGCCTGATCCTCCGCCACAAACCCATCCAGATCGGAGGTCAGGATGCGCACCACCTGGCGCTTGGAGATCTTCATGCCAATGCCGTTCAGGATCGCGGTCAGCCGCTCTGTCGTCACCGAGATATGGGCATGAAGCACGAGACAGAACCGCCGCAGGTTGGCGCCAAAGCCGCCGAGCAGTCCTTCCGGCAAGGGCGCAATGATTGTCTTGCCTTCCGAGGTCAGCCAGCGTTCGCGCCGATAGCGGACAAGCTCGGCCGAGATTACCAGTTCGCGGACCAAGCAAGTTTCATAGCCCTTGAAGCGCGATCCTGCTGGCGCCTCGGCCGTCAGCACCTCTTCGCGGCTGACACGATCCGTGTCTCGCTTGGGGCCCCTTGGCCGACGTTTCCCGCTTGGCTTGCCGGGTTCGCGGTTCGTCGCCTTTTCCATCCCGGAGGGTTTGAACGGCGGCTGGGGCGGCAGGTTCTTCAAGCGCGCGATCTCATCGCGCAGATCCTGGTTCTCGGCCTGCAAAGCAGCACGAGCCATTTCGGTCTTTTCAAGCTGGTCTCCTAAATCGGCCACCTGTGCCTCAAGGCTGCCAAGCCGCTGCGACAGATCACCAACGAGCCGGCGCAAGGCGTCGGGAGGCAGCGTCTCAGATCCATCGTCCGAAGGCGAGCTCATGCCCTATGGAATCAGACATCTGCCACAGGCGCAACGATCATGCCCGGAAATCTGCCCCAGTTACCTCCCCCCCTACGGAGTCGTGGGGGCTTCAGAAGGCATTGCCGGGGTCTCGGTCGCCTCGGGGGCAGGTGCCGGACCGCTTTCCACCAGCCGGTTCTGGTTCCATTCGCCTGACGCCACCTCTCCGCTGGCATAGCGCATCACGCCTTGGCCCTGGCGCTTGCCCGCCACGAAATATCCTTCATAGCGGTCTCCGCTGGCATAGGTCGCGACGCCCTGGCCGTCGATTTCCCCGGCCTTCCAGCCGCCTTCATAAACAAAGCCGTCGGGCGTGGTCAGCTTGCCCGGGCCTTCACGCAACCCGTTGACGAAGCCGCCGGTATAGACCGTGCCGTCGGCATAGGTGGCCTGGCCTTCGCCGTGGCGCTGGCCGTCTGCCCAAGCGCCGGTGTAAACATAACCATCGGGATAGGTCATGCGCCCTTGGCCATGGTTGCGGGCGTTCCTGAAACCACCCTCATAGACCATGCCATTGGCATAGGTGGCCTTGCCCTCGCCCTCGATCACGCCTTGGGACCACTGGCCTTCATAGGTCGCGCCGTCGGGATAGGTGATCTTGCCCCGGCCATCGGGGCGGTCGGCCTTCATCTGCCCCTGGTAGATCGAACCATCGGGATAGGTGATCCGGCCCTGCCCCTCCATCCGGCCTTCCACCCACTGGCCGGCATAAACATAGCCGTCGATGCCGGTAAAGGTGCCCTGCCCGTGGCGCCGGTCGGATTTGAAGGCGCCGTCATAAACATCGCCATTGGCATAGGTGGCAACCCCCTGGCCTTCCCGCCTGCCGTTCAGCATCTGGCCCTCGTAGCGGTCGCCCGATCCCTGGACCAGGACGCCGGTGCCGGACATCTGCCCGGCCGACCAGATGCCGTCATACACCAGCCCGTCGGCCATGGTCAGCCGGCCCTTGCCCGCCCGCTGCCCGGCCAGCATCCCGCCTTCATAGACCGCGCCGTCGGGATAGGTGATCTTGCCCTGACCTTCCTTGACGCCCGCATTCCAGTCGCCTTCATAGCGATAGCCGTTGGACTGGGTCAGCACGCCGCGGCCCTGGTGCAGGCCCTTGACGAAATCACCGACATAGACCGACCCGTTGGCATAGCGCGCCTCGCCCTTGCCGGTGATCTCTCCGGCGACCCAGTCGCCCTGATAGGTGCCGCCATCGGCATAGGTGATGGTGCCCGTGCCGTTGGGCTTGCCTTCGGCGAACTGGCCTTCATAGACCGAACCGTTGGGAAAGGTGGCACGGCCCTGGCCCAGGATCTCGCCCTCGACCCAGTCGCCTTCATAGCGATAGCCGTTGGGCAACTGATAGCTGCCCTGGCCGTGCTGGCGGCCGTTGCGGAAGGTGCCTTCATAAACGCCGCCGTCGTCGTATTGCTTGGTGACGACCTGCGCGTCCGCTGCCGCAGACCCCGCCAACAGCGCCACGACCGCCGCCCAACTTGCCGCCTTCATCGCCACAATGCCCTTTGTCTTTTGCCCATGGTCTAGCGCAGTGGAACCCCCGGCGCAAAGCCCGACTTTTCCTTATGCGCACCATCGCCTATCACGATTCCCACAAGGACCAGGGGCAAAGCACCATGACGAACCGTTTCCGCCTGACCATCGGCCAGCTGAACCCCACCGTGGGCGACCTGCCGGGCAACGCCGCCAAGGCCCGCGAGGCCTGGGCCGCCGCGAAGGAGGCAGGGGCCGACATGCTGGCCCTGCCCGAGATGTTCATCACCGGATACCAGACCCAGGATCTGGTGCTGAAGCCCGCCTTCACCCGCCAGGCCGAGGACGCGATCCGAACCCTGGGCGCGGCCTGCACCGGCGGTCCCGCCATCGGCATCGGCGGACCCTGGGCCGACCGCGACATGCTCTACAACGCCTATTGGGTCTTCAAGGACGGCGAACTGGTGGCCCGCGTGCTGAAGCACCGCCTGCCCCACAAGCAGTTGTTCGACGAGTTGCGCCTGTTCGACAGCGGACCGATCAGCGGTCCTTATCCGGTGGCGGGCGCGCGCATCGGATCGCCCATCTGCGAGGACGGCTGGGCCCCCGACGTGGCGGAAACCCTGGCCGAGACGGGGGCCGAGATCCTGGTGGTGCCCAACGGCTCGCCCTATCACAGGAACAAGCTGGACCTGCGCATGGGCCATATGGTCGCCCGCGTCGTCGAAACCGGGCTGCCGCTGGTTTACGTCAACATGGTCGGCGGACAGGACGACCAGTTGTATGACGGCGCAAGCTTCGTGCTGAATCCCGGCGGCCACAAGGTCGTGCAGCTTCCCCCCTTCCAAGAGATGCTGGCCCATGTCGATTTCACCCTGACGGGCGACGGCTGGCGGGCCGAACCGGGCGAAATGGCCCCCCAGCCCGACGAATGGGAACAGGATTACATGGCGATGATGCTGGGCCTGCGCGAATACATGCGCAAGTCGGGCTTTTCCAGGGTGGTGCTGGGCCTGTCCGGGGGGATCGATTCCGCGCTTGTGGCGACCATCGCCGCCGACGCCGTCGGGCCGGAAAACGTCCATTGCGTGATGCTGCCCAGCGAATATACGTCCCAGACCAGCCTGGACGACGCGGCCGATTGCGCGGCCCGTCTTGGAACCCGGCTGGACACGGTCCGCATCGACGGTGCCCGCGACGCGGTGTCCGACGCCCTGGCCCATCTGATGGAAGGCACGCAACCTGACATTACCGAGGAAAACATCCAGTCCCGCCTGCGCGGGGTGATGCTGATGGCCATTTCCAACAAGTTCGGGGGAATGCTGCTGACCACCGGCAACAAGTCCGAGGTGGGCGTGGGCTATGCAACGATCTATGGCGACATGGCGGGCGGATACAATCCGATCAAGGATCTGTACAAGACCCGCGTGTTCCAGACCTGCCGCTGGCGCAACGCCAACCATCGCGACTGGATGATGGGACCGGCGGGCGAAGTGATCCCGCCCCGGATCATCACGAAGCCGCCTTCGGCGGAACTGCGTCCCGATCAGGTGGACCAGGATTCCCTGCCCCCTTATGAAATCCTGGACGCGATCCTGGAAGGGCTTGTCGAAAAGGATCTGTCGCTGGCCGATCTGGTCGATCAGGGCTTTGACGCGGATACGGTGCGCAACGTGGAACGTCTGCTGTATGGCAGCGAATGGAAGCGGTATCAGGCCGCGCCGGGGCCGAGGATTTCGACCCGCGCCTTCTGGCTGGACCGCCGTTATCCCTTGGTGAACCGCTGGCGGGACAAGCTGTAGGGGCGTGTCCCGCGGCAGGCGTCACCCCAGCAATTCGCGCGCGGCCATGTCGATAAAGGCTTCCTGGTTGCGCCCGACATTATGAAGAAAGACCGTATCCGCGCCCAGGCCGGAAAGCGCCTGCAGGTCGGCGCGGTGCAGCCCCGGATCGGCCGAGACGCGCACTGACCGGCCGATCCGGTCGGGGCCGACGAACTGCCCCAGAAGGTCGAAATCGGACGGGCGGCGGATGTCCCAGTTGATCTCGCCTCCGATCGCGACCGGCGCCCACTGGTCCAGGGCGTTGGCCATGGCCTGATCGGGCGTTTCGGCCCAGGACATGGTGTGCTGGATATGGACGGGCTTGCCCTCTCCGCCGCCGTCGCGGAACGCGGCGATCACCTTGGCCACCTTGTCGGGATCGCCGCCCAGGGTCAGCAGCCCTTCGGCCCAGCCGCCCAGGTAACGCGCCGTCTCGGGCGTCGCGGCGGCGCCGAACAGGGGCGGCGGCGCATCGGGCAACGACCACAACCGCCCCTCGACCACGGTGATGCGGCCGCGATGGGTCACGGTTTCGCCCCGCAGCAGGGCGTGCATCACGTCAAAGCATTCCCGCAGGCGGGCATTGCGTTCGGGCTTATCAGGCCAGGCCATGCCCGTCATCGCCTCGTTCAGCGCCTCGCCCGTGCCCAGGGCCACCCAGAACCGGCCCGGGAACATCTGCCCCAGCGTTGCTACCGCCTGGGCCATCACGGCCGGGTGATAGCGGTATCCCGGCGCGGAAATGTTGCCGAAGGGAACCGTGGTTGCCGCCATCGCCGCCCCCAGCCAGACCCAGGCATGGCCGGACTGGCCCTGACGCGCGCTCCAGGGCTGGATATGGTCTGAACACTTGATCGCGGCAAAGCCCGCCGCCTCGGCCCGGACCGCAAGGTCGCGCAAGGTGCGCGGGTCGAACTGTTCGTGAGAAGCGTGGTATCCGATGCGCGTCATGGCAGATCCCGTCATCCGTCCCAGTGCAAGCCCCCGACCCGGCGGGAAGTTCCCGCGCGGAACAATTCCCGCATCTGGCGGCTTGCGCTGTGGCACGAAAAGGGACGGGCATGGCCGAGACGGGCGAGTGATGGAAGAACGCGGTCATCTATGGCGTGGACGTGGAACGCTTTTGCGACGGCAACGGCGACGGGATCGGCGATTTCGCGGGGCTGACGGACAGGCTGGACCACCTCGCCCGGTTGGGCGTGACCTGCATCTGGCTGCGGCCCTTCCATCCCGCGACCAACCGCGACAACGGCTATGACATCACCGATTACCTGCAGGTCAATCCGCGATACGGCACCTTCGACGACTTCCTGGCCTTTGTGACCGGCGCCGGGGCGCGCGGCATCCGCGTGATCCTGGATCTGGTGGCGCAGCACACCTCGGACCGGCATCCGTGGTTCCTGTCGGCCCGCCACGATGCCCGACGAGGCCAACCTGGAACGGCTGGACCCGGACGCCTTCCGCGACACCATGGATGCCCTTGGCGCGGACGACGCCATGCGCATCTTCGGGCGCGGCCTGCGCCGCCTGGCGGCGATGCTGGGGGGCGATGGGCCAAGGTTGCGCCTTGCCTTCAGCCTGCTGTTCGCCATGCCTGGCGCCCCCCTGATCTGCTATGGCGACGAGATCGGGATGGGCGAGGATCTGTCGCAAAAGGGCCGCAACGCCGTGCGCAGCCCGATGCAGTGGACCAAGGGCCGCAACGGCGGCTTTTCCACCGCCCCCAAGGCGCAATTGACCCAAGCCCTGGTGACGGGCGATTTCGGTCCCGGCGCCGTCAATGCCGAAGCCCAATGGGCGGATGATGGATCGCTGCTGAACCTGGTCGCGCGCTTGGCAGCGATCCGCCTGGCCCATCCCGGCATCGGCCGCCGCGAATGCCGCCCCATCGGCGATGCGCCGGACAGCGTGATCGCCCTGCGATATGCCGCCGCCGACCATGACCTTGTCGTGATCCACAACCTGTCGGCCAAGCCCGCGCCCCTGGATCTGGATCTGGGGGCATCGTGCCGGGGCGAGGGCTCGGTTCTTCTGGGCGATCCGTTGTCCACCGATGACGGACATCTGAAAGCCACCCTGCCCGCTTATGATTTTCGCTGGTCCAAATGGCCGCGATAAGGCACTGTCATCCCCTTCGCAAAATCCCCGAAAGGATATTGTCATGACCGTTCATGCCGTTGGAACCCATGCCGCCGACCAGCCCCTTGGCCCGATGGAGATCACCCGCCGCGACGTGGGTGCCCATGACGTGGCGATCCAGATCGTCTTTTGCGGCATCTGCCATTCCGACCTGCACCAGGTGCGCAGCGAATGGGCAGGCACGCTGTATCCCTGCGTCCCGGGCCACGAGATCGTGGGCCGCGTGACCGAGGTCGGCACCCACGTCACCAGCCACAAGCCGGGCGATCTGGTCGGCGTCGGCTGCATCGTGGACAGCTGCCAGGGTTGCCCCGACTGCGCCGAAGGGCTGGAGAATTACTGCGACGGCATGGTCGGCACCTATAACGGTCCGACCGCCGACGCGCCGGGCCATACGCTGGGCGGCTATTCCCAGGCGATCGTGGTCCATGAACGCTTCGTCCTGCGCATCACCCACCCAGAGGATCAGCTGGCCGCCGTGGCCCCGCTGCTGTGCGCGGGCATCACCACCTATTCGCCGCTGCGTCACTGGGGCGCGGGACCGGGCAAGAAGGTCGGCATCGTCGGCATCGGGGGCTTGGGCCATATGGGCGTAAAGCTGGCGCACGCGATGGGCGCCCATGTGGTGGCCTTCACAACCTCGCCCGACAAGCGCGAGGCCGCCAAGGCCCTGGGCGCGGACGAAGTGATCGTGTCCAGGAATGCCGAGGAGATGGCGGCCCATGCCCAAAGCTTCGATTTCATCCTGAACACGGTCGCCGCGCCCCATGACCTGGACGCGTTCCTGGCGTTGCTGAAGCGCGACGGCACCATGACGCTGGTGGGCGCGCCCGCGACGCCCCATCCCTCGCCCAATGTCTTCAACCTGATCATGCGCCGCCGCAGCCTTGCCGGATCCCTGATCGGCGGCATCCCGGAAACCCAGGAAATGCTGGATTTCTGCGCCCAGCACGGCATCACCGCCGATATCGAGATGATCCGCGCCGATGAGATCGAGCAGGCTTACGAACGGATGCTGAAGGGCGACGTGAAATACCGCTTTGTCATGGACATCGCCACGATGGCGTGAACCACAGCCCTGACGGCCGGGGACAACCCCGGCTGTCAGGCATAATCCACCCAGACGCCGCCCCCATCCGCGGACCGGACGCAATGTTCCACCCAGCGGACGCCCTCGACCCCCGCCGCGACGCCGGGATAGCGCAGATGGGCCACGCGGGACGGATCGCCCTCCTCATGCGCCTCGATGGCTTGGGCAAAGCGCGAATGCAGGTTGGCCCATGCCTCGAACAGCCCTTCGGGATGGCCTGCACCGATACGGTCATCGCCCAGCGCCTGCGGGTGCAGATAAGGCATCCCCCGGTCCAGAAGGCGCGCGGGCTCGCCCTGGATTTCCAGCCGCAACTGGTTGGGGTGTTCGTCCCACCATTCGACCGATCCCCTGGATCCGGTGATCCGCACCTTCTGGCTGTGCATCGCCCCGGCATTCACGGCCGATGTCCACAGCGTCCCCACCGCGCCCCCGTCATATTCCATCAGAACCGTCGCGTTATCCTCCAGCGGCGCGCGCGAGGCGACGAAGCTTTGCCGGGTGCAGAGAAGCCGCCTGATGCGCAGATCGGGGCAGATCACCTGCGCAATATACAGCGGATGGGTGGCCAGATCCCCCAGGACATAGCTGGGGCCAGCAAAGGCCGGATCGACGCGCCAGCGGGTGGCGGGGCTGTCCTGTTCCACCGGTGCGCTGTGAAAGCCGTGGGCGAATTGCAGGTTAACAATGCGGATCTCGCCCAAGGTGCCATCCGCGACCAACCGCGCCGCCTCCTCGATCATCTGGTGGCCGGAATAGCCATAGGTGACGCCCACGACCAGACCGCGTTCGGCGGCGAGGGCCTGCAGGTCCAGCGCCTCGGCCGTGGTGAAGGTCAGGGGCTTTTCGCAGATGACATGGATGCCTGCCAGCAAGGCGGCGCGGGTGATCGGGTAATGGGTGTTGTTCGGCGTGGCGATGGTCACGCAGCGGATGCCGTCGGGGCGGGCGGATTCGGCCGCGAACATCGCCTGGCAATCGGGATAGCAGCGATCCGGATCCAGCCCCAGGTCGGCCCCGAAGGCCCGGCCCCGGCCGGGATCCAGGTCAAAGGCCCCGGCTACCAGATCGAAATAGCCGTCGCGCATCGCGGCGGACCGGTGGACATAGCCGATCTGGCTGCCCCTGCCGCCGCCGACCATGCCCCATCGGATTGCGTTCTTCGTCAGGCGCGTGCCGTCGATCATCGGGTCGTCTCCTTGGTGGCGGCAAAGCCTCTGGTTTCCAGATAGCGGCGGGATTTCGCGACATCGGCCAGCGATCCCCCGGCATTGCGGGGATCGCGTTCCTGCTCGACGGTGATGAAACCGGCATAGCCGCGCCGTTCCAGCAGCGACCGGATCGCGGGATAGTCGATGCAGCCGTCGCCGATGGGACACATCACGCCTTCGGCGCAGGCGTTGAAAAAGCGGATGCGGCGGGTCATCACATCCGCAAATTTCGTGGCATCGATGTCCTTGAAGTGAATGTAGTCCAGCCGGTCCCAGTACCGGTCCAGCACCGCCACGGGATCCATCCCGGCATAGGCGATGTGGCCGGTGTCCAGGCACAGCCCCGCCACGGGCGCGGGGATGTCGGCGCAGACCCGCGCGATCTCGTCCGCGAATTCGACATGGCCGCCCGCATGGGGGTGGATCACGGCGCGGACGCCGTATTCGTCCCGCGCGATCCGGGCAATGGCGCGGATGTTGGCGACCATGCCCGCCCAGGCGGCGTCGTCCAGCCGCACCGCGCGGTCCGAATGGCCCGCGGCGTAATCTCGCGCATCGTGCCCCCAGTCCATTACCGTCAGATAGGGTGCGGCGAACCGCTGGCCCGGCGCTGTGGGCGGTTTTGGAAGCGCCGTGATCACCGCACAGATCTGGTGCGCCTGTCGTTCCAGCGCCTCGCGGTTCGCGGGATCCACAAGGTTGTCGAAGATGGTGCCCGCCACGACATACAGCCCATGCTGGCGCAAGGCATCCGATACCATCGGCGCGTCCAGCGGCATGTATCCGTATGGCCCCAGTTCCAGCCCGCCGTAACCCGCCGCCGCAATCTCCTTCAGAACCAGCCGCCAATCGGGCAGGTTCGGGTTCGAGACATCGTCCACGCCCCAGCAACAGGGCGCCGTCGTGATGGTGATGGTCATGGGCTTCCTCCGGTCCAGGCAGGATTAACCGGCAAGTGACGCAGGACGAAGATCGGCCTTGAGGGGATCCCCTCAATCGCCCATCGTCCTGCCGAAAAGGGAAGAACCATGGGAAAAGTGACGCTGGAAGACGTGGCGCAGGCGGCAGGGGTATCGCTGGCCACCGTGGACCGGGTGGTGAACCGCCGCGGCGGGGTGTCCGCGGACAAGGAGGCGGCGATCCTGTCGGCCGCCCGCCGCCTAGGCTTGGATCGCAGCCTGCGGGTCACGCCCACGGCCGCCAAGCGCATCGCGGTGCTGATCCAGCCGCCGTCCAATCCGTTCCATGCCCAGTTGCGCCAGGGCATCGAACAGGCCCGCGCCATTCATCGCGACCTGAACCTGCTGTTCCAGATCGAGCGGATCGACCCGGCGCAGCCCGACCGCATCGCCGCCCAGATCGCCCGTGCCGCCGCCTGGGCGGACGGGATGATCCTGACCGTTCCCGCCGCCCCCCAGATCGTCGCGGCGATCGAGGCGCTGCCCCCGCGCATCCCGGTCGTGACCCTGGCCGACGACGTGCCCGCCCGTGGCCGCGCGGCCTTTGTCGGGCCCGACGACCGCCAGTCGGGCCGGGTCGCGGGCGACCTGATGGGATATCTGGTTGGTCAGGGCGGCGACACGCTGGTGCTGATCGGCCGCTTCGACATGCCCGGCCATGGGGCCCGCAGCGGCGGCTTCACGGACGTCCTGGCAGAACGCCATCCCGCCCTGCGGGTCGCCGATATCCTGGAAACGCACGAGGACAAGGCCACCGCAGCCGCCATGGCGCTGCGCGCGGCACGCACGAACCCCGACCTGCGCGGCATCTATCTGTGCACCACCGGCTGTTCGGAACTGGTCGCGGCGCTGGCGCCCATCCGTCAGACCCGTCCATTTTCCATCGTCACCCACGAACAAACCCCCGAACGCCACCTGATGCTGAAGGCCCGCAAGGTGCAGGTGATCATCGACCAGCGTCCTGTGCTGGAGGCCCGGTTGGCCGTCGAAACCATGGCCCGGCTGATCGGCCGGCTTGAAGGCGAGGCCAGGTCCATCGCGACCGAAATCCAGATCCTCATGCCCGAAAGCGTCTGAGGGTTTCCCCTCAACCCCCCGCTTGTCCCCTGCCCCGCCGTGGCTAGCGTGGCGCCAAGGATGGAGGAAACATGGCTGACATCGGCTTTGGGGTCATCGGCGCGGGCTACATGGGCAAGGCCTATGCCATCGCGCTGTCGCAGGTCTCGACGGTCTACGAGATGCCGGATCGCGCGATCAGGCGTGTCATCGCGACATCGAAGGCGGCGGGCGCACAGCGCCGCGCGCGGGATTTCGGTTTTGAACGCGGCACAGGCGACTGGCGCGATCTGCTGGCGGCGGAAGACGTGCAGGCGGTTGCCATCGCCTCGCCCACCTTCCTGCACGCGGACATGGCCATGGCGGCCCTGCAGGCGGGCAAGCACGTGATCTGCGAAAAGCCCCTGGGCCGCACCGCGCGCGAAGCCGCGCAGATGGCCAGGGTCGCGCAGGCCAGCGGTCGCGTCACCATGACCGGCTTCAACTATGTCAAGAACCCCGCCACCCAGCTTGCCCGAGAGATCATCGAGACTGGAGAGATCGGCGAGGTCATCCATTTCGGCGCCACCCATGTCGAGGATTACCTGATGGACCCGACGCTGCCCCATGACTGGCGGCAGGTCGCGGTCAATGTCGGGCGGGCCGGTGCGCTTGGCGACATCGCCAGCCATGCGATCAACCTGGCGGATTTCCTTGTCGGCCCGGTGGCCGAGGTCGTGGGCATGCGCCAGACGGTCCACGCGCAGCGCCCGGCGGGGGACGGGATGGCCGCCGTCGAAAACGACGACCAGGCCCAGTTCCTGATGCGCTTTGCATCCGGCGTGCCGGGCAGCATCACGGCCAGCCGCATCCATGCGGGACGCAAGATGGGCCTGACTTACGAGGTCGTGGGCACCAAGGGGACGGTGCGGTTCGATCAGGAACGGATGGCGGAACTGCAATTCTATGACGCCCGCGACCGCAAGGGGCGGCAAGGGTTCCGCACGATCCTGGCCGCGCCGGGTCATGGCGATTATGGCCGCTTCTGCATCGGCGCGGGCCATGGCTTCGGCTATAACGACATGATCGTGGTCGAAATGGCCGAATTCATCCGCGCCATCGTGCAAGGCACCCCGGCCTGGCCGGACTTTGCCGCCGCCGTCCATACCGCCGCCGTGGTCGATGCGGTGCTGGCATCCTGCGGCACGGGCGGCTGGATCGACGTCAACACAATCGAATCGGAGGCCTGGGCCTGATGCGTCTTGCTGTTTTCGGGGCGGGCCGCATCGGCGCCGTCCATGCGATGAACGCCACCGCCATTCCCGGTGTCGAGGTCGTCCATCTTGTCGATCCGGTCGCCGACTGCGACGCACTTGCCGCCCGGATCGGGGCACGGCGGTCGGACGCCCATGACGCGCTGTCCGACGACCTGGACGGCATCGTCATCTGTTCGTCCACCGACAGCCATGCGGAGTTGCTGCTGGCGGCGGCCGAACGCGGGCTGGCGGTGTTCTGCGAAAAGCCGATCTCGCTCGACTGGCCGACGGTCGCGCGCGTGACCGAGGCCGTCGAGGCCTCGGGCATCCGCTGCATGCTGGGCTTTCAGCGCCGTTACGATCCGAACTTCCGCGCGGTGCGGGACCGCATCGCATCGGGCCAGTCGGGGCGGCTGGAACAACTGGTGATGCACACCCGCGACCCCGGTCCGCCGCCCATCGACTATGTCCGCCGATCCGGCGGGATGCTGCGGGACCAGGCGATCCACGATTTCGACCAGGCGCGGTTCATGTGCGGCGAGGAGATCGCGACCGTCTATGCCGTCGGCAATTGCCAGATCGATCCCGCCATTGGCAAGGCGGGCGATATCGACACGCTGGCGGTGACGATGCTGACCGAGTCCGGGCGCATGGTCACGATGACCAACAACCGCCGCGGCCCCCTGGGCTATGATCAGCGGCTCGAGGCGCATTGCGCGGCCGAGGTCCTGTTCATCGACAACTGCCCCCAGACGGATGTCCGCATTGCCGGGCCATCGGGCCAGCTGACCGCGCCCCCGATGGATTACTTCATCGCCCGGTTCGAGGCCGCGTATCGCGCCGAGATGGAAGCCTTTGCCGCATGGCTGCAGGGCGGCCCTGCACCGCTGGCGGGGATCCGCGACGGATACGAGGCGCAGCGCCTGGCCGAGGCCGCGATCGCCTCGATTGCGACGGGCCAGCCGGTCGATCTGCGGGGCGGCTGGCAGCCTTGACGGGCGGGGCGATGATGTGAAACCGTCAAGACCCTGACGGATCCCATCACCAGCCGGAAAGACAGCCGATGCGCCGCCCGACCATTGCCGACCTTGCGCGCGAGGCGGGCGTCAGCCTTGCCACGGCCGACCGGGTTCTGAACGGCCGCCTGAAGGTGCGCGAGGAAACCGCGCGGCGCGTGCAGGACGCCGCGCAGCGCATCGGCTATCACGGGGCAAACGCCATCCGGGCGCGGCTGATGGCGGAACTGCCCGAACTGCACGTCGCACTGATCCTGCAAAAGGAACGGCATCCTTTCTATCAGGACTTCGCGCGTGAGTTCCAGGATCAGGCGGCGCAGATCACCTCGCACCGGGTGCGGGTGACGGTGCGGTTCGCGCAATCGACCCTGCCGGGGGAACTGGAACAACTGCTGGCGTCACTCGCCGGCAAGGTCGATGCGGTGGCGGCCACCGGGCTGGATCACCACAAGGTCACGGCGGCGGTCAGCGACCTGCGCGCGCGCGGCATCCCCACCTTTTCGCTGCTGTCGGATTTCGCCCAAGGGGTGCGGGAAAGCTATGTCGGCACCAACAACATCAAGGTCGGCCGTTCGGCGGGCTGGCTGATTTCCAGGATCGCGCCCAAGCCCGGCAAGGTCGCGGTCTTCATCGGCGGGCACCGGTTTCATGGCCATGAATTGCGCGAAACCGGATTTCGCAGCTACTTCCGGGAATACGCCCCGGATTTCGAACTGCTGAACCCCCAGGTCAACCTGGAAACACGGCAACTGACCCATGAGGCGGTGACCGAACTTCTGGAACGGCACAACGACATCGTCGGCATCTATTGCGCGGGCGGCGGGATGGAAGGCGCCATCGCCGCGCTGCGCGAGTCGCGAAAGCCGGGCGACGTGGTGCTGATCGTCAATGAACTGACGCCGGATTCGCGCGAGGCCTTGCAGGACCGCACCCTGTCCGTGGTCATTAGCACCCCCCTGCGCCAGGTCTGCGAGGAAACCCTGGCCCTGATGATCCAGGCGCGCGACCACGGGCTGACCGACAATCCGGGGCAGCGGTTCCTGCCCTTCCAGATCTGGACACCGGAAAGCCTGTAAGGCGCGTGATGCAAAGCCATCATTGCACCCGTCATTTTCCATCACGAATGATGGTTTCCGCCGCCACAGCATGATTGACCCACGCACGCCATTCCGTGATCTTTCCCCTGCGACGACCTGAGGAGAATCGTCGCCGCCTGCCAAAGACCCAAAGCCGCGCAACCCTGCATCCGCAGGGCTGGCCCCTTGCGGCCCGTCGTCTGGCACAGAGCAACGAACAAGGTGCCCAAGCGCACCATCAGTGGAGGAAGACCATGAAGCGACTGCTGACGGCGACCGCGATCTGCGGGCTGCTGGGAACGGCTGCCCAGGCCGAGAACATCGGGGTGTCCATGGCCCTGTTCGACGACAACTTCCTGACTGTCCTGCGCAACGGGATGGGGGACCACGCCGCCAGTCTGGACGGCGTGACCCTGCAGATCGAGGACGCGCAGAACGACGTGGGCAAGCAGCTGAACCAGATCCAGAACTTCGTGGCCTCGGGCGTGGACGCGATCATCGTGAACCCTGTCGATACAGATGCCACCGTCGCCATGTCGCAAGCCGCGGCCGACGCCGGGATCCCGCTGGTCTATGTGAACCGCGAACCGGTGAACGTCGACGACCTGCCGGAAAACCAGGCCTTCGTGGCATCCGACGAAAAGGAATCCGGCACCCTGGAAACCCAGGAAATCTGCCGCCTTCTGAAAGAGGCCGGCAAGACCGAGGCCAAGGCCGTCGTCCTGATGGGCGAGTTGTCGAACCAGGCCGCGCGGATGCGCACCCAGGACATCAAGGACGTGATCGCCACGCCCGAATGCAGCTTCATCCAGATCGTCGAGGAGCAGACCGCGAACTGGTCGCGCACCCAGGCCGCAGACCTGATGACGAACTGGATCACCTCGGGGCTGGAATTCGACGCGGTGATCTCCAACAACGACGAAATGGCCATCGGCGCGATCCAGGCCATGAAATCGGCGGGCGTGTCGATGGATGACGTGATCGTCGGTGGTGTTGATGCGACGCAGGACGCGCTTGCCGCAATGGAGGCGGGCGACCTGGACGTGACCGTGTTCCAGAACGCGGCGGGCCAGGGTGAGGGCGCGGTGGATGCGGCCCTGAAGCTGGCGCGCGGGGAAGAGGTCGAGAACAAGGTCTATGTGCCCTTCGAACTGGTGACGCCCGCGAACCTGGCCGAATACCAGGCCCGGAACTGAGCCTTGACGCCGGGCGGTCCGCGCCCGGCGCCCTTCCCCAACCGGAGGACAGAGGATGGTCAGCCCAAGAACCGCAGCCGCCATCGACCGCGTTCACGCGGCAACCCAGCGCGAGGGTGTCTTGTCGATCAGCGGCATCCGCAAGGAATTCCCGGGCGTTCTTGCGCTGGACGACGTGCAGTTGCGCGTCCGGCCCGGCACCGTCCATGCCCTGATGGGGGAAAACGGTGCGGGCAAGTCCACGCTGATGAAGATCATCGCCGGCGTCTATCAGCCCGACGCGGGCGAGATCCGTCTGCGGGGACAGGTGGTCGCGCTGAAATCGCCGCTGGATGCGCTTGAACAGGGGATCTCGATGATCCACCAGGAACTGGCGCTGATGAACTGGATGACGGTGGCGGAAAACATCTGGATCCGGCGCGAACCGAAGAACCGCTTCGGCCTGATCGACCATGCCGAGATGACCCGCATGACGGCCGATCTGTTCGCGCGGCTCAACATCAGGCTGGACCCCCGCGCGCAGGTCAGCGACCTGACCGTGGCACAAAAGCAGATGGTCGAGATCGCCAAGGCGGTCAGCCACAATTCCGACGTGCTGATCATGGACGAACCGACATCCGCGCTGACGGAACGCGAGGTGGACCACCTGTTCGCCATCATCCGCGACCTGCGCGCCCGCGGCATCGGCATCGTCTATATCACCCACAAGATGAACGAACTGTTCGAGATCGCCGACGAATTCACCGTCTTCCGCGACGGCAAGTATGTCGGCACCCATAACGCATCCGACGTGACGCGCGACGACATCATCCGCATGATGGTGGGCCGAGAGATCACCAACATGTTCCCCAAGGTGGACTGCCCCATCGGCGACACGATCCTCGAGGTTCGCAACCTGACCCTGCCCGGCGTCTTCCACGACGTGTCCTTTTCCCTGCGCCGGGGCGAGATCCTGGGCTTGGCCGGTCTGGTCGGGTCCAAGCGGTCCAATGTGGCCGAGGCGCTGTTCGGCGTCCACCCGGCCGAGTCCGGCGAAATCCTGATCGACGGCAAGCCCGTGACCATCGCCACGCCCGCGCAGGCCATGGCGCATGGCATGGCCTTCCTGACCGAGGATCGCAAGGAAACCGGCTGCTTCCTGACGCTGGACTGCCTGGAAAACATCCAGTCCGCGCTGATCACCCGCAGCCATGTCAGGAACGGCTTCGTCCAGCAGCGCGAAGTGAACCGCCTGGCCGAGGACATGGCCCGCACCCTGCGCGTCAAGACCCCGAACCTTCAGGAAACGGTGGAAAACCTGTCGGGCGGCAACCAGCAGAAGCTGCTGATCGCCCGCTGGCTTCTGACGAAACCCCGGATCCTGATCCTGGACGAACCGACCCGCGGCATCGACGTGGGCGCGAAATCCGAAATCCACCGCCTGATCACGGAACTGGCAG
The DNA here is from genome assembly GCF_021491915.1 of Paracoccus everestensis. Lineage (NCBI taxonomy): Bacteria > Pseudomonadati > Pseudomonadota > Alphaproteobacteria > Rhodobacterales > Paracoccaceae > Paracoccus > Paracoccus everestensis. The sequence continues at coordinate 326,145 of NZ_CP090836.1, read as the reverse complement.
CCCAGGGCGTGGCCGTGCTGATGATCTCCTCGGAACTGCCCGAGGTGCTGGGCATGTCCGACCGCATCATGGTCATGCACGAAGGCCATGTGTCCGGCTTCCTGGACCGCGCCGATGCGGATCAGGTCAAGATCATGTCGCTTGCGGCGAAGTAAGGGAACCATTCGCATGAGCAGCCAAGACATCACCGCCCGCGCCGCGCCTCGCACGCAGCGCCGCCTGCCGACCGAGGTCAACATCCTGCTGGTCCTGATCGGCATCGCCCTGGTCTTCGAGATCCTGGGCTGGATCTTCCAGGGCCAGTCCTTCCTGTTTTCCTGGAACCGGCTGAAGATCATGATCCTGCAAGTGTCTGTGATCGGCATCATCGCCGTGGGCGTGACGCAGGTCATCATCTCGGGCGGGATCGACCTGTCGTCGGGGTCCGTGGTGGGGGCGGTCGCCATGGTGGCGATGTCCTTCGCCCAGGTGTCCACCTATGCCCGCGCGGTCTATCCCGCGCTGACCGACCTGCCGATGATCGTGCCGCTGCTGATCGGGCTTGGTTGCGGGGCCATCGTCGGCCTCATCAACGGCTGGCTGATCGCCTATACCAAGATCCCGCCCTTCATCGCCACGCTGGGCACCATGGTCACGGTGCGCGGGTTCGCCAAGTGGTACACCAAGGGCCAGCCGGTCAGCTTCCCGACCGAGGGCTTTGCCTGGATCGGGTCGGGCATGATGCCGGTGGTGATCTTCATCATCGTCGCGGCGATCTTCCATATCGCGATGAAATACACCCGCTACGGCAAGTTCACCTATGCTATCGGCGCCAATGCCCAGGCCGCGCGCGTGTCGGGCATCGACGTGGAACGCCACCTGGTCAAGGTCTATGTCATCGCCGCGATGCTGGCGGCCCTGGCCGGGATGGTGGTCGCGGCCCGAGGCCAGACCGCGCAGGCGGGCATGGGCCTCGCCTATGAACTGGACGCCATCGCCATGGCGGTGATCGGGGGCGTGTCGCTGAACGGCGGGCGGGGATCCATCCTGGGCACGGCTATCGGCATGGTGATCTTCGGTGTCATCATCTCGGGCTTCACCTTCCTGCGGCTGGATGCCTACTACCAGGAGATGATCAAGGGCGCGATCGTCGTGGCTGCCGTGGTGGCCGATGTCCACCGCCAGCGCAAGCGCCGCAAGACCAGCTGAAACACCCCGCGCGGCCCGGCCATCGGGCCGCCCCCGGCGCCGGCCGGTTCCCCCTGCACACCCCAAACGACAGGATGCATCCCATGACCAGACTGCCCAGAAAGATTGCCGTCACCACCGCCCTTTGCCTGTCGCTTGCCGCCCCGGCGCTTGCCGAAACCCGGATCGGCGTCACCATGACATCATTCGACAACCCCTTCCTGACGATCCTGCTGAACGGCATCCGCGCCGAGGCCGAGCGCACCGAAGGCGTCACCCTGTCGATCGAGGATGCGCAACTGGACGTGGCCAAGCAGCTGAACCAGGTCCAGATCTTCGTCGCCAACGGCGTCGATGCGATCATCGTGAACGCGGTCGATGGCGACAGCACGGCAGCCATCACCGCCACGGCGACGGGGGCGGGCATTCCGCTGATCTATGTGAACCACCCGCCTGCGGAATTGGAAACCGGGATGCCCGAAGGCACCGGCTATGTCGGATCGCAGGAAACCGACGCGGGCCGCCTGGAAGCCGCCGCCGTCTGCGAGGCGCTGAAGGGCCGCGAGGATGCCAAGGCCGTGATCCTGATGGGCCCGCTGGAAAACCACGCCGCCCATGTGCGCACCCAGATGGTCGAGGAAGCCTTTGCCCAGCCCGACTGCCCTGTCGAGATCATCGAAAAGCAGGTCGCCAACTGGAACCGCGTGCAGGCGCAGGATCTGGTCACGTCCTGGCTGACGGCGGGCCTGGAATTCGATGCCATCGTCGCCAACAACGACGAAATGGCGATTGGCGCGGCGCAGGCCCTGGCGGCGACCACCGGCAAGGGCGATATCGTCATCGCCGGCATCGACGCCACCGCAGACGGGCTTGCCGCGATGGAGGCCGGGCAGATGGACGTGACCGTCTATCAGAACGCCACCGGCCAGGGCGAACAGGCGGTCCGCGCCGCCGTCGCCGCAGCAGGGGGCGAGAAGATCGAACCCAAACACTGGATCCCGTTCGAGCCGGTCACGCCCCAGAACATGGCCGATTACCAGAAGTAACCGGCCTTTGCCGGGCGGGGCGTCTCCTCCTCCCCGCCTCGCCCGGCCCCAACCCCCTGTCCGAGACGCCCGATGAAACACACGCTTGACCCGCACATGATCCGCCACCTGTCGCTGGAGGATACCGTCCGCAAGGTCGCCGAGCTTGGCTATGACCATGTGGAAATGTCGCCCCGGCCCGACTTCTTCTCGTGGTGGACCCGCCCGAAGCTTTACCCAGAGCGGATCGCCAGCTTCAAACGTGCGCTGCGCGACAATAACGTGGGCCTCGCCTCGATCCAGCCGATGTATCGCTGGGCCAGTCCCTATCCCGACGAATGGGACGCGGCGATCGACAACTGGAAGCGTGCCATCGAATGGGCCGTGGAACTGGAATGCCCGCTGTTCGTCAGCGAATTCGGACGCGGCGGCAGCCCCGACCGCAGCCTCAACGACCGGTCCGGCCTGCACCGCCCCGAAACCTGCGAGGCCGCGTTCTTCCGTGCCATGGACGTGCTTGTCCCGATCCTGGAACGCGAGGGGATCAAGCTGTCGCTGGAGGCGCACCCCGAGGACTGGCTGGAGGAGATCGCCCCGGCTGTCGATATCATCAAGACCATCAACTCGCCCATGGTGCGCGCCTCCTTTATCGCGCCGCATACCTTCTTCTACGGTCCCGACATGGTGGCGAACCTGCGCGCGACCGAAGGGTATCTGGAACACGTCCGGCTGGCCGATACCTATGACCACACCAGGTCGTCGCAGCTGCGTTACATCGTCAACCCGCCGGGATCGAAGGTGCGCGTCCACCAGCACACCGATTTCGGCCAGGGCGAGATCGACTGGGACATCTTCTTCGCCACCCTTGCCGAGATGAAGTTCGATGGCGTGCTGTCGAACTGCGTCTTCGCCTGGGAGGACCGGGCCGAGGACAGCGCCCGCTTCATGCTGTCGGAAACCAAACGATACGTCGAACAATACTGGAAGTGAGATCCAACATGACCGTCAGGATTGGTGTCATCGGCACCGGAGCCATCGGCCGCGACCACGCGCGGCGCATCAACCAGGTGCTGTCGGGCGGCACCATCACCGCGCTGTCGGACGTGAACCGCGCATCCGCCGAAGCCGTGAAGGCCGACCTCGCTCCGGACGCCACCGTCTTCGACACGGGCGAGGAACTGATTTCCAGCGACCAAGTGGATGCCGTGCTGGTCACGTCCTGGGGCGCGACGCATGAACAATACGTGCTGGCCGCCATCGCCGCGGGCAAGCCCTGTTTCTGCGAAAAGCCGCTGGCCACGACCGCCGAAGGCGCCAAGCGCATCGTCGATGCCGAGGTCGCGCACGGCAAGCGGCTGGTGCAGGTCGGCTTCATGCGTCGCTATGACGAAGGCTACGCTGCGCTGAAAAAGGTGGTGGACGGCCAGATCGGTGCGCCGATCATGGTTCATGCCGCGCACAGGAACCCCACCGTGCCGGAAGCCTATACCACCCCCATGGCGATCCACGACACGCTGATCCACGAGATCGACGTGTTCCGCTGGCTGCTGGCCGACGATTATGTCTCGGCCCGCGTGACCTTCCCCCGGTCCTGCGCCCGCACCCATGCGAAACTCCGCGACCCGCAGATCGTGACGCTGGTGACGGCCAAGGGCACGGTCATCGACACGGAAATCTTCGTGAACTGCCATTACGGCTATGACATCCAGTGCGAGGTCGTGGGCGAGGATGGCGTGGCCCGCCTGCCCGAACCCATGGCGATCCAGACACGCCTGAACGCCAGCCTGCAGAACCCGATCCTGACCGACTGGAAGGACCGCTTCGTCGCCTCCTATGACGTTGAACTGCAGGACTTCCTGAAGGCTGCGGCGCAGGGAACGGCATCCGGCCCGACATCCTGGGACGGCTACATGGCCGCCGTTGCGTCTGACGCTTGCGTCCAGGCGCAGGAGGCCGAGGGCGAGATGATCGCCATCACCTATCCCGACCGTCCCGCCCTTTACGCCCAAGGCTGACCCATGCGCTTTGCCCTGAACCACATCGCCGCCCCGACCCTATCGCTGTCCGACTTCTTCGCCACCGCCCGCGACCTTGGCGTGACCGAGGTGGAAATCCGCAACGACCTGCCCGATGTCCTGTCCCAATGGCGTCCCGAGGACGTGAAGGCCGAGGCCCAGAAAGCAGGCGTGACCATCGTTTCCATCAACGCGCTTTATCCCTTCAACGTCTGGGGGGGCGACCTGCCCGCGCGGGCCGAGGCGATGGCCGATTACGCCGCCGCCTGCGGAGCCAAGGCTCTGGTCATGTGCCCGCTGAACGACGGCACGCCGGTGGATTTCGACAGTCTTGTCGGCGCGCTGACCGCGATGAAGACGATCCTGGATACGCGCGGTCTGACCGGGCTGGTGGAACCGCTGGGCTTTCCGATTTCCTCGCTGCGGACCAAGGCCGAGGCGATCCGCGCCATCGAGGCTGCCGGGGGAACGGGCACCTACAAGCTGATGCACGACACCTTCCACCACCATCTGGCAGACGAAACCGAGTTCTTCCCGGAATGGACCGGCCTTGTCCACATCTCGGGCGTGACCGACCCCGATGTGTCCGTGGCGGATATGCTGGACGCGCACCGGGTATTGGTGGACGGCCGGGACCGGCTGGAAAACCTGCCCCAGATCCGCGCCCTGCTGGACGCGGGCTATGACGGCGCCTTCAGCTTTGAACCCTTCGCCCCCGAAGTCCACCGGGCCGCCGATCCCAAGGACGCGCTGAAGACCAGCATGGCCTTTGTTTCCGCGCAGCTTTGATCCCAAGACAAGGACCGATCCCATGACCAAATCCCTTGACCTGATCACCATCGGCCGCGCGGGCGTTGATCTGTACGGCGCGCAGGTGGGCGGGCGGCTGGAGGACATGGGGTCGTTCCGCAAGTATATCGGGGGCAGTCCCACGAACATCGCCTGCGGGACGGCACGGCTGGGGTTGCGGTCCGGCCTGATCACGCGGGTCGGCGACGAACACATGGGCCGCTTCATCCGCGAACAGCTTGTGCGCGAGGGCGTGGACGTGCGCGGCGTCAGGACCGATCCCGACCGGCTGACCGCCCTGGTGATTCTGGGCATCCGCGACCAGGAACAGTTCCCGCTGATATTCTATCGCAGCGACTGCGCCGACATGGCGCTGTGCGAGGACGACATAGACGAAGGGCTGATCGCGGACGCCCGCGCGGTGCTGGCGACCGGCACGCATCTGTCCCACCCGCGCACCGAGGCGGCGGTGATCAAGGCGTTGCGGCTGGCTCGCAAGCATGGCGCGCGCACGGCACTCGACATCGACTATCGCCCGAACCTTTGGGGTCTGGCGGGCCACGACGCGGGAGAAAGCCGCTTTGTCGAAAGCGCCGCGGTGACGGCGCGGCTGCAATCGACGCTGCCCTTGTTCGACCTGATCGTGGGGACCGAGGAAGAGTTTCACATCGCGGGCGGGTCCACCGACACCGTCGCCGCATTGCGGGCGGTGCGGGCGATCACCCCGGCCACGCTGGTCTGCAAGCGCGGGGCTGCGGGCGCGGTGGCCTTTACCGCCGCCATCCCCGACAGCCTGGACCAGGGCGAGGCGGGACCGGGCTTTCCGATCGAGGTCTTCAACGTCCTGGGCGCGGGCGACGGCTTCTTCTCCGGCCTGATGAAGGGCTGGCTGGACAGCGAGCCTTGGCCCAAGGCCCTGGAATACGCCAACGCCTGCGGGGCCCTTGCCGTCAGCCGTCACGGCTGCACGCCCGCCTATCCGTCGTTGGCCGAGTTGGAGTTCTTCCTGAAACGCGGCGTGATCCGGCCCGACCTGAGGAACGACCCCGAACTGGAACAGGTCCACTGGGCCACCAACCGGCAACGGCGCACGGGCGGCGACTGGTCCACGATGCGGGTCTTTGCCTTCGACCACCGGATGCAGCTGGAACAGATGCCCGGATACACGCCGGACAAGGGCGGCGCCTTCAAGGAATTGTGCCTGCGGGCCGCGTTGCAGGTCCAGGGCGGCAAGCCGGGTTATGGCATCCTGTGCGACAACCGCATCGGGCGCGACGCGCTGCACGCGGCCTCGGGCACCGGGCTGTGGATCGGGCGGCCTGCCGAATGGCCGGGATCGCGGCCCTTGGAACTGGAACCGGAACTGGGCCTCGACTGCGGCGGGCTGGAGGCTTGGGCGCGCGAGAACGTGGTCAAGGTGCTGTGCTTCTGCCATCCAACCGACGACGCGGCGACGCGGGCAGGGCAAGAGCAAACCGTCAAGCGCCTGTTCCAGACCGCGCGCCGCAACGACCTGGAATTCCTTCTGGAAATCATCCCGTCCAAGGTCGGCCCCGTGGACAATGAAACAACCGCCACCCTGATCCGGCAATTCTATGCGGCAGGGGTCTATCCCGACTGGTGGAAGCTGGAACCCATGACCTCGTCCGTGGCCTGGCGCAAGGCCATCGCCGCGATCGAGGAGAACGACCCCAACACCCGCGGCATCGTGGTCCTTGGCCTCGACGCGCCCGAGGCGGAACTGGCCGACAGTTTTGCCGTTGCCGCAGCCTTCCCGCTGGTCAGAGGTTTCGCGGTCGGACGCACGATCTTTGGCGCGGTCGCACGCGCCTGGCTGGACGGCGACCTGACCGACGCAGAGGCGGTCGAGGAGATGGCCCGGCGTTACAGTCGGCTCTGCGGCATCTGGGACAAGGCGCGGGCAAGCGCGAAGGTGGCGGCATGAACCGGCATCTGGACAAGGGGGATGGACAGCCTGTCCCGGCAGATCACGCAAGAGGTGCTAAGATGAGCGGAACAATCAGGCTGACGGCCGCGCAGGCCATGATGCGGTGGCTGTCGGTGCAGATGACCGAGGATAACGAGCGTTTCATCGAAGGCTGCTGGGCGATCTTCGGCCATGGCAATGTGGCGGGCATCGGCGAGGCGCTGCACGGCAACGGCGACGCCTTCCCGACCTGGCGCGGCCAGAATGAACAGACCATGGCCCATGCGGCCATCGCCTATGCCAAGGCCAAGGGGCGGCGGCGCGCCCATGCGGTCACCAGTTCCATCGGGCCGGGGGCCACCAACATGGTCACAGCGGCGGCGCTGGCCCATGTGAACCGCCTGCCCGTGCTGCTGATCGCGGGCGATGTCTTTGCCAGCCGCCGCCCCGACCCCGTGTTGCAGCAGGTCGAGGATTTCGACGACGGCACGGTCAGCGCCAACGACTGTTTCCGCCCGGTGGTGCGTTACTTCGACCGCATCCAGCGGCCCGAACAGCTTCTGACCGCCCTGCCCCGCGCACTGCGGGTGATGACCGATCCGGCGAATTGCGGCCCGGTCTGCCTGGCCTTCTGCCAGGACACACAGGCGGAAGCATACGATTGGCCCGAGGCCTTTTTCGAACCCCGCGTCTGGCGCATCCGCCGCCCGGAACCCGACGCGCAGGAACTGGCCGAGGTAACGGGCCTGATCCGCGCCGCAAAACGGCCCGCCATCGTTGCGGGCGGCGGCGTGATCTATTCGGGGGCCGAGGCCGCGCTGTCTGCGTTCGCCGCCCGCCACGGCATCCCTGTCGCGGAAACGCAGGCGGGCAAGTCGGCGCTGGCGCAATCCGACCCGATGAACTTCGGCGCATCCGGCGTGGACGGGTCGGCGGCAGCCAATGCGGTGCTGCGGGACGCGGATCTGGTGATCGGGGTCGGCACGCGGCTGCAGGATTTCACGACCGGATCGCGGACGATGTTCGCGCACGATGCGACGCTGGTGTCGATCAACGTGCAGCCCTATGACGCAGCCAAGCATGGCGCGGTGTCGCTGGTGGGTGATGCGCGCGTGGCGCTTGAAAGGCTGACGGCCTTGCTGGGCGATCACAAGGCGGCCTTCGATCCCGCGCCGCGCGCCGACTGGCTGGCCGCCGTCGATGCCCATTGCACGGCGCCCGCGCCCGGCAACGACCTGCCCAACGACGCGCAGGTAATCGGCGCGGTCCAGCGCGCCGCCCCGGATGCCATCGCCATGTGCGCCGCCGGCACCATGCCCGGCGCGCTGAAGCTGTTGTGGCAGCCCGCGCAGGGCGGATACCACATGGAATACGGTTACAGCTGCATGGGCTACGAGGTCGCGGGCGCCTTGGGTATCAAGCTTGCCGCCCCCGGCCGCGAGGTGATCTGCTTCGTCGGCGACGGCAGCTACATGATGGCCAACAGCGAACTGGCCACGGCGGTGATGCGGCGCGTGCCCTTTACCGTCGTGCTGACCGACAACCGGGGCTATGGCTGCATCAACCGGCTGCAGCAGGTATCGGGCGGCGTTCCGTTCAACAACCTGTATGTGGACTGCAATGTAGAGGACCAGCCCCGCATCGACTATGTGGCCCATGCCGGGTCCATGGGCGCGCATGCGGTCAAGGCCAGCGGCATCGCCGATCTGGAAGCCCAGATCGCGGCCGCGCGAGGGCGCGACATCCCCACGGTGATCGTGATCGACACCACGGCCAAGGACGGGCCGGGCTTTGGCGATGCCGGCCACTGGTGGGACGTGGCGGTCCCCGAGGTCGGCGACACGGCCAAGCTGCGCGACGCCTACAAGACCTATCTGGAAAACGCCGCCCGCGCGCGGCTGGTGAACTGAGGAAAGAACGCATGATCCGCTATGGCACCAACCCCATCGCCTGGGCCAATGACGACGACCAGACCATCGGCGCCCATATCCCGACCGAGCAGATCCTGAACGAGGCAGGCCGCATCATCGGCTTCGACGGGATCGAGAACGGCCACCGCTGGCCCGACGATCCCCAGGCGCTGAAGGATCTGCTGGGGCGCTATGGGTTGAAGTTCATCTCTGGCTGGTATTCGACCAACCTGCTGGTGGGCAGCGTCGCCGACGAGATCGCCGCCGTGCAGCCGCACCTGGCCAAGCTGAAGGTGAACGACTGCCGCGTCTGCATTGTCTGCGAATGCTCGAACACCGTGCATGGCAATCCCGATATGCCCGTCAATGAACGCCCACGCCTGACTGCTGAGGAGATGGCGGCCTTCGGCGGCAAGATCGAGGAATTTGCAGCCTATCTGGCGGCTCAGGGGATCACCCTCGCCTATCACCACCATATGGGCACGGTCGTGGAATCGCCCGAGGAGATCGACGCCTTCATGGCTGCCACCGGCCCCGCCACGCATCTGCTGTTCGACGCGGGCCATTGCACCTTCGGCGGCGGCGACCCAATGGCCGTGCTGCGCCGTCATGCGGGCCGCGTGGCGCATTTCCACGCCAAGAACATCCGCCGGGACGTCACCCGGCAGGTGCGGGCGGAAAACCTGTCCTTCATCCAGGGCGTGCTGGCCGGGGCCTTTACCGTGCCGGGCGATCCCGAAGGCGCCATCGACTTCGTGCCGCTTTTGCGCATCCTGGCCGAGGCCGGCTATGACGGCTGGCTGGTGATCGAGGCCGAGCAGGATCCCCGGAAGCGCAATCCGCTGGAATACCAGTCGCTGGGGCTGAAGTCGCTGAAAGAGGCGGCCCGCAAGGCAGGACTGGATCGCGCGGCGGCCTGATTTGCTTGCTGCGCTAGACGGGGGCCAGCCCCCGGACCCCCGGGATATTTGAGCCAAAGTGAAAGAGGCCGCCATGCCTGACCTTCTTTGCAAACCCTTCGGCACTCATGGAAAGGTGCACCAGATCACGCCGCAGGCAGCGGGCTGGCGGTACGTGGGCTTTTCCCTTTATCGCCTGCGGGCGGGCGAAACGGCGTCCGAGGCGACCGGAGACCATGAAGCGATCCTGGTGATGGTCGAGGGGCGCGCCCGCCTTGTGGGCGCAGGCCAGGATTGGGGCGAGATGGGGGACCGGATGAATGTCTTCGAAAAGACCCCGCCCCATTGCCTGTATGTCCCGAATGCCCAGGACTGGCAGGCCGTGGCCGTGACGGATTGCACCATCGCCGTCTGCACCGCGCCGGGGCGCGGGGGACATCCCGCCCGCCGGATCGGGCCCGAGGGGATCGCCCTGACCCAGCGCGGCAAGGGCAGCAACACCCGCTGGATCAACAACATCGCCATGGAAGCCGAGGACTGGTGCGACAGCCTTCTGGTGACCGAGGTCTTTACCCCCGCGGGCAACTGGTCCTCTTATCCCAGCCACCGCCATGACGAGGACGACTTTCCCCGCATCACCTATCTTGAGGAAACCTATTACCACCGCCTGAACCCAGGCGACGGCTGGGGCATCCAGCGGGTTTATACCGACGACGGATCGCTGGACGAATGCATGGCCGTGTGCGACGGCGACGTGGTCCTCGTCCCCCGGGGGCACCACCCCTGCGGCGCGCCCCATGGGTTCGAGATGTATTACCTCAACGTCATGGCCGGACCGCGAAGGAACTGGCGCTTTGTCGCCGCGCCCGAGGTGGAAAGCGTCATCGCGCGGGATGCGGGCTGAGGCCAGGCGCGGCCCAGAGGGCCGGTTGATAAAGGTATAGCGGGCAGATCGTCGGGAACATCTGGACGGGCGAACGGTTGGAGGTCGGGCGCCTGCCATATGCGGGCGTGTGATGCGCGGTCCGGTTGGCGGGCCTTCAGTCCACGACCGGCCAAGGATTTCCGATGTTCCCCGTCGAAAACACCCCGCAATGAGACATTCCTCCTGGATCCGGTGGACCGCCCTGCTGGGATTTGCCCTGGGCGGGTTCTTTGACGGCATCCTGCTGCACCAGATCCTGCAATGGCACCATCTTCTCAGCCTGGTGCCGGGGATGGAGGATCTGCGCCTGCAAATCCTGTGGGATGGCTGGTTTCACGCGCTGATGTATGCGCTTGCGGCCCTGGCGCTGATCGGGCTGTGGCGCGGGCGGGGCAGCGCGGCGGGGACGAACCCCACCCTTGGCGCGCTGCTGGCGGGCTTTGGCGGCTGGCACGTGGCGGATGCGATCCTGTCGCATTGGCTGCTGGGCATCCACCGGATCAAGCTGGACAGCGCCGCGCCGCTTGCCTGGGATCTGGGATGGTTCGCGGCGCTTGGGCTGGGGCCGATCCTGCTGGGGTGGATGATCGCGCGCAGGCCGGGCCAGGGCGGTCCGCCGCCTGCCGTCACCGTGGCCCTGCTGGCGGCGGTCGGCCTGGGGGCGGGTATCTGGGCGGCACAGCCCCCGGCGGATCAGCCTTTCACCACCATTGTCCTGGCGCCGGGCGTTGATCCCGAAACCGCCCTGGACCGCGCAGGTTTCGCGCAGGCGGACCTGATCTGGTCCGACCCCTTGTCGCAGGTCGCGGTCGCGCGGCTGAACGGGGGCGATCCCTGGCGCCTTTACCTGGCCGGGGCGCTTCTGGTCAGTGGTTCGGGCGTGCCGGCCGGATGTTTCAACTGGGCGCGCGTCTGACGCGCCCTAAACAGGAGACGACAATGACCCTTGCCCTTATCACCGGCGCGTCCAGCGGCATCGGGCTGGAACTGGCCCGCATTGCCCGCGCTGACGGACATCAGACCATCGTGGTCGCCAATGAACCCGCCATCCACACGGCGGCGGCAGACCTTGGCGCAGAAGTGGTCGAGGCCGACCTGGCGACGCCCGAAGGGATCGCGGCCGTTCTGACCCATCTGGGGGGACGCGATGTCGATCTGTTGATGCTGAACGCGGGCACCGGCATGGGCCATTCCTTTCTGGACCAGGATCCGGCGGGCATCGACCATGTGGTGCTGACCAATGTCCTGGGCGTGCTGCGGCTTGCCCATCCCATTGGCCGCCGCATGCGCGCGCGGGGCGAAGGCCATATCCTGATCACCGGATCCATCGCGGGCTTCATGCCCGGGACGTTCCAGGCGATCTACAACGCCTCGAAGGCGTTCCTGAACAACTTCGCCCTCGCCCTGAACGAGGAACTGAAGGACACGGGGGTTTCCGTGACCTGCCTGATGCCGGGGATCACCGACACGGCTTTCTTCGAGCGCGCGGGGCTGCTGGACACAGCCCTGGGCCAGATGAAGAACAAGGACGATCCCGAAATGGTCGCCCGCGCCGGTTACGACGCGATGCTGGCGGGTCGCGCGCAGATGACGCCGGGCCTGAAGAACAAGGCTCAGGCCGCCATGGCCGAAATCCTGCCCGCCGGGATGGTGGCCAAGGCGCATCGGCAGATGGCCAAGCCGCAGGACGAATGAACCCAATCCCTGCCAGGCCCTTCGGTCAGGCGGATCACAGGGTCCGGCAATCCCGGACCACCCAGCAGGAGACACCACGATGAAGCGCAGAACCCTTTTCGCCGCCGGTGCCATGGCCGCCGTCATGCCGGTCGCCCGGATGTCGTTTGCCCAGGCCGCGCCCGATGCAGAGATGCAGGCGATCCTGATGGGCGGCAACTTTTCCCTGCTCAGCAGCCGGGTCGCGGCCGACAAGGCCACCGATCCCGCCGTGAAGGCCTTTGCCATGCTGGAGGTTTCCGAGCAGGAAGCCGTGGCCCGTGCCTTTGGCGCCGCCCCCTCCGACCAGGTCGCGCCGGACCATGCGGCGATGCTGGAACAGATGGGCGCCATGCCTGCCGGGGCCGAATTCGACCAGCAGTACTTGGCGGCGCAGATGCAGGGTCATGAACAGTTGCGCGCGCTTCACGCGGCCTATGCGGAAAACGGCGCCAACCCGATGGCGCGCGGCGCGTCCATTGTCGGCGTCCCGGCGATTGATTCCCATATGTCCATGCTGCGCGCGATCAGCAACCGACTGGGTTGACCTGATGGAGGCCTGGCTTTGCTTTGCCGGCGGGAACGCGCTTGGCGCGTTCCACGTCGGCGCCTGGCAGGCAATCGAACAGTCCGGCCTGCGCGTTTCGCGCATGGCGGGCGCCTCTATCGGCGCGGTGGTTGCCGCCATCATCGCAGGCAATCCCCCCAACCGGCGGACCGAGGCGCTGCACGGATTTCTGGCGCAGGTCCGCCACGACCGCCCCGTGGGCGGGCGGCGGGCGTCGGTCACGGGAATGCTGATGCGCGGCCATTCGAAACTGTTCGTCCCGTCCTGGCCGGGGTTGTGGGAAATCCTGCCCGGAATGCCCGCCGACAGGTCGCAGTTCCGGCGCGGGCCGATGCGGCGTCTGCTGGAACGGTCCATCGACTTCGACCGCCTGAACGACGCGGAAATCGAGGTGACGATCACCGCGCTTGACGCCGAAACCGGAGACGCGGTGGATTTCCGCAACCGGGGCATGGCCTTGACGGTGGAACACCTGATGGCCAGCACCGCCCTGCCGGTCCTGTTCCGGCCCGTCCATATCGACGGGCGGTCCTTTCTGGACCCGGGCTTGTGCGAGAACCTGCCCTTGCGGCCCTTGCTGGATCGGCCGGGCGACGCGGCCATCATCGCGCTCGATCTGTTCACGCAGCGGGGCAAGATGCAGGAAACCATGGACGGCATCGGCACCCGTGCGCAGGAACTGTTCTTTGCCGGGCAATCGGTGCGCATGATCCAATGCGCCGATCTGCAAGGCCGCAATTTCCGCCATATCGTCCTGACCGACCCCCAGGATGTTTTCGTGGGCAAGGCCTTTGATTTCGGCAAGTCCAACCTGGAACGCCGGGTGCGACTGGGCGCGGCCCTGACCAGCGAAGCCCTGACCGACCTGAACGTCATGATCCCCGCCCCCGCCCCGCAATCCACCGATTTGGAGGACGTGTCCAAATGATCCCGCCCCGTCTTCACGCCCGGCTTGACGCCCTGTCGGCCGCCGCGCTGATCCTGCTGCCCCGCGCGCTGCGGTGGCCCGACCGGCTGGCGCAGCCTCTGGCCCTGGCCGGGCTGGGGGTGGCGGCCTATTCCCTGGCGACGCGCTATCGCCCGGGGCCTGGCGGTGGCATCGACCTGGACCAGCACCGGATGCTGGATGCGGCGCAGGGGGCGGCCTGCCTGGCGGCGGGGCTTGCGGAAGAGGCCCCCGGTCCCCGCGCCTTTCTGACGGGCTATGGCGCCTTTTCCCTGGCCGCCGCCGCACTGACCCAGCCGCCGGGACCGAAAGGGGTGCTGTTGCCCCGGGGAGCCGTGGCGGACAATCTTGGTCCCGACCTGGCCCGGCTGCGCTGCGGCATCGTGAACGTGGCCTTTATCGGGCCGCGTGGCGCAGGGGATCGAGGCTGGTATCTGGTCGATGCGGGGATTGCCGGTTCCGGCCCCGCTATCAGGGCGGCGGCCAGGGAACGCTTTGGCGATGCACGCCCTGCCGCGATCCTTTTGACGCATGGCCATTTCGATCATGTCGGTGCCCTGGCCGACCTGGCCCGCGACTGGGACGTGCCGATCCTTGCCCACCGATCCGAACGCCCCTTCCTCGACGGCACCCGGTCCTATCCGCCCCCCGCGCCCGAGGTCGGCGGCGGCAGCATGGCCGAACTGTCGCCCTTGTTCCCGCGCAAGCCGATAAACGTGTCGGACCGGCTGCGCGATCTTCCGCGCGACGGGACGATCCCCGGACTGGACGGCTGGCAGTGGATCCATACGCCCGGCCATGCGCCGGGCCATGTGTCCTTCTGGAACGCGGCCACATCTTCGCTGATCGCGGGCGACGCGATCAGCGCGACGCGCCAGGAATCGCTGTCGAACGCCGTGTTGCAGATCCCGCATCTGCAGGGACCGCCCGCTTATTTCACGACCGATTGGGACGCCGCCGGGCGTTCGGTGCGCAGGCTGGCGGCGCTGCGGCCCGAACGGATGATCTCGGGCCATGGCCTGGCCTTGGCGGGACCGGATTTCCAGGCCGCGCTTGACCGGCTGGCGCAGGATTTCGGGACGCGCGGGCTGCCCGCCCGCAGCCGCTATGCCCAGGCTATTTCCGAAACGGCCTGACGCCGGTCAACTTGCCTCGTCCATCAGGTGACGCGCCCACATCCCCGACGCCCAGGCGGCGGGGATGCCCAGCGGGATCGACACCAGGACCGTCGCCACGGGCGACAGCGCGGGCAGGCCGATGGCCTGGCCCAGCAGTCCCAGCATGAACAGGTTGATCGCAACCGCACCCGCCGCAAAGACATAGAGCATCAGCGCCAGTTTCCAGACAGGCCAGCGATCGTCCATGGTCTGTTTCCCTTTCATGCCCCATCCGCATCTTGCGCGATCTTGCGCAGATTTAATTCCCTTTCCTTGACTTAGGACAAGGATCCCCGTCGTCTTACAGTTGATGTAGCAGTCACCGTAACAATATCGGGAGATCCTCGCCATGCGCGAAGTCCTGACAAAGAGCATGGCCCGGAATATCTTCTATGGCGGGTCACTGTTCTTTATCCTCATCTTTGTCGGCCTGTCGGTGCACAGCCACTGGTATATCGTGAACGTGTCCACCAACGACGCGCCGCTGACCGAAAGCGTCGTCGGCGGCAAGCACGTCTGGGAAAAGCACGCCTGCGTCAACTGCCACTCGATCCTGGGCGAAGGCGCCTATTTCGCGCCCGAACTGGGCAATGTCATGACCCGCTGGGGCGTCCAAGACGACCCCGAAGCCGCTTTCGAGGTGATGAAGGCCTGGATGGAGGCGCAGCCGTCGGGGATCGAGGGGCGCCGCCAGATGCCGCAATTCAACCTGTCGGACGATGAAATCCGCGAAATCACCGACTTCCTGCTGTGGACCAACAAGATCCGCACCCAGGGATGGCCCCCCAACGACGCCGGTTGATTGGAAAACACCATGAAATATCAATCACAACAAATCGCCCTGGTTTATATCACCGTGGCCCTGGCCTTGTTCGCCATCCAGGTGACGATGGGGCTGATCATCGGCTATATCTATGTCCAGCCGAATTTCCTGTCCGAAATCCTGCCCTTCAGCGTGGGCCGGATGGTTCATACCAACGCCCTGGTTGTCTGGCTGCTGACCGGCTTTTTCGGCGCCGCCTATTTCCTGATCCCCGAGGAAGCGGAACGCGAAATCCACTCGCCCTTCCTGGCCTATCTGCAACTGTTCATCCTGACCGTGGGCACATTGGGGGCGGTCGCCACCTATCTGTGGAACCCCTGGGCCGGCAACTATTTCGTGGGCACGCAGGGGCGCGAGTTCCTGGAACAGCCTACCTGGGTCAAGGTCGGCATCGTCGTGGCTGCGCTGATCTTCCTCTACAACGTGTCCATGACGGTGCTGAAAGGCCGCAAGACCGCGATCAGTACCATCCTGCTGATCGGGCTGTGGGGGCTGGCGCTGCTGTTCCTGTTCGCCTTCTACAACCCCGCGAACCTAGGCTTGGACAAGCAATACTGGTGGTTCGTGATCCACCTGTGGGTCGAGGGCGTCTGGGAGCTGATCATGGCGTCGATCCTGGGCTTCCTGATGCTGAAGCTGACCGGTGTCGACCGCGAGGTGGTGGAAAAATGGCTTTACGTCATCGTCGCCACCGCGCTGTTCTCGGGCATCCTGGGGACCGGGCACCATTACTTCTGGATCGGGATGCCCGCATACTGGCAGTGGATCGGCTCGATCTTCTCGTCCTTCGAGGTGGTGCCGTTCTTCGCGATGATGGCATTCGCCTTTGTCATGGTCTGGAAGGGCCGCCGCGATCACCCGAACAAGGCCGCGCTGCTGTGGTCGCTGGGCTGCGCCGTGCTGGCCTTCTTCGGCGCGGGCGTCTGGGGCTTTTTGCACACGCTGCACGGGGTGAACTATTACACCCACGGCACGCAGGTCACCGCCGCCCATGGGCACCTGGCCTTTTATGGCGCCTATGTCTGCCTCAACCTGGCGCTGTTCAGCTATGCCATGCCGATCCTGCGGCGTCGCGATCCTTATAACCAGGTGCTGAACATGGCCTCGTTCTGGCTGATGTCGGGCGGGATGCTGTTCATGACCTTTACGCTGACCTTTGCGGGCACGGTCCAGACCCATCTGCAACGCGTGATGGGCATGGGCTATATGGAAGTGCAGGACCAGCTGGCGCTGTTCTACTGGATGCGGTTCGGGTCGGGCATCGCCGTGGTCCTGGGCGCCCTGCTGTTCATCTATGCCGTGGCCTTCCCGCGCCGCGAGGTGGTGCGCCCCGGCCCGGTGGAACGTGATCGCCTGGCCCACAACCCCGACCACATTGCCGCGGAGTGATGACCATGGATGGAACCTTCAACCTGAGGGGGGCGGATGCCCCCTTCTACCTGCCCCAGGCGGACGAATGCGACATCTTCGCCGCGGCATATGCCAAGAACCTGCCCTTGCTGCTGAAAGGCCCGACCGGCTGCGGCAAGACCCGCTTTGTCGCGCATATGGCGGCAAGGCTGGGACGCCCACTTTACACGGTCGCCTGCCATGACGACCTGTCGGCGGCCGACCTGATCGGGCGCTATCTGCTGAAGGGCGGCGAAACCGTCTGGGTCGATGGCCCCCTGACCCGCGCAGTGCGCGAGGGCGCGATCTGCTATCTGGACGAGGTGGTCGAGGCCCGCAAGGACGTAGCTGTGGTCCTGCACCCCCTGACCGACGACCGCCGCATCCTGCCCATCGACCGCACCGGAGAAGAGTTGCAGGCCGCCCCCGGCTTCATGCTGGTGGCATCCTACAACCCCGGCTACCAGAACATCATGAAGACGCTGAAGCCTTCGACCCGTCAGCGGTTCCTGTCGGTCGAATTCACCTTTCCCAAACCCGAACACGAAATCCCGGTGGTGGTGCGCGAAAGCGGCCTGGATGCCGACCGCGTGTCCTTGCTGGTGCGGCTGGCAGGCAAGCTGCGCGGGTTGAAGGGTCAGGATCTGGAGGAAGGCGTGTCCACACGGCTGGTCGTCTATGCGGCCACGCTGATCGCCGGGGGGATGTCCATGGACCGCGCCATTCGTGCCGCGATGATCGAGCCTCTGACCGATGATGCCGACATCCGTGCGGGCCTGATGGATCTGGTCGTCGCGGTGATGGGCTGACGCCATGGGCCATATCGAGATCGCCCCCTGGGAACCCGAGGAAAGCGTCGGCAAGCTGTGGCACTTCCTGGCCTCGCGCATGGACCCACCACGCCGCTATCCCGATGCGGCCGTGCGGTTCGACGATATGCGCGGCCGGATCGCCGTGCTGTTTCGCGGGCTTGGCGGGGCGGCCGATGTGGAACTGAAGCCGGTGGCCGACCAGGCCAGCCGGCATCGCATATCCCTGCGCCGCAAGCTGGCGTTCGAGACCGAACACCTGGCCCGCGCCAGCTTTGACGGCGGGTCACTGCGCCTGCCGATGGAACTGGCGGTTTTCCCGGAACGCGACGACAACAAGGCGCTCTATCTGTGGCTGGCCGCCGCATCGGCCCATGCAACCGACTTTGTCGCCGAAACCGACCCCTTCCTGGCCGACCTGGCCGCGATCCGCGCGGGCCAAGCCATGACGCAAGCCACGCTGGACGCCGCGCCCGGCCTGCGCGCCGTCTGGACCCGGCTTTGCGCCGCCCATCTGGCCGACCGCATCCGCCCGAACCTGTCGGGGGCCGAGGCGGGCATCGAAGGGCTGATCCGGCATCTGCTGGGCGATCCGGCCCCGGTCCCTTCCGGGTTGCTGGCGGGGTTGGACAGCCCCCCTGCCCATTGGCGCGCCCCGCGCAAATACCGGCCCATGCTGCCCGTGCCCATGTGGCCCGACCTGCGCGGGCTGACCAGCGGCATCGCATCCGACGTGGCAAGCCTGCCCACCGACGGCACGCCCGAGGAATCGGGGGACGGCACCGCCCGCAAGACGCGGCGGATGAAGGCCGACCAGGCCGAGCGCAAGGACAGCCTGATCCTTTACAAGTTCGAGGCCATGCTGACCTGGGCCGAGATGCTGAACATCAACCGCCGGGTTGAAGACGACGACCTGGACAATGCCAAGAAGGCCACCGACGACCACGAGGAAATCGTGCTGGGCCAGATCTCCAAGGCTCCTGCCACCAAGCTGAAGCTGCACCTGGATCTGGCGCCCGAGGATGTGGACCGCGAACGCATTGCGGGCAAGTTCACCTATCCCGAATGGGACGCACGTGGCGGCGTCTGGATGCCGGATCATTGCCGCGTGCTGGCAGCCCCGGTCGAGCCCGCACCCGATTACGCGGGCATCGCCGACCCCGCAGCCCGCCGCCGAATCGACGCGGTCCGCCGCCAGTTCCAGGCCCTGCGCCCGGCCCGGCTGATCCGCCATGCCCAGCCCGACGGCGACGACCTGGATCTGGACGCCACGCTGCGGTCGGTCACCGACCTGCGCGCATCGGGTCGCGGCAGCGACCGCATCTGGCGCCAGGCCCGCCCGGAAAACCGCGACCTTGCGGTGTCCATCCTGCTGGACGTGTCGCGGTCCACGGAAAGCGCCGTGACCGGCCGCCCCGTCATCGACATCGCGCGCGAGGCGCTGACCGCGCTTGCCTGGGGACTGGATGCCTGCGGCGACCGCTTTGCCATCCAGGGCTTTTCCTCGCTGAAGCGCGACCGGGTCTGGCTGCATGAATGCAAGACCTTCGACGAACCCATGTCCCGCACCACCGAGGCGCGCATCCACGCGCTGCGCCCGGGCTTCTATACCCGGCTGGGCGCGGCGATCCGCCATGCATCTGCCGGGCTGGCGGACGAAGGCCGGTCGCGGCGGCTGATGATCGTCATCACCGACGGCAAGCCCAACGACCTGGACCATTACGAAGGCCGCCACGGGATCGAGGACAGCGCCATGGCCGTCCGCGAGGCGCGCCGCGCAGGCCATTCGGTCTTTGGCATCACCATCGACAAGGGCGCGCAAAGCTGGTTCCCGCGCATCTTCGGACAAGGCGGATTTTCGGTGATCCGCGACCCGGACCGGCTGACGAATACCCTGCCCCAGATCTATCGCCAACTGGTCCTGTGATGGATCTGGACGACCTGCCGGGCGAGTTGATCATGTGGATCCTGATCGGATCCGAGATCCTTGTCTTTGCGGCAGGCATCACCGCGATGTCGGCGATGCGCCTGACCGACCCCGGCGGTTTCGCAGACGCGCAGGCGATGCTGGACGGGCGCATGGCCGCGCTGAACACGGTCGTGCTGGTCACCTCTGGCCTGTTCGCCGCCCGCGCCGAACGGGCGGCGGCCGGGGGCGACAAGCGCGGCGCACGGCTGGGGCTGATGCTGGCGGCCCTGGGCGGGGTGATCTTCCTGGTCGTGAAGGGCATGGAATATGCGCATGACCTGTCCCTGGGGATCGGGATCGACACGCATCCCTTTTTCACCTTCTATTTCCTGCTGACGGGATTTCATGCGGCCCATGTGATCGCGGGCGTGGCGGTCCTGGCCCTGGTGGCCATTCGCGCCCGTCCCGAGCCTGTGCAGGCGGGCGCGATGTTCTGGCACATGGTCGATCTGGTCTGGGTGCTGATCCTGCCGCCGATCTATTTGCTGATGTGATGACGATGGACCGATTGACCCGCAACTGGCTGATGCTGATCGCCTTGATCCTGGCGACCGTGGCCGTGGCGACGCAGGACGGACGTATTGCCGCAGCCGGGCTGCTGGTCCTGGCCTGGGCCAAGGCGCGGGCGATCCTGGGCGGCTTCCTGCATCTAGACCGCGCACCGGGATGGCTGCCGGCCTTCCTGGTGCCGCTGGCCTTGTGGCTTTGCGTGGTCTGGGGGTTGGCTGCGGTCAGATGACGCGGCTGATCGCGCCGAACGCTTCGGCATGGGCCAGGTCGTGAAGGCGCGAAACGGATGATATGGCGGCGCTTGATTGGTTCACCCGCACGCCCAGTTCCCGCAGCTTCGCAAAGGCGCGGGACAGGCTTTCGGGCTTCATCCCCAGCCTACCCGCGATCAGCGCCTTGTCATAGGGCAGCACGACCGTGGCGCTTTCGGTGCCCTCGGGACACAGTTCCAGCAGGAATTCGGCCACCCGCTGCGCGCCCGACCGGGCCTTCAGCTGCTCGATCTGTTCGACCAGACCTTGCAGGTGCAGGAAGGTCGCCGACAGAATGGAGATCGCGGCCTCGGGCCGGGTTTGCAGCATATCCAGGAAAGCCCGCGCTGGCACGGCGATCAGGTCGCAGGCCGTCACCGCCTCGGCCGACACGGGATAGGCCGCCTGGCGCAGGGCGATGGGTTCGCCAAAGCTTTGACCCCGTGTCATCACGCCCACCACGGCTTCGGCCCCGTTGGGCGCGATGCGATACAGCTTGATCCAGCCATCGGCGACGATATGGATCGCCTGGGCGTCATCGCCATGCTGGAACAGAACCTGCCCGCGCCGCAGATGGACGACATGGGCCGCATCCAGCAAGGTGTCGCGCAGTCCGGCCGGCAGGGTCGCGAAAAGCCGCGCCTGGCAGGCCACCTGGCGGTGCGCGGCAGACAGTTTCATGCTCATCGGATGCGGCCTTTTCTGGAAGAAAGAAGGCAGGGGCGGCTGTCACCCGCCCCGCCGGTCATCGGCGTCACTGGACCTGGGCGATTTCCGCGTCCATGCGCTCGCGCGCCTTCTTGGACAGCTTCACGGTCTTGGCCGCCTCGAGGTTCGCGGGCGCGTCGCCCACCTGGATCAGGCCCACCATGCCCATCGCGAAATGCGGCGTGCACTTGACGCCGTACAATCCCGGCTCGGTCACGGTCAGCGAAAACTCCTCGTTGATCTTGCTTTTGAAGGTTTCCACGCCCTCGGGCAGGATGTCCTTGATGGCTTCGACGTTGTGGCTTTTGTCGGTGGGAATGAAATGGATCACGTCGCCGGGCTCGGCCTTCACGAAGGCGGGTTCGAACACCATCATCCCGGCCTCGCCCTTGTTGAGCATATGCACTTCGTGTTCGGCGGCAAAGGCCGTGCCCCCCAGGGCCAGCATCAGGGCGGGGGCGGCAAGGAAGAAAGCGCGTTTCATGGTCATCTCCTGAATAGGCGGGCCGATCCTGGCCCGTTGATCAGGACTTTAGGCCTTGGCGGCCACCCGCACTTTGCGAAAACGCAAACAAGGGGACGGTTAGGTTTCGGGGTCGGCGATCAGGGCCAGGCCCTCGATATCGACCACCGTCAGCTTTTGCCGTCCACCTTCGACCAAGCCCTGCGCTTCCCAGGCCGACAGCACCCGCGATACGGTATGCAGCGTGGTTCCCGTCATTTCGGCAATGTCCTGGCGGGTAATGGGAAAGTCAATGCGGGTGCCCGCAGCCTCGATCCGGCCGGCCTTTTCGGCCAGGCGCAGGACGGCATGGGCCACGCGGCGCTCGACCTCTTGGGTGGACATCTCGCGCAGGCGGGTATGAGCCTCGTCCAGGCGCTGGCCGATGGTCTGCATGGCATTGATGGCCAGGCGCGGGTTGTTTTCGACCACCGCGTCCCAGTCGGCCATGGGCCAGCCCACCACGATGGATTCGACAGCAGCGCGCGCGGTGCCGGGATAGTCGGGCCGGGCCAGCGCGCGGGCAAAGCCGAACAGGTCGCCCGGATGGACGACGCGGACCATCACCTGCTGCCCGTCGGGCGTGACCTGCGTCACCTTCAGCCGCCCGTGCAGCAGCAGATAGAATGCCACCGCCTCGGCCCCTTGTTCAAAGACCAGGCCCGCCTGCGGAACCCGGCGCGGCGTGGCGCGGGCCATCAGGCGCGCCAGGGCGGCCGGTTCCATTTGCTGGAACAGGGGCAGGTTGCGAACCTGGGATACGTCGATAGCCACGTCTTGCGCCTTCACGATGGGTCTTTCTGTTAGTGCCGCAAAACGGGAAGGGACGCAAAGGCTTCGACGGGATCGGGGATGTTTGTCAGCCCCCGACCTCTCGGACCAGGCGAAAGCCCAGGTTGGCGGGGGGCACGCCGACCGAGCAGCCGCCCGATTTGGGATCGCGCACGAAATCGGACACGGCGGCGCGGTGCAGCCCTTCGACGATATAGATGCCGCAGGTTTCGTCCTGGGACAGGATCCTGCCCAGCGGATCCTGATCGACGCGCCGCAGGCAAGTCGAGGTCCATTCCCAGACGGCCCCGCCGATATCGCGCAAGCCCCGCGAATTGACGTTCAGGCTGCCCACGGGGCGCACCTCGCGGTCCAGTTCGCGGCTGCGCGCCGCATCGGCTGCATATTCGGCCAGCCACAGGACGGCCGGATTGTCGGGATCGCCGTCCACGCCCAAGGCATCGTCGCGAAACATCTCGGCCGCGGCAAAGGCCCATTCGACATCGGCAGGCAGGCGCCAGGTCTGGCCGGTTTCCCCCGACAACCATTCGGCATAGGCGGCCGCGTCCAGCCAACTGACCCCCGTCACCGGCAGGTCGGGCCGGTCGGTCGGACCGCCCGGTGCAAGGCAGGCGCCCGCGGCCACGCAGTCCAGCCATTGTCCGGTGCTGATCGGGGTTTCCATGATCTCGATGGGCGCCGGGATCCGGGTGGTCCGGACTGGGGCATCGGTGGACCGCCCGGCTTGCCGCCAGTCGCCGTCCAGCCGGTGTTCGAAGGGCTGGGGTTCCAGCAGCATCATCCGGGGCAGATCCCGGACGACGGGTCGGTCCTGGGGCCAAAGGGACAGGCCAAGCGCCCCGGCGGCGGCGCCGGCAAGCAGAACGGCGGTTGCGTGCATATCCTTCGCTCCGGTCAGGGAAACGGGCGGGCCGCCCCCGCAGGTTCGCGGGGACGGCTGCGGATGATCGGGTCAGACGGCGGCGGGGCCCTCGACCAGCTTCATCAGGTCGTCGTTCCAGTCGCCCTTGACGACGACATGGGCTGCGGCGCCAAGCTCGAAAGCCTCGATCAGGTTGTGGTTCACATAGGCGTAAACGCCGGGCTGTTCGAAGGTATAGATCATCAGGCCGGCAGTCCCGCCCGGGATGAACCAGGTTTCCAGCCCGGTTTCGGGAGGATTGTTGAACTTGCCCGTGGCCCAGACGTAATCGCCGTGCCCGCCGATCAGGTGGGGCCGCGTGTCGCGGTTGGCCTGGCTGTGGACAAAGGCCACCGTTTCCCCGACATTCGCGGTCATCGCGTTGTCGCCCGTCAGGGCGCCCACGCCGCCGTTGAAGACCACATGGGTCGGCGTCAGGGTCTTCATCACAGCCACGACATCCTCATAGCTTTCGCCGGGGCTGTCATAGGTCTTCCAGTTGCCCGCCTCGTCGCGCGGCACATAGAAGTCTTGCTCGCCGACATAGTAGACCTTGTCATAGCTGACCAGCTTGCCGTCGCGGTCCTTCAGCCCGTCGCGCGGCAGCACCATGATGGCGCCGTTCATGCCGGACACGACGTGCCAGGCGACCATCCCCGGAGGGGCGCAGTGATAAACGAAGACGCCGGGCTTCGTCGCCTTGAAGCGCAGGATGCAGCGTTCGCCGGGGTTCACCTGGGTCAGCGCGCCCCCGCCCAGCGCGCCGGTCGCGCTGTGGAAGTCGATGTTGTGCATCAATTCGTTTGCGGGCGGGTTGACCAGCGTCAGTTCGACATAATCGCCTTCGTGCACCACCATCAGCGGTCCCGGCACGGTGCCGTTGAAGGTGGATGCCCAGTATTCCGCGCCGTTGTCGTCAAGGGCGATCTTCTTCTCCATGATGTTCATCGTGAATTCGACCACTTTCGGGCCACCGGTCGCGACCTGTTCATGGGCGTGGACAAAGGGCGGATCGACCAGGTCGATCTTGACGCGCGGCAGGCTGTCCACGTCCACGGCGGTCGCGGGGGTCAGCACCTTGGCGGCACTGGCGGTTTCGGCTGCGGCGACGCGCACCTGGCTCAGCGCGCCGGCAATGGCTGCGCCTGCAAGGATCGTGCGGCGGCTGACGGACAGGTTGGTCATGGCTGGTTTCCTTCACACTCGATGACAAGGACGGTTCCGGTTCATTCCGGTTGAGTGAACAATGCCACGAAGGGCCGCGCGAAACGTTGTGCTGGAACAACCAAGTCGCCCCCTTTCGCCCCCTTGCTTGCGTCAACGCAAAGAGCGGGTGCTTTTCCGGTCTATCGGTCGGGGAAACGACGATGAAAGGGAATGCGCCATGACTGACACGAAACGCCCCCGAATCCCCCGTGGCCTGCGGCCCGACGGCGCCGCGCTGTGGTCATACGGGTTCCGGCCCTTCTTTCTGGGCGGCGCCGTCTGGGCGGCGATGGCCATGGCGCTGTGGATCGCGGCGCTGATTCACGGGCTGCCGCTCGGCGGCGATTACGGTCCCGTCCTGTGGCACGCGCATGAAATGGTCTTCGGTTTCGCCCCGGCAGTGCTGGCGGGGTTCTTGCTGACCGCCATCCCGAACTGGACCGGCAGCCTGCCGGTATCGGGACGCGCGCTGATCGGGCTGTTTTCCGTCTGGGCGGCAGGACGGGCGGCAATGGCGGGGGCCGCACTGACCGGGACGGGGGTCGCTGCGCTGATCGACGCCGCCTTCCTGCCCTTGCTGCTGGCCATTGCCGCGCGAGAGATCGTCGCGGGGCGCAAATGGAACGACCTCAAGGTGCTGGCCGGGGTTGCGGCGATCATGGCGGGCAATCTGGGCTTTCACGGCGCGGTGCTGCTGGAGGGGGATCCGGCGGCATGGCTGCGCGCGGCGGTGGCGGGCTATGTCATGCTGGTGCTGATCATCGGCGGGCGCATCATCCCCAGCTTTACCCGCAACTGGCTGAACCGGCAGGGGGCGGGAACGATGCCCGTTCCGTATAACCGCTTCGATATGGGAGCGATCGCGGTATCGGCCCTGGCGCTTGCCGCCTGGACATTGGCGCCCGAAGCGCCCCTGTCGGCGCTGGCCTGCGCCGTTGCGGGCCTGATGAACGCCGCCCGGCTGGCCCGCTGGCGCGGATGGGCCACCCGGCCGGAACCGCTGCTGTGGGTGCTGCACCTGGCCTATGCCTTTGTGCCGCTGGGGTTCGGGACCATTTCGGCAGCGGGTCTGGGCATCGTTCAGCCCGTGTCCGCGCTGCACGTGCTGACCGTTGGGGTGATCGGGGCGATGATGCTGGCGGTGATGTCGCGGGCCACGCGGGGCCATACGGGACGGGCACTGACGGCCTCGCGGGTGACGGCGCTGTCCTATCTGTGCCTGTTCGCGGCGGCCCTGGCGCGGCCCCTGGCCGACCTGACGGGATCGGCAGGATTGATGGAGGCTGCGGGCATCCTGTGGATCCTGGCCTTCGGGATATTCGTGGCGGAACATTATGGGATGCTGATGTTCCGCCGCCGCCAGGCGGGCGGGGTTCAGGCGGCCCGCGCCTGAGGGGAGGGCCGCGTCACAGCGGCTCCATCCGGTCTGGGGACCAGGCGGGTTCCCAGATCAGTTGCACATCAACCGACATGACGCCGTCCAAGGATTGCAGCGCCGCTTCCACCCCCAGGCGCAGGAAATCCGCCAGGGGGCAGCCGCGCGTGGTGGTCGTCATCTGGACCGCGACATGACCGCCCTCATCGACCTGGATGCCATAGATCATGCCCATGGCCAGCAGATCGCGGCCGGTTTCCGGGTCCAGCACGGTCCGCAGCCTGTCGCGGACACGATCCTGCAAGTCGGCCATGATCATCCCCTTCAGATCCCGCGCCGCACCAGCAACCGATAGGTGGCCCCGTCGGCCGCGAAATTCCCCGCCCATTCGTGATGGCGCATCGCCAGTTCCGGGAACAGGAACATCGGCTCTCGGTCCAGGGTCGCGAACAGCACCTCGCCCGGGGCCATGCGGTCGATGGTTTCCAGAATCCGCACCATCGGTTCGGGCGGCATCAGCCCCGACAAATCCAGCGTGCGGGCCGGATCGGGCCACAGCGCCGCACCGGGGGCCGATCCGGGGGCAAGCCCTTCCTCGACCCTCTCGCCCGCGACGGGGGTGAACTCGACCTGCCAGCCGCCATCGGGCAGTTGCCGGTCACGCGCCGAAAAGCCGCGGTTCGCCATCACGTTGAACAAGGGTACGGGACGGAACGGCGCGATCAGCACCAGGGGCTGGCCCGGCTGCAAGCCGTCCACGGCCTGCATGATCAGGGCAAAGGGATCCTGGCCCTGCGCAAGCGAGGGTCGGACGTCAAGCTGATGCGGGGCGGGGGATGTCATGGTCGAAACTCCGGTCGGATTGGGGAAGGATCATCGGCGGCATCTTGGCGGGGCGCATCTTGTCGGAAAGATGACGCAGGCGGCGGATCGCGATCAGTTCGCGCCCATGCAGCAGGGCTGCCAGCAAAAGCGCCAAGGTCGCAGTTTCGAACAACGCCGGGCTTTGCACGGCCAGGGCAAGGGTGCCGGTCGCAACGCCCCCGACCCACAGCGCCAAGGCGCGCCGGGCGGCGCGTGCGTCCGTCAGGTCATGGACCATCGGCACCGGGGCGCGCCCGATCAGGGGTGCGAAGACCTGGATCCAGGTCAGGAAACTGGTGATCTTGACCATCTGCGCCAGCGTCAGCGTGGAAAGCCACCCGACCAGGGCCAGGAACACCGCGGCCTCGGCCCAGGGACCGCCCCAGGTCAGGGCGGGAATGGCCAGGGCGGCGGCCAGGGCCAGAAAGGCCAAGGCCACGCGGCTCCACGCCATGTTGACTTCGGGGCGGGGCGCGCGGCGGCTGCGCCAGATGCGGCGGATTTCGGCCAGATACAAGGCCGTGGCAAGCGTGCAGGCAAGCGCGCAAGCCCAGGCCAGGGGCCAGGGATTTCCGCCTGCCAACAGCGTGCCAAGTCCGGCCATCAACAGGGCTAGCGCAATCCCCGCCAGAATCAGGGCCGCCCGGCGCAAGGGGCTGCCCCCGTCCGGCGCGATCAGGAACATCGGAAACAGGCGATAGCTGACCCCCATCGCCGCCAGCGTCAGCCAGAAGCCTGCACCCAGCAGGATGTGCAAGGGCAACCCGTCAGGCAGCAACGCGGCGCCCCAGGTCGCCCCTTCGAACGCCCAGGCCATGCCTGCCCCGGTCCCCCACAGCACCGGCAGCGCCAAGAGCGCCAAGGACAGCATGGCGCCGTCCTGCGTGCGCCAGGCCTGCGCGGCGATCAGCGTCCCGCCAAGCATTGCAGCCGTCAGCGCGAAACCCAGCCCCAGCAGCACCGGCCCGGCCATCAGCAGGATGCCCGTGGGCCAGCCCTCGAGCGCCAGAAAGCCCGCGGCCAGGGCCAGGGCGCCCAGGCTGCACAGGATCAGCCCCGGCAATGCCAGCCGGGGCAGGATCAACACGCGGGCGGTCAGGACCGGAACGAACTGGATCAGCGATCCCAGCATCATCTGGGACAGCCAGCCGATCGCGAACAGATGCACGACCGCCAAGGCCCCTGCCCCCGACCAGCGACCCGGCCCCGCAAGGCCCCAGGCACCCAGCACCAGGGCCGCCAGCAGAAAGGCCAAGGCCGATGCGAACCACGCCAATGTCCATCTGGAAAGCGCCTTGCCCAGCATGTCCGACCCCCAAACCTTGACGGACAACATCCCCTGGCCCGGCCATGGCGTCGTTGATCAAACGCAAAGAGAACCACGGTTTTACGACCCCTGAAAAGGCACGCCCACGCCCTGCTGGCGAACTCGTGTGGGAACCCTTGCCCGTTCCGCCTGTTGGTTGGATAGCCGGCCCATGGCCGGAACGACCTACGCAGACCGAAGGAAACGACCATGACCAAGCTTCTTGCTTCCACCGCCCTTGTCGCAATGCTTGCCGCGCCTGCCATGGCGCAGACGGCGACCGATACCACGACGACGACCGCCCCCGCGACAACCGCCGCCCCTGCCACCACCGAGGCACCGATGACCGGCGACGCGGCCACGGCACCTGCCGCGACCACCATGCCGGCCGGTGGTGCCATGACCGATGCCGGCTTCGGCTATACCGCGATGGCGGGCGATATGTCGGCGGAAACCTTTATCGGCAAGCGTCTCTACACCTCGGAAACCGAAGTGGACGTGAACGCGACCGTGACCGAGGTCGATCAGGAGTGGAACGACATCGGCGAGATCAGCGACCTCGTGCTGAGCCAGGACGGCCAGGTCAAGGCCGTGCTGGTCGATATCGGCGGCTTCCTGGGCCTGGGCGAAAGGTCCGTGGCCGTGTCCATGGACCAGCTGCGCGTGATCCGCGATGGCGATTCGGAAAACGAATACTTCATCGTCTTTACCGCCGACCGTGCCGCCCTGGAGAATGCCCCGGCCTTCGAATGGATGGACGAATAACAGTCTTCATGGCCAAGGGGCGCGCATCACGCGCGCCCTTTTCTGCGACCTAGCAGGGCTTTGGCCTGACGAACGGGCCTTGTCCCTCCCACCCAGTCAGGGCCGTGAAGTCTTGTCCGACACATATCCGACACGAACATCCGATATGCCTGTTGCCAAGTTTGGACTGCATCCCCGCACCTGAACGACCTGCTGCCTGCCTGCCTGCGGCACCCTTTCTGTTGACGACTTCCGGGCAGTGCCCTCATCCTTGAGGCGCGGCGGCTGATCCGCGATGGCAACAGGACAACATCATGACCAGGACAGTTTTGATCACCGGCGCGGGATCGGGCATGGGGATGGCAACGGCCCTGCTGCTGGCCGGGGCCGGATACCGTGTCTTTGCAGGCGTTCGCGACAATGACGCCGAGCTGATGGCCCAGGCCCAGGAACGCGGGCTTCAGGTCACGACCGTGAAGTTGGACGTTCGCGACACCGCTTCGGTCCGCAGCGCCGTGGCGCAGGTCATATCCGATGCGAGCCAAATCGACGTGCTGGTCAACAATGCCGGTTTCGGTCTTCTCGCCACAATCGAGGATGGCACGGACGAGGAGATGATCCAGCAGTTCGATGTCAATGTCTTTGGCTTGATCCGCACCACGCGCGAGGTGCTGCCGCATATGCGCAAGGCAGGAGGCGGCGTCATCATCAACATCTCGTCCTTCCTGGGTCGCATGGGCTTGCCGTTGCTGGCCCATTACAATGCCAGCAAATACGCGGTTGAGGGAATCACGGATTCGCTGCGCTACGAGGCCGGACCCTTTGGCATCCGCGTCCATTCCGTCCTGGCGGGTCTATTCGGGACCAACTTCGTCAGGAAGGGCCTGGTCGCCAATGCCGCGACCACGGCCGAGGCGTCGCCTTATCGCGACCTGGTTGCCCATTTTGTCCCTACCGTGGCCAAGGCCATCAACGAAGGCCCGGCGCCCGAACCGATCGCCCAGGCTGTCAAGGCCATCATCGAAAACGAGAACAGCGACATCGCCGTGATGGTGGGGGCCGAGGCCGAACATTTCGTTCCCCTGCGCCGCAGCCTTTCCGACAAGGATTTCGAGGCGCAGGTGATCCAGACCTTTGGCCTGCAGCCGGCGGTGCCCCGGCACGGCTGAGAGTCTCTGTCCGACGTCAGCCGCCCAGTGCGATGCCCTCTCGCCTGGGATCGGCGCCGCCCGACAGCCCGTCCGGGCCGATCACGATGCCTTGCAGGCCCGAAGTCAGTTCGGTTTCGTTCAGTTCGAACCCGATGGCTGACAGGCCCTCGGTCAGGGCGGCGGGCAATCCCGCCTCGATATCCATGGGACCAAAGCGGTTCACGATATTGGGCGCGGCCACCGCCGCCTGAATGTCCATGCCCCAGTCCAGGTGCGCAATGATGGCGCGCGCGACATAGCCGATGATCCGGCTGCCCCCGGGCGAGCCGATCACCATCACCGGCTTGCCGTCCTCAAGCACGATGGTCGGCGCCATGGACGACCGGGGCCGCTTGCCCGGGGCCAGGGCATTGGCGATGGGCCAGCCCTCCGCATCATGGGTCTCGAAGCTGAAATCGGTCAGCTCGTTGTTCAGAAGAAATCCATGCGCCATGACCCGAGAGCCGAAGCCGTTTTCGATCGTCGTGGTCATCGACAAGGCATTGCCATGGCTGTCCACGATCGAGATATGGGTGGTCGATGGCAATTCCAGCGACATATCCTGGCCCCACAGCGCCGCATGAGACCAGCCGGGCGCACCTGCGCCGACCTCGGGCAGGCTGTCATCGCCCGCCAGCAGCTTGGCCCGTTCAGACAGATAGGCGGGATCGATCAACCCTTCGGTCGGCATCGGCACATGGTCGTTGTCCGCCATGAAGCGCCCCCGGTCGGCGAATGCCAGACGCGAGGCGTCGCCGATCAGCCGCCAGCTTTCCGGGCTGTCCGCCCCAAGCGCCGCCAGGTCGTAGCCGCCCAGCATCCCCAGGATCTGCCCCACCGTCAGCCCGCCCGACGAAGGCGGTCCCATGCCGCAGACATCATGGGCGCGGTATTCCACGCAGACCGCCGGGCGTTCGATCACGCGATAGGCTGCCATATCCCCCATCGACAACAGGCCCGGATTGTCCGCGCCCCGCACGGCGGAAACGATGCCTTCAGCGACCTCGCCCTGATAGAATCCATTGGCGCCCTGGCCCGCCAGCTTGCGCAGGGTTTCGGCATAGGCCGGGTTGGTCAGCGTTGCGCCCGCCGCAACCGACCGGTTGTCGGGAAAGAAATAGGCGGCCGTTGCCGGATCGGCCTGCAACGCCTCGCCTTCGCCCGCCACCTGCCCCGCAAGGCGTGGCGAAACGGTAAAGCCCTGTTCCGCCAACCCGATCGCGTCATCGAAAAGGCTGGACCAATTGGCCCGCCCCCATTTGCGATGCGCGGCTTCCAACAGCGCCGGCGTGCCGGGCGTGCCCACCGAAAGGCCCCCCACCACCGCATCCATGAATTCCCTCGGCTGGCCGGCCTTGTCCAGAAACATCTTCGGAGTCGCTGCCAATGGCGCGGTTTCCCGTCCGTCGAGCGTTGTCAGTGCGCCTGTTGCGGCATCATACCAGACCAGGAAAGCCCCGCCCCCCAGGCCCGAGCTTTGCGGTTCCACAAGGCCCAGCACGACTTGAACGGCAACCACAGCATCAGCGGCGCTGCCACCTGCGGCCAGAACCTTGGCCCCTGCCTCAACTGCCAGGGGATGGGCCGCGCTGATCATCCAGTCTTGTCCGGTGACGGGCTTGCCATCCGCCTTGGCCGACAAGGCAGCACGCGCCGCATCTGTCAGCGTGCCAAAGCCATCCTCCAGGACAACGCTGCCGGTCGCAGCCTCGGGCGCCACGTCATCAGTGGCCTGCCGGGCCAGACCCATGGTGGCGCTGCCCAGCAGCAAGACGATTGCAAATGCCGAATGTCTCATCCCTGCCTCCGCCCTTGACCCTGTCAGTCTGCGCTTCCGATGGCGCGTGCGCAAGCGGAGGACAGTTGGAGATATCAAGCCGAGGCCCGAGATGCAGGTGGTGTTCAAGCGATAGGGTCCAACTGCTGGTGAAAGGATGTGACCTGCCTCCGGCGATCCCTCGTTCACAACAAGAATGCGGGGTATGAGATTGGCTGTCGCGCAGGTCGTTGATCACGAGCACACCGGTATGAGGTCAGCAAGGGAACCAGGGGAGTTGTCAAGAATGTCGAATGTCCTCCTCCAGCAACTGTCACGCAAACTGCCTTTGAAAGCCTTGAGGACGGCGTTCTGCCGAGGCTTGGCAAGCCGATATAGTGCCTAAGCAATATCCGTTTTGCTCAGCTCAGTTCAGGGGCGCACAGGTGATGAACTTCATGCCAGAGGCACTGGTAATCTAATCAATTTCCAAATTATACTCGGAGTCCTGCGGCAGCCGAATTTGGTGACTTGACGGCTGGGTTTGGAACGATTCAGCTACGCCTATGATCCGCCCCGGCTTTCTTTCCTCAGCAGACCGCCTCGAGCTTGAGGCGTGCGTGCGTCGTCAGCGCGAGGACCACGGCATTGCCCGCCGGGCAAATGCGATCCTGCTGCTCGACGACGGGGAAAGCTGTGCCCGGATCGCAAAATTTCTCTATCTGGACGACGATACCATTCGGGGCTGGCATAAAACCTACCTGCAAGATGGTTGGGATGCGCTTGCCTACGACGGCTGGAAAGGCGGCCAGTCCCGTATGACGCAGGCACAGGAGACTGCGCTGTGCGCATGGCTGCAAGTGCGCTTCTGTCGCTCGACGGTCGAGATCAGGGCTCACCTCGCGGCTGAGTGCGGTCTGAACTACTCCCATTCTGGCTGCATCAAACTTCTCGCCCGACTGGGCTTTGAATACCGCAAGCCCAAGCCTCTGCCGCGCGTGGCATCTGCGGAAAAGCAGACAGCTTTCATCGCATTCTACGAACGCCTGATGCGTGAGTTACCAGCAGATGAAGCCGTCTACTTCGCCGATGCGGTGCATCCGGAATACCAGACCAAGCCTGCATTCGGCTGGGTGAAGGTGGGATCAAATCCAGCGGTTCTCAGCACAGCAGGGCGCGGTCGTGTGAACATTCATGGGGCTGTAAACCTCGAAACTTTCGATGCACCCTTTGTCGAGCCCACAACCGTCGACGGGGTCAGTGCCGTGCAGCTTCTCACCAAGATCGAGGAGCGCAACCCTGACAAGCGCATCATTCATGTCATCTGGGACAACGCTGCCTACCACAAAGGACCCGATGTCAGAGCCTTCCTCGCCAAGACAGCTTGCCGTATCCATCTGATCCAGCTGCCACCCTATTGCCCTCATCTCAATCCGATTGAGCGGCTTTGGGCTGTCTTGCATCAATACGTTACCCACAACCGCTACTACCCAAGTCAGAAGCAGTTCGCCGACGCCATCCTTGCATTCATGCGTGAAACCATCCCGCAGGAATGGACAAAATTCCGCGACAAGGTCTCCGACAACTTCCGCGTCATAACCCACGAGAACTTTCGGGTTTTGCAGTAGAAGCGGTATAGCATTTTTTGCGAGATGCAGGCGAATGGAAAAGACCTCCTTAGCGGAAAGGAGACCCGTGGGTTGATGGCGTGCGTGGTCGAAGAGGGTTTGGACATTGGTCTGATCGCTGAGGTTCCATGCCTACGCCTAGTTCCACGACTATGCCTGCGACTGGTAGCTTTCAGTTGGTCAAGGCAGTCGTCGAGCGGCTCGACGGTGCGCCGGTTGGCAAGTGACGCCGCTGGTCAGATGCCTTCAAGGCACAGGCAGTCACCGCTTGGAACCGGACGTCAGTGTTTCCGCACTGGCCCGCCGTCTGGGATTGCGCCGCCGCCGCGGTTTGGCTGGCGCGAAGCCTTTCTGAATAAGCAAGGCAAGGGTGATCCTGTGGTAATCCTCCCTATGGTTAAAGGGATGCGGAAGTAGAATTTTCTCGGCAAGTTGGACGAGGAGATTCAGATGAAGAAAACCCGTTTCACCGAGGCCCAGATCATGGGCGTGCTGCGTCAGGCCGAGGGTGGTTTGCCTGTGCCTGAACTGTGTCGCGAGCATGGGATCAGCAGCGCGACGTTTTACAAATGGCGTGCCAGGTATGGCGGCATGGATGCATCCATGATGGGCCAGATGAAGTTACTGGAGGACGAAAACCGGCGGCTGAAGCGCATGTTTGCCGATCTGAGCATGCAAGCCGATCTGCTCCGGGAGGCGCTTGGAAAAAAGTGACGCGGCCAGCTCAGCGTCGCGAGCTGGCCGCAAAGGCTGTGGCGACGAAGGGGATCAGCATTGCGCTGGCTTGCCGGGCATTCGGCGTCAGCGAGACCTGTTTCCGCTACAGCCCGAAGCGCGACAACGAGAACGAGCAGATCGCCGACCTGCTCATTGGGCTAACCAAGACCAGGAAGACTTGGGGCTTTGGCTTGTGTTTCCTGTATCTGCGCAACGTCCAGGGCCATGGTTGGAACCACAAACGCGTCTACCGGATCTATCGTGAGCTGGAACTGAACCTGAGGAGTGAGCCATGGAACGCCACTGGTCCGAGTGACCATGGCGAACGCCTCGCAAGCGGCTGAAGCGGGAGAAGTCCGAGGAACTGGCTGTGCCGGAAGCTCCCAACGCGGTCTGGTCCATGGACTTCATGGCAGATCGCCTTGGGGACGGGCGAGCCTTCCGTCTTCTGAACGTCCTGGACGACTTCAACCGCGAGGGCCTGGGCATCGAGGTGGACTTCTCGCTGCCGGCCGAGCGCGTCGTCCGGACCCTGAACCAAATCATCGAATGGCGGGGAGCACCAAAGGCGATCAGGGTTGATAACGGCCCGGAATATATCAGTGGCCGTCTGATGGAATGGGCCGAGGACAAGGGCATTACCCTGACCTATATCCAGCCCGGAAAGCCGCAGCAGAACGCTTACGTCGAGCGCTACAACCGGACAGTCCGGCACGAATGGCTGGACCTATACATCTTTGAAACCATCGAGGAGGTGCAGAACATCGCCACCGAGTGGCTCTGGACCTACAACAACGAACGCCCCAACATGGGCATCGGCGGGATCACCCCTGCCATGAAGCTGAGAATGGCCGCGTGAATTCTACGTCTGCGCCCCGTTAAAACGGGGAGGATTACCAGGGCAGTGGGCAAGCTTGGGTGCGCATGGGCCTGCCGCGTGATGCTTGGAGTTGGATTGATCAGCAGAGGGGAAGCCAAGACCGGACAAGCTTCCTTCAGAACCTGATTGAAGCGGCGCGCGCCTATGAACAAAATAGGGCACCGGCACAAACAACGGGACAAGGATCAAGCGCTTCGTAGCAGCCGCGCCACGCGGCAGGGGCATCTACCACCGAAGAGACGCCGGGAAGGTCAGGATGGCGTTGTTGCAGAACTCGTCCAAGCCAGGATTCACGCTGGGGCTGCTGTAGGTTAAGCGTTCTGGCATGACGAAGCCTGAAACTGTCCGATACCGCACGACGAACTGGAAATCCTACAACGATGCTCTGAGGCGGCGGGGATCGCTGCTGATCTGGTTGGACAAGGACATGGCGTGGGTGGCGAACAAGGCGGGGCGGCCTGGCCGCCCGCCTGTGTTCTCCGATGCGGCGATCCAGTTCTGCCTGATGGTGAAGGTGCTCTTTGGTCAGCCACTTCGGCAATGCACGGGCATGGTGTCCAGCATCTTGAAGATGGCTGGGCTCGACTGGTCGGTGCCGGACTTCTCTACGCTGAGCCGCAGGCAGAAGACCCTTACCGTTCAGATATCCAGCCGCCGCGCGCAAGGACCGCTGAACCTGCTGGTGGACAGCACGGGGGTCAAGTTCGGGGGTGACGGAGAGTGGCTGGCGCGCAAGCACGGCACACACCGCAGGCGCCAATACCGCAAGGTCCATCTGGCGATGGACACAGCTACCGGTGACATCCGGGCGGTGGAGTTCACCTCGAGCCGTGAGGGTGACAGCCCCGTGCTGCCGGGCCTCCTGGATTAGATCCCACCAGACGAACAGATCGGCACCGTGACCGACGACGGTGCCTTCGACATCCGGCGATGCCACACCGCAATCCTGGATCGCGGCGGCACGGCCGTCATCCCGATCCGCAAGAACGGACGCCTCTGGAAGAAAGACTGCCCGGCCGCTCGCGCCCGCAACGACATCCTCCAGGCAACCAGACGCTTCGGTCGGGCCACCTGGAAGCACTGGTCCGGGTATCACGTGCGAAGTCGGATCGAGGCGAGAGTGTCCGTCGTCGAATGATTTGGAACAGGCAGCCTGATTTTGGTCTGGAGGGCTCTGGCTCTGTAGGTTGAGGTTATGCTGCCTGGCACTGATGGTTCAAGCGCCGGCTTTGGATGGTCAGTTTCTTGATCTTCTCCCTTTCTGCCAGAATGGCCGGCCCGCGCCCGAAGTAGACGTCAGCGGGTGTGAGATTGCCGAGGCTCTCGTGATAGCGGTGGTTGTTGTAATGCTCGACAAAGGCGGCGATGGCTGCCTCAAGCTCGCCTTGCAGGTAATAGTTTTCCAGCAGAATGCGGTTCTTGAGGGTCTGGTGCCAGCGCTCGATCTTGCCCTGCGTCTGAGGGTGATTGGGGGCGCCGCGGACATGGTTCATGCCATTTTCTTCGAGGTATTCGGCCAGGTCACCGGCGATGTAACACGGGCCATTGTCGCTGAGCAGCCGCGGCTTGTGCAGCACGGCGGCGCTGTCACATCCGGATGCAGCGAGCGCGATATCAAGCGTTGCGCTGACATCGTCCGCCGCCATGCTGGTGCACAGCTTCCAGCCAACGATATAGCGAGAAAAGTCATCCAGCACGGTAGACAGGTAGAACCATCCCCAGCCTGTCACCTTGAGATAGGTGAAGTCGGTTTGCCACATCTGGTTTGGCCGGGTGGTCTTGTCCTTGAACTCGTTCCCGGCCTTGACAACCACATAGGCCGGGCTGGTGATCAGGTCATAGGACTTCAGCAGCCGATACACGGACGCTTCTGACACGAAATACTTTTCTGTATCCGTGAAGCGAACGGCCAGTTCCCGCGGCGACAGGTCCGGCTCTTCGAGCGCCAGAGCGACAATCCGGTCCCGTACAGCGTCGGGAATGCGGTTCCAGACCCTGGACGGTCGTGAGGGGCGGTCTTCCAGCCCTTCCGGGCCGTGCTCGACGTATCGATCATACCACCGGTAAAAGGTCGTGGGCGGCACCCCGATCTGCGCCAAAGTCTGACGGACCGGCAGGTGGGATTGCTCGACGATGCGGATGATCTCGAGCTTCTCGGACGCTGGATATCTCATGCGTGCTCGCCCCCAGCCCCGCTCGTGTTTTTTTTGAGCAGCCGGTTCTCAAGGGTGAGGTCGGCCACAACCTCCTTGAGCGCCAGTGCCTCGGCGCGCAGGTCCTTGACCTCGCCACTGGTTGCCTGGCGCGCCGTGTCGCCGGCCAAGCGCTTCTTGCCGGCCTCGAGGAATTCCTTCGACCAGCTGTAATACAGGCTCTGGGCGATCCCTTCGCGACGGCACAGCTCCGCAATGCTGTCCTCGCCCCGAAGCCCGGTCAAGACAATCCTGATCTTCTCTTCGGCGTTGTGGATCTTACGCGTCGCCCGGCGGATATCTTTGACCGCCTTCTCCGCCTCGGCTTTCGTCGTCATGGGCTTCTTGCTCATCTTCGCTCCATAAAGGCTACGATGAGCCAAAAACCCTCCGTCACGCAATCTGCCTAATCTGTCCCATGGGCGCTGACGTCAGACAACACCGGCATCCCGGTCTGGGATCGGCGACGGCCGAAGTTCCTGTTTTCGGGGCTGATGCAATGTGGCTGCTGCGGCTCGGGCTTTTCCAAGGTGACAAAGGACGCCTTCGGCTGCTCGGCTGCCCGAAACAAGGGCGCAGCCGTCTGCACGAACATGACGACGATCCGCCGCGACGTGCTGGAGCAGTCAGTGCTAGAGGCTCTCGAGCATCACCTGATGGACGAGGAGGCAGTGCGGATCTTCTGCGAGGAATATACCGCGGAGCGCACCCGCCTGCAGGCGGGTGCCTATGCCGGACGTGCGGGACTGGAGAAGGAACTCCACCAGGTCGCCGGCGATCACAAGAAGCTGGTTGACGCGATCATTGCGGGCGTGCCTGCAGGGCAGGTGAAGGATCGGATGATCAAACTGGACGCCCGGCGGAGGGAGCTGGAAGGAGTGCTGTCTTCCGCCCCCGCTCCCGATCCGGTGCGTTTCCACCCAACAATGGCGAAGACATACCGCAAGCGGGTCAGCCAGCTGATCCGAGGTCTTTCCGACGCCCAGGGGCAGGAAGAGGTCAAGGAGGCGCTGCGGGCCTTGGTGGAGAAGATCGTTCTGATGCCCGTCGAGACCGAAGATGGCGGCAAGCGTCTGGCGATCGACCTGTATGGATCCCTTGCGAGCTTGTTGCGCCTGGCGACTGGGCAGACTGCGCATACAATGACCCGAACGCAGAAATCCCCGCGCGAGGCGGGGTTGGAAGGCTTTGTTCTTGTTTCTGAATTAGTGTTGGTTGCGGGGGCAGGATTTGAACCTGCGGCCTTCAGGTTATGAGCCTGACGAGCTACCGGGCTGCTCTACCCCGCGGCAGGGTTGTCGGTGTCGGTTTTTTCATCGTTTTCAGGGAGATTTTATCGCGTCTTTCCAGGTCTGGCGGTGACCTACTCTCCCACGTCTTGAGACGCAGTACCATCGGCGCAGCGGCACTTAACGGCCGAGTTCAGGATGGGATCGGGTGTTTTGCTCGCGCTAGGGCCACCAGACCGGGAAAGAGGCGATCAGCGTTGTCCCGCGATCCTTTTGGGGGATTGCGGGACGATGTTGTCCAAGGATGCGTTGGAAGATTTCAGTTCTGTGTGCCTGCGCACACGGAAGTCTGTCTTCTTCCGGATCAAATCAAGCCTATCGAGCCATTAGTACCGGTCAACTGAATGCATTGCTGCACGTACATCTCCGGCCTATCGACGTGGTGGTCTTCCACGGCTCTCAAGGGAGACCTTGTTTTGAGGGGGGCTTCACGCTTAGATGCCTTCAGCGTTTATCCTGTCCGTTCATAGCTACCCTGCACTGCCGTTGGCACGACAACAGGTCCACCAGTGGAACGTTCACCCCGGTCCTCTCGTACTAGGGGCAACTCCTCTCAAGTCTCCAACACCCACGGCAGATAGGGACCGAACTGTCTCACGACGTTCTAAACCCAGCTCACGTACCTCTTTAAATGGCGAACAGCCATACCCTTGGGACCTGCTCCAGCCCCAGGATGAGATGAGCCGACATCGAGGTGCCAAACGATGCCGTCGATATGGACTCTTGGGCATCATCAGCCTGTTATCCCCAGCGTACCTTTTATCCGTTGAGCGATGGCCCTTCCACTCGGGACCACCGGATCACTATGGCCGACTTTCGTCTCTGCTCGACTTGTCAGTCTTGCAGTCAGGCTGGCTTCTGCCATTGCACTCAACGAGCGATTTCCGACCGCTCTGAGCCAACCTTCGCGCGCCTCCGTTACTGTTTGGGAGGCGACCGCCCCAGTCAAACTACCCACCACGCAGGGTCCCGGACCCGGATAACGGGCCGCGGTTAGACATCAAGAGTGCGAAGGGCGGTATCTCAAGGATGACTCCACGAGGACTAGCGTCCCCGCTTCAAAGTCTACCGCCTATCCTGCACATCGCAATCCTGATGCCAGTGCGAAGTTGTAGTAAAGGTGCATGGGGTCTTTCCGTCTAACCGCGGGAAGTCTGCATCTTCACAGACAATTCAATTTCGCTGAGTCCACATTTGAGACAGCGGGGAAGTCGTTACGCCATTCGTGCAGGTCGGAACTTACCCGACAAGGAATTTCGCTACCTTAGGACCGTTATAGTTACGGCCGCCGTTTACCGGGGCTTCAATTCAATGCTTGCACATCTCCTTTTAACCTTCCGGCACCGGGCAGGCGTCAGACCCTATACGTCGCCTTGCGGCTTCGCAGAGCCCTGTGTTTTTAGTAAACAGTCGCCACCCCCTGGTTTGTGCCCCCGACCGATGCTTGCGCACCAATCGGGCCTCCTTCTCGCGAACTTACGGAGGTATTTTGCCGAGTTCCTTAAATGTGGTTCTCTCAAGCGCCTTGGTATTCTCTACCAGTCCACCTGTGTCGGTTTAGGGTACGGTCTTGTGGAGGGCTATTTCCAGGAACCCCTAAGCAGCCCGATCAATCCGTTAAGATCGAACTACCCTCGGGATCCGTCACCATCTCCTGGCCCAGGAATATTAACCTGGTTCCCATCGACTACGCCTTTCGGCCTCGCCTTAGGGGCCGGCTTACCCTGCTCAGATTAGCTTTAAGCAGGAACCCTTGGACTTTCGGCGACAGGGTCTCTCACCCTGTTTGTCGCTACTCATGTCAACATTCTCACTTCTGATCACTCCACCGGATGCCTCACGGCCCAGCTTCACAGTCAGAACATTGCCTCCGCTGCCCCCGAAGGGTCAGAAGAGGCAGCGTCCTATATCACAGAACGCTCCGCTACCACGTGCATAAATGCACATCCAAAGCTTCGGCTCGTGGCTTGAGCCCCGTTACATCTTCGCCGCAAGACCTCTTGATTAGACCAGTGAGCTGTTACGCTATCTTTAAAGGATGGCTGCTTCTAAGCCAACCTCCTGGTTGTTTTGGAAGTCTCACATGCTTTCCCACTTAGCCACGAATTGGGGGCCTTAGCTGTTGGTCAGGGTTGTTTCCCTCTCCACGACGGACGTTAGCACCCGCCGTGTGTCTCCCGGATAGTCCTCTCGGGTATTCGGAGTTTGCTTAGACTCAGTAAGGCTGTGGGCCCCCATCATCCATGCAGTGCTCTACCCCCCGAGGGATACGTCCGAGGCGCTACCTAAATAGCTTTCGCGGA